>NZ_NKHQ01000003.1:0-144295 GCF_014467265.1 Xenorhabdus sp. TS4 | reverse complement strand
CGAATTGCTAGAAAACTTCTTTCTCACACGTTGGGTATTTTTGCCAATTTTAAACAAGGTAAAAGTCAACGCGACTGGCTTCAACAAGCCAACGTTATAAGATGTTAAAGTCGAGCATCGCGTAAAATTAAGTTTTGCGACGTTTCTTTATAAAAGCAAAGATGAAAAACAGGACGCTCGTACCCCATATTGGTAAATTCCCGAAGCGAAAATAAGGGGTTATTCCTGTGGCTGGCGTTACTTTGGCTTCCAATACCTGCCGGGTAAATTGTGGAAGTTCAACCTGAATGGAGCCGTCCGGATTGATTACTGCTGTAACACCATTATTCGTTCCTCTTAGCAGAGGACGGCCTAGTTCAAGAGCGCGCATCCGTGCCATTTGGAAATGCTGCCAAGGGCCAATGGAACGTCCAAACCAGGCATCATTAGAAACGGTCAGGAGGAACTCTGTGTCAGGTTTGAAATTATCACGTACCTGTTCACCTAAAATAATTTCATAGCAGATAGCAGCAGTAATATTGTGTCCGGCAACAGAAAGTTGGGGTTGGATGTAATTACCTTGGCTAAAAGAAGACATTGGCAAATTGAATAAAGGTGCTAGTGGCCGCAGGATTGATGCCAATGGCACAAATTCCCCAAATGGTACCAGGTGATGTTTGTCGTAACGGGTTAGTGCTGGGTACTGGTAAGGTATTTTATCCCCCAATACGATAATGCTGTTATAAAATTTATAACCTTCCAACGTCGGTCGGGCGTCCACAATGCCAGTGATCAAACTGGTATTGTGTTTCCTCAACACGCTATCCAATTTAGTCAGGAAATCACTTTGGTTATATTCATAATCAGGAATGGCAGATTCTGGCCAAATGATGATTGGTACTTGACCAATGAAAGGACGGCTGTTATCCAAATAAATATCTAATGTTTTTCCAAGAACAGCGGGATCCCACTTTATGGCCTGAGGAATATTACCTTGAATCAAAGCAATATTAGTGGTTTTTTCTGGTTGTAGGGTGTACCACTGGTAGTGATTCATTGGCCACGGTAACAGCAGCAGGATAATGGCGAAGATAGTCGCGGAAATTTTTTTCTGGGTGACAGCAAAAACCAGTAGTCCGCTGATCATCATCAGCAAGAAAGTAATACCTTCCACCCCCAGAATAGGCGCAATAGCTTTCATCGGACCATCAATTTGGCTGTAACCAAATTGCAACCACGGAAACCCAGATAACACCCAGCCACGCAAGAATTCTGTCAACTGCCATAGCGCAGGGCTGGCTATAACCAGCCTGATGCTATTAGAAGCTGGAAAAAAGCGGTTCAATAAACCAGTAAACAGAGCGGGATAAAGGGCAAGATAGGCAGATAGCAGGATCACTAAAAAGATATTGATAGCGGTTGGCATACCACCAAAGTCGGCGATACTGACATAAACCCAGTTTGCGCCACTACCAAATAAACCAAGGCCCCAGCATAAACCAATAAAGCAAGCTTGGCGGGTTGTTCTGTTCAAAGAAAGGATTTGCAGGCCGAAGAGGGAAACAAGTGCAGCAGGCCAGAAATCAAAAGGTGAAAAAGCCAGCGTTCCACTGGCTCCGAAGAAAAGTGCCAGCGCAGCACGTAGCCGCTGGCAGCTGATTAATGAGGCTTTGTTCATCCAGATCCTATTTATTGTTTATCAAGGCTAGGAACGCCAGCATCATCCGGTATTTTTACATGAACCTGAATGATTTTACGGCTATCAGACATTGCCACTTTGAAAAGGTAGCCATCAATGGTGATGGATTCCCCACGTGAAGGCAGATGCCCAAATGCCTGCATGACTAGCCCACCAATAGTATCAACCTCTTCATCGCTGAAATTGGTGCCAAAAACGTCATTAAAATCCTCAATTTGAGTCAATGCCCGCACTGAATAGGAGTGGCGACTTAAAGCACGAATATCGTTATCTTCATCATCATCGTATTCGTCCTCTATTTCACCCACAATCAGTTCAAGAATATCCTCAATTGTGACCAGCCCCGAAACGCCGCCAAATTCATCGATCACAATCGCCATATGGTAGCGTTGGGAACGGAATTCTTTCAGCAGGCGGTCAACACGTTTACTTTCCGGCACGACAACAGCCTGACGAAGTACTTTATCAATGCTGAAAGGTTCTGCATTTGTACGCATGAAGGGTAGCAGATCTTTCGCCATTAATATGCCTTCAATGTGATCTTTGTCTTCGCTGATCACTGGAAAGCGTGAGTGGGCCGAGTCAATAATAACATCCAGACATTCGTCCAGAGATTGGTTGCGTTTTAAGGTAACGATCTGTGAGCGTGGGATCATAATGTCACGCACGCGTTGATCAGCAATATCCATGACACCTTCGAGCATCTCGCGGGTATCGGGATCGATTAGGTCGTTCTGCTCCGAATCACGGATCAGTTCAACCAAATCATCACGGTTTTTCGGTTCACCGTGAAAAAGCTGATTAAGAAGCGCAAAAAAGCCTTTCTTAGGGCCAGGGTTATCGTTACTTGAAGGATGGTCGTCGCTCATGGCGTTTTAATGAAAATTCCCCATATAAAATCGTAGACTATTATGTTTAACATAAAAATGTTGACAATGGTTATTCTTTTTCCGCGAGATAGGGATCAGCATAACCCATTTTTTTTAGGATCTCTGTTTCCAGAGCTTCCATTTCTTCCGCTTCATCGTCTTCAATATGATCATATCCCAGAAGATGAAGGCAGCCGTGAACCACCATATGTGCCCAGTGTTCTTCGACCGTTTTTTGTTGCTCATCTGCCTCTTTTTCAACAACTTGACGACAGATAATTAAATCACCGAGTAAGGGTAATTCAACTTCAGGTGGTGCTTCAAATGGGAAAGATAACACATTAGTTGGTTTATCTTTCCCACGATAAGTGAGGTTTAAATCGTGGCTTTCTGCCTCATCGACCAAGCGAATAGTCACTTCACTTTCGGCCTGAAATTGTGGCAAAACACCTTCCAGCCAGTGCTGGAAAAGCGCTTCCTTGGGAAGCCCTTCAGGGTTTTCACATGCAATTTGCAAATCTAATATGACTGAACTCATTGTGCTTCCTGTCTGCGTTTCTCATTGAGCGCTTTTTTACGTTCCTGTTCCGTCGCTTCCCATGCTTCATAAGCAATAACAACTTTTGCCACCACCGGATGGCGAACAACATCTTCACTATGTAAGAAGTTAAAACTCAGTTCATCAACATTAGATAAAACTTCTATTGCGTGACTCAGTCCTGATTTTTGGCCCCTTGGCAGGTCAATTTGGGTTACATCACCGGTAATGACTGCCTTAGAATTAAAACCAATACGGGTCAGGAACATTTTCATCTGTTCAATGGTCGTATTCTGGCTTTCGTCGAGAATAATAAAGGCATCATTAAGGGTACGTCCACGCATATAAGCCAATGGCGCCACTTCAATAACATTTCTTTCGATAAGCTTCTCAACTTTTTCAAATCCCATCATCTCAAACAGGGCATCGTAAAGCGGACGCAGATAAGGGTCGACTTTCTGGCTGAGATCACCAGGCAGGAAACCCAGTTTTTCTCCGGCTTCAACCGCAGGGCGGGTTAGCAGGATACGGCGGACTTCCTGACGTTCCAGTGCATCCACCGCCGCGGCGACAGCCAAATAAGTTTTTCCTGTACCCGCAGGCCCAACCCCGAACGTGATATCGTGATCAAGGATGTTAGCAATATATTGTGCCTGATTGGGCGTGCGGGGCTTTACAACACCCCGTTTGGTTTTGATATTGACGGCCTTGCCGTATTCAGGAACGCTTTCTGCTGCTTGTTCCAGTACCCGGCTTTCGGTAATCGCGAGATGAACCTGTTCAGGCTCAAGATCCGGTATCATGCCGCGTATCGGAGCGGTTTCGACATAAAGGTGACGCAGGATCCCCGCAGCCGCGCTAACACACAATGGTTTACCTGCCAGTTTGAAACGGTTATCGCGGCGATTGATTTCAATCCCCAAACGACGCTCAAGTTGTTTCAGATTATCATCAAGTGGTCCACACAGGCTCATCAAACGTTGATTGTCTGCGGGTTCCAGAAAGATTTCTTGGGTTGCTACTTGTGAGTTTATTTGTGTCACTGATTATCTCTATGTTAGGGCCTATTAAGGCTGATAAAAGCTAACGCCGAGTTCATCTTCTTTGCGAGTACGGGCAATGACTGATTCAGGTGACTCATGGATACGCAGATCCATCTCATCTTCAGTACGAATGACTTTACCACGCAGGGAGTTGGCGTATACGTCAACAATTTCGACATCAACAAATTTACCAATCATGTCAGGTGTTCCCTCAAAGTTAACCACGCGGTTATTTTCGGTACGGCCAGAGAGTTCCATGATATTTTTGCGTGATGGGCCTTCAACCAGAATGCGCTGTGTGCTGCCAAGCATTGCGCGGCTGTAGCTCATGGCTTGTTGGTTAATGCGCTGTTGGAGCAGGTACAAGCGCTGTTTCTTTTCTTCTTCACTGACGTCATCTGGCAAATCGGCGGCGGGTGTTCCTGGACGCGCTGAATAGATGAAGCTGAAACTCATATCGAAGTTAACATCGGCAATCAGTTTCATGGTTTTTTCAAAATCATCCTGTGTTTCACCTGGGAAACCAATGATGAAGTCAGAACTGATCAGGATGTCAGGGCGTGCCTTACGCAAACGGCGAATAATGCCTTTATATTCTAGTGCCGTATGGGCGCGCTTCATCAGGGTAAGGATGCGATCAGAACCACTCTGGACTGGCAGATGGAGGAAACTCACTAACTCAGGGGTATCTTCGTAGACGGCAATAATGTCGTCAGTAAACTCAATTGGGTGGCTGGTGGTGAAGCGAATACGGTCGATACCATCAATAGCCGCAACCAGACGCAACAGTTCTGCAAATGTGCAGATACCGCCATCAAACGTAGCACCACGATAGGCATTAACGTTTTGACCGAGCAGATTAACTTCACGTACACCTTGCGCAGCAAGTTGTGCAATTTCGAATAAAATATCATCACAAGGACGGCTGACTTCTTCTCCGCGAGTGTAAGGTACAACGCAGAATGTGCAGTACTTATTGCAGCCTTCCATGATGGAAACGAATGCTGTTGGGCCATCGGCACGAGGCTCTGGCAGCCGGTCAAACTTTTCAATTTCAGGGAAACTGATGTCAACAACCGGGCTGCGGGTGCCTTTGACATGATTAATCATCTCAGGCAGGCGGTGCAGGGTTTGTGGCCCGAAAATAATATCGACGCTAGGTGAGCGCTGGCGAATGTAATCCCCTTCCTGGGAAGCGACACAACCACCCACACCGATAATGATTTCAGGGTTTTTATCTTTCAGGCCTTTCCAGCGGCCAAGTTGATGAAAGACTTTTTCCTGAGCCTTTTCACGGATTGAACAAGTATTTAGGAGTAAGATATCTGCTTCTTCGGCGACATCGGTTAACTGATAACCGTGAGTGGTTTCCAGCAAATCGGCCATTTTGGATGAATCGTATTCGTTCATCTGACAGCCCCAGGTTTTGATATACAGTTTTTTTATCGTCGACATTTTGTGTATCCGGTGTTTCCAGTGGAATGATGCTTCAACACTGAAAAGCGCAATATATTGCACGCAGTGTATTTAGCATAATATTGCTGGCTATTGTAGTCATTTGAGGCACCAGTGACCAGACTGTAACAGCGGATATTCACAGTCGGAAAGGGAAAATTCCGGTAGACTATTTTAATCAATAAGTTAATGACGTGATGAATATGAATAATCCACAACAAAAATTCGATATCGTTGTCGTTGGCGCAGGTATGATTGGCGCTGCAACAGCATTGGGATTGGCGCAGGAAGGTTGGCGTGTTGCATTATTGGAGCACCAGCCTCCCGCATCTTATGATGCAGATAGTGAACCTGATGTTCGTATATCTGCGATCAGCTGTGCTTCAGTGGGTTTATTGAAACAATTGGGAGCATGGGAAAATGTACTGCGAATGCGCAGTGCCCCTTATCGAAAGTTGGAAACATGGGAGCAAAATGATTCGAACGTCATTTTCGACGCTGAAAGTTTGGGGCTGCCAGAGTTAGGGCATATGGTTGAAAATCGTGTCTTGCAACTGGCATTGTGGCAGGAATTTGAACGTTATCCAAACCTGACATTGATTTGTCCCACTGTTTTGCAATCTATGCAGCGTCAGCATGAAAATAAAACGTGGCTGGTGACATTGGCAGATGGCACGGAAATTGACACACGTCTGATTATTGGTGCAGATGGTGCCCGTTCTCAAGTCCGTCAATTGGCGGGTATTGGCAGTAACGGGTGGCAATATCGCCAGTCATGTATGTTGATAACTGTCAAGACTGACCAGCCCCAACAAGATACAACATGGCAACAATTTTTTCCTTCTGGTCCCAGGGCTTTCTTGCCGTTGTTTGATCAATGGGCCTCGTTGGTTTGGTATGATTCTCCTGCCCGTATTCGTCAATTGCAGTCAATGACGATGGCACAACTTGAGCGAGAAATTTTTCAGGCATTTCCCACTCGCTTGGGTAAAGCCACCCCGATTGCTGCGGGTTCATTTCCTCTGACTCGTCATCATGCCAGCCATTACGTACAAGAAGGGTTGGTTTTGCTGGGAGATGCGGCTCATACCATTAACCCGTTGGCAGGGCAGGGAGTGAATTTAGGTTATCGGGATGTTGATGTGTTACTCAAGGTGCTGATTAATGCTAAAGAATTGTTGGAAGAGTGGGATTCTTTGGCAGTCTTGATGCGTTATCAGCGTCGCAGAATGCCGGATAATTTAGTGATGCAGGCGGGAATGGATTTTTTCCATACTACATTCAGTCATGATTTACCGGGGTTAAAAACGGTACGAAATCTGGCATTAATGGCAGCGCAACGTTCAGGAGTCATGAAAAATCTTGCGCTGAAATATGCCTTGGGACTGTGATGGATATTATCTCCTATTAGCCCCTTATGGGGCTAATTTAGTTGGTTTTATAAGAATATCAGCGGGTATTCCGAGCATACAGTGCAAATTCCGGATCATAGGTAGCGAGTAAGCGTGTTATTGTTATCCAACAGTGTTGTTGAATTGGTGAAGTAGGTAACTGAATACTTATTTATTTGGTAATCGCTGAAGTGGCTTTTATGGGAGATTTTGACGGTTGGAAAACAAAAAAACCACCTTTATTGGTGGCCTCTGCATTAAAGAATATTTTTACTGTTTATTCTTTTTCAATTTGTTACATGTTGTAACTCATTAAAAATATTGGCTGGGGTACCAGGATTCGAACCTGGGAATGCCGGAATCAGAATCCGGTGCCTTACCGCTTGGCGATACCCCAACTTAATTTTTAAATGGTGGCTACGACGGGAATCGAACCTGTGACCCCAGCATTATGAGTGCTGTGCTCTAACCAGCTGAGCTACGTAGCCATTTACGTTAAACGTAATGTTTGTGATAAATCCCAGTGATATGGCTGGGGTACCTGGATTCGAACCAGGGTATGCCAGGATCAAAACCTGGTGCCTTACCGCTTGGCGATACCCCACCTGAGACTTATCAATGCAGCCTTTGTTATCCCCAGAATGTGCAATTAACCTTATATCGTTTTAACTCATTGTTCCAGTTAAATGGCTGGGGTACCTGGATTCGAACCAGGGTATGCCAGGATCAAAACCTGGTGCCTTACCGCTTGGCGATACCCCACCTGAAACAACACATTAAAACTTAAAATCGTTACTAAAACACATCGTAAGTACAACCCGATGAAGAAAATGGTGCGGGAGGCGAGACTTGAACTCGCACACCTTGCGGCGCCAGAACCTAAATCTGGTGCGTCTACCAATTTCGCCACTCCCGCAAAGATGGTGGCTACGACGGGAATCGAACCTGTGACCCCAGCATTATGAGTGCTGTGCTCTAACCAGCTGAGCTACGTAGCCATCTTTTTTCGCTTTGCCTTCATCGGCGGTGCGGGGCGCATTATGCGTATATCAGACAGATGCGTCAACTGCTTTTTTAAAGAAATATGCGCAAAATCGTTTGTTTGTTTGTCTTGTAAGCGTTTTGTCGACAAAGTCAGCTAAAACGGTGGAAATTATCCTCCAAGAAGATGTTGTAACAGTACGCCATTAAGCATTGCTCGTTTCGTTAATGCGAATGCCCCAATTGCTGAACAGTGATTTAGCTCAGAAACCACCACAGGGAGGTCTTCGCGGAATGCTTTTAATACTTGGGTATTGATGCTGCTTTTGATAGTCGGCAGCAATACCTGTTCTGCTTCAGTGATTTCTCCGGCAATCACCACCTTCTGAGGGTTAAATAGATTAATCGCGATTGAGATAGCCTTGCCAAGATAGAGTCCTACTTGTTTGATGACTTCTGTTGCAAGCAGATCGCCCGCGTTGGCTGCAAGGCAAATTGCATGGATATTGCAATTATCCAAGGCAAGCTGACTTGGAAACCCTTGGCGTAATTGTTGCTGTACCTTAGCTTCTATTGCTGAATTGGAAGCGATGGTCTCCAGACAACCAAAATTACCACAATGGCAACGTTCACCCAGAGGATCGATTTGGATATGGCCAATTTCACCCAGGTTACCGCGTTTGTTGAGCAAAATATTATTGTTAACAATGACACCAGCCCCTGTGCCGCGATGAATGCGTACCAGAATGGAATCTTCACAATCGTGTGTTGCCCCGAAATAATTTTCTGCTAATGCAAGGCTGCGAATATCATGACCAATAAAGCAGAAGGTATTGAAATGCTCTTTGAGGATCTTAACCAGAGGCCAGTTATCTACCTTAATGTGTGGCATATAGCGGATAATACCTTGCTCAGGATCAACCAGTCCGGGAAGAATAACTGAAATTGCGATCAATTCACGGAACCGACGTTGGTTTTTGTCGATGAAACTTTCAATGGCGTAAATAATCCGTCTCTCGACTTCCTGCTGACTATTTTCCCGCACAGGGTAATGTGCTTCCACTAACATCTTGCCGCTCATATCGAACAGCGCCACGGTTGCATCATGGCGCCCAAGCCGGACTCCGATCGTATGAAAATGGCGCGTTTCGGTAATAATGGAGATTGCGCGTCTTCCGCCGGTGGAAGCCTGATGTTCGACTTCTTTTATCAGGCCACGCTCCAATAACTGACGAGTAATTTTAGTTACGCTGGCAGGAGCCAGTTGGCTCTCTTCTGCAATTTGGATGCGTGATATTGGCCCATGCTGATCAATCAGCCGATAGACTACAGCACTATTTAGCTGTTTGACGAGATCAATATTACCAATTTGCTTCTGTGCGTTCTCATTACTCATTAGTCTTTATACTCACGGTAGTTTGATTTCATTTCCATTAACAATGGTTTTGCAGATTTTGAAATCGTGAGTAAATGCGGTCAGGTTCGCTACTTTGCCGGATTCAATCGTACCGAGGTGTTTATCAATACCGATTGCCCTGGCTGGGTAAAGTGTCACCATTCGCAACGTTTCATCCAAAGCAATACCAACATGCTCCACACTATTTTTAACACAATCAATCATTGTGATTGATGAGCCGCTCAGTGTTCCATTTTCATCAACACATAAGCCATTTCGATAATATATTGTTTTATTGGCAAAGGTAAATTGTTCTATGGCATCGGGAGCAAGCCCTGCAGGAAGGATGGCATCCGTTACCAGGATAAGCTTTTCGTTTTTTAATCTCTTGGAATTGCGGACATTTGGCCATGATACATGCATTCCATCACAGATAATGCCGGCATAGACTTCTGGGGAATCATAAATGGCACTCACCAACCCAGGCTGACGGCCAGAAATCGCAGGCATGGCATTATATAAATGGGTAGAGAAAGTAATGCCATGTCGGAAGCCATGACGAGCTTCTTCATAAGTCGCATTAGAATGGCCAGCAGAAACAGTCATGCCAGCTTCGGCGAATTGCTGAATATATTTGCTTTCTACCATTTCAGGAGCGAGAGTGATCTTGGTAATAACATCAGCATTCTGGCATAGGTAATTAACCATTTCAGGGGTCGGCTTGCGGATATAAGCTGTATTATGAGTTCCTTTTTTTATTGGATTGATATAAGGCCCTTCCAGATGCAGCCCTAATGCCTGATTAGGATTTTTTTGCAGATAAGCGCGCATTACTTCAATGGCTTTTATCATTAATTCATCAGGACTGGTGATGAGGGTAGGCAAGAAACTGGTACAACCGTAGAGCTGGTTGGTTTTCTGCATGGTATGCAGAGTCTCTTCTGAAATATCTTCCAACTGTTCATTAAACTGGACTCCCCCACAACCATTCAGTTGTAGGTCAATAAATCCTGGTGCGAGATTTGCGCCATGTAAATCGTGTTTTTCAATCTCTTCTGGCAGCTCGTTTACCGGACAGACTTGTTTAATCAAACCATCTGCAATAATGACTGCATGGTTATCGAGCCTGTCATATCCAGTATAAATAATGCCATTGGTTAATGCGTACATTGATATCTTAACTCCTGAATCAGTTTAGCTGGCGAATTCATTAACGATATCGGCCTCTAACTGGTGAAAATACTTCACTGTCTTTACTTTCAGTTCCATAGTGGCGGGTTCATCACAAGCAATAAGTGATTTTGGATGCATCTGGAGACAACTGATTGTCCACATATGGTTGATATTCCCTTCTACTGCGGCTTGCAGGGCTTGCGCTTTATTCATACCGGTTGCCAAAATCATAATTTCTTCAGCATCCATTAAAGTACCCACACCAACAGTTAATGCATATTTGGGGACTTGTTCCACATCATTATTAAAAAAACGGGAATTGGCAGTCCGCGTTTCAATGGTCAGTGTTTTAATTCGTGTGCGTGAAGAAAGAGAAGATGCCGGTTCATTAAAGGCAATATGCCCATCATTACCAACACCCCCCATAAATAAATGTATCTTGCCATAGGCTTTAATTTTATTTTCGTAACGTTGGCACTCAATATCAATATCTTTCGCATTTCCATTTAACAAATTGATGTTCTCTTTTGGAATATCAATGTGATTAAAGAAATTGTGGTACATGAATGAGTGGTAGCTTTGAGGATGATCTTCCGGCAGGCCAACGTATTCATCCATATTAAATGTCACAACATGCTTGAAGCTCACTTTTCCAGCTTGATACAGGGAAATAAGTTCCTTGTAGGTTGTCAGCGGTGTGCTGCCTGTGGGAAGCCCAAGCACGAAAGGGCGTTCTGCCGTGGGATTGAACTCTTTAATCCTACTTACAATATAGTGAGCAGACCATCGGCCAACATCACTTGCCGTAGTTAGGGGGATTAGCCTCATGATTACCTCTTAAAAAACATTCAATAAGTTAATGAAGATAAGTTGTGCACGATATTCGTGATATTTGAGATATTTTAAATCTTAAAATAAGATCGGCAATATGGCTAGTTTTTGTCACTAACAGGTCATATTGTGACTTTTTATTAGCATTTTTAAAAGATGTTTTTTTGTATTATTAAATAAGTTTTTTGGTGTATTTTTCTTTTAAAACAGACATATGGACTGTGCTCGCTATGATAAAAAGGAACATTATCACGTTCCTTTTTATCCCTATAAGTATAAATTATTCAGTTTTATTAGAGTGACTTAATTTCAACTGAACTTTTACCTGTTCAGCGATGCTTTCGGCTTGTGGCCCGAGGACAACCTGAATACTTTGCTTACCTATTTTTAAGACTCCCTTAGCCCCTAATTTCTTCAATTGAGCCTCATCTAACTGGGTGTTGTCTTCTACAGTTAAACGCAGTCGAGTGATACAGGCATCAACAGTACGAATATTGTCAGGCCCGCCGAGCGCACTGATATAGTGTGAGATAGCCTCTTTATCTTGAGATGCCGAAGTTGCTTTATCAGAGTTTTCCTGTTCTCTGCCTATCGTATTCAGATTGAAAATGCGGATCATTAAGGTAAAGACAACGAAATAGATAACAAAGAACAGGATGATAAGTGGGATTAATATCCATGGTTTTGTTGCTAACCCCCAATTTAAGCCAAAATCAATAAGGCCAGCAGAGAAGCCAAAACCGTGCAAGACACCTAAAGAGTTTGCAATTACCATGCTAACGCCCGCAAGAATTGCATGTAACACATATAATATGGGAGCTAAAAACAAGAATGAAAACTCTATTGGTTCAGTGATCCCCGTCAGGAATGATGTTAAGGCGACAGAAAATAACATCCCACCAATTTGAGGACGACGTGATTTTGGTGCAGCCAAATACATGGCTAAAGCAGCACCAGGTAATCCGCCCATAAATATTGGATAGGCCCAGGCCATATAAACCCCGGCATTGGGATCACCAGCAAAGAAGCGATTGAGATCACCACGAGTAAGGTCACTCGCTACTTGAGTAATATTTGAACCTTCTATTCCTGGTATCGCTGCTCCAATAGTGAGCGAGTGTGCTACATCAGGCGCCAAACAGATGTTATGCATTGCTCCAGCCAGATCGTAAGTAATTTTTATACAGTCACCTAAGCTGAACCAGAAAACGGAATGCAGGATATAGTGTAGGCCAAACGGAATTAAGGCACGGTTAAGAACGCCATAGGCAAACCATCCCGCCATACCACTTTTTGAAACTAAAAGGCTAAAATGATCAATGCCATGTTGTACATATGGCCAGATATGCCCGCAAATCCATGCAAGGAAAAGGCAAATAATTCCGGTTATAATGGGGACTAAACGTTTACCAGCGAAAAATGCTAAAAACTCGGGTAATTGGGTTTCAGAAAAACGGTTATAACAGTGGCCAGCAACAATTCCTGAAATAATACCGGCAAAAAACGACATATTGATTTTAGGATCAATAACAGTGGTTGCTTTTGTCAGAATAAAAAAGCCAACGACGCCAGCGAGCGCTGCCGCTCCACTATTATCTTTCGCCAGACCAACAGAGATTCCTAGTGCAAATAGTAAAGGCAAATTTTCGAAAATTCCGCCACCTGCACTGGCAATAAAAGCGATATTAAATACATCCGGTTGACCAAGCCGCAGTAGTAACGCAGCGACAGGAAGTGAAGCGATGGGGAGCATGAGTGCTTTTCCCAATCGCTGTAAGTAACTGAATATGCTCATGATGCTCACCTGTTGTAGTAAATATTATTGGAGACGTTTCACTATTAACAAGACTTATTTTTAAATGAAAAATAAGAAAAAGCTATAGATAAGTAAGTAATTGTGATCGTTGTAACGATCTTGATGAAAATTAAAATGAGCACTTGGTGTGCTCATTTACTTGAGACTGTTAATCTTTATGATTATAAATAATGTTTAGATAACGTATGATAATGGATGATTGCAACTTATTGAAATTTCCTCATAAAATCTATTAACACTTTCTTCAAAAATATCTTTTGATAGTAAAGGATTGATATTTTTTTGTTGTATATCGAATGCGAATAATTTTTTATTATATATGGAAATTATTTTTTTCGTCAGTGAGATGATGTCGTATTCAAACTTATCTTCTGAAGAGAAATAAGTTGATGCTTCCACACAGCTTAAGTTAGGAACTATCGTATAGATCCCATTTAATGCTGCCTCTAAAGGAGTAATACCCAGTGTTTCGTAGCGTGATGTGCATACAAAAATAGCCTTTTTCTTTACTGCATTAAAAACACTAAATAGTTCTTTATGTGGTAGTTTATGTGAAATTAAAAAATATTTTCTATATTCTATGGGGATCATGGAGTAGAGCATATCTCTTCTGAAAGTATATTTTTCTTCATCACCTAAAATTAATGTTCTTGTTGGAATGCCTTTTTTTAATAAGCTAACGGATGAGTTAATTAATAATTCTATATTTTTAAAATAATCTAGCCTGGCAACAGCAGTGAATAATAAAAATTCGTTCTTATCCATTTTTAGGAAATGACTTATGTCAGGATTTAATGATTTTAATTCGTAATTTTCGTGGAGAAACATGGGGGGGTTAATTTGTTTTATTTTTTCTCGGTGAACTCTTTTGCTTATTAAGTAATCCCCTTGTAGTTTTGAATGTTGTATAACATAATATCCTTTATCAATTAAGGTATTAATACCTATGGATTGTTGTTTATAGAGATGAAGAGCTTTATCTTTATTTTCAAATGATTGACAAGCTTCCTCTTGTGAATAGTGTCTCTGAAAATCTTCAACAAAAGGTCCATGATGTGTTACACCACATGGAAAGTTTGATGGATGATAACAGAGAAGCGTATCGGTTTGATAATAAGCAAAAATATTGGATTCTTGCTGATTGTTTATAGAAAGAAAGAGTAAACCTTTAGTTAAGGTTTGCTTGATATCCTCTGAATTCATCGAGAAATTGAAGAAAATTTTTATATATTTTATTCCATCTATCTTTGATTGTTCAATTTTGGGCGCTAATAGAGATTCGTCTCTTTTATAGAGAATAAATCCAGCAAAAATTTGTTGCTTAATAAAATAGTCAACCATTTTTAATGTAAATGATGTGGCACCTACCTTAAATCCATCTGTATAGTGATTTGATATATATTTTTCATTAATGACTATCGCTATAATCATCTTTTTATTGCTTGATGATAGATCGTTCATTTTCATTCTCTATTGATATATAGATAGCTTTTAGTATTGAAGTAATGGTAATAAAAAAGGTGAAATTTCCAGTTATGTGGATATACTGGAAGGTATGATAATTAAGTAACTGTTCACTTATTTTCTGAAGATTATGTGTCTGGCGAATCAATGCCTTTAAGATATACTCATATAGCCAGAAAAATTAAATTATATTATATATAAAACGTATATCGTATTTTGCCAGTGACTTATTTTTCAGGGAATGAGTTATTGTTGATTCTTTGTTAACTGATTTCTTTAATCGGCTAAGATAAGAGCTGTTCTCCCGCTTTTCCGCACTAACTTTACCCATTCGGCCATTTCCCACGAACAAAGTATTGTTTCTCGGTTCAGCTTATTAGATTATAGAGGGTTATGTTAAAGCGCTTTTTGCATTGAGGAAAAAAACGATGAGTGAGGCAGATGCCCGCCCGACAAACTTTATTCGTCAGATTATTGACGAAGATCTGGCAACAGGTAAACATACATCCGTACATACCCGTTTCCCACCTGAACCCAACGGTTATCTGCATATCGGCCATGCCAAGTCGATCTGCCTGAATTTCGGCATCGCTCAAGACTATCAGGGACAATGCAACCTACGTTTTGACGATACAAACCCCGTCAAGGAAGATATCGAGTACGTTGAGTCGATTAAAACTGACGTTAAGTGGTTGGGATTCCAGTGGAGTGGGGATATTCGTTACTCTTCTGACTATTTTGATACCCTGTATCAATACGCCATTGAATTAATTAATAAAGGTCTGGCGTATGTGGATGAACTCTGTCCCGAAGAGATCCGTGAATATCGCGGTACTTTAAAAGAACCGGGCAAAAACAGCCCATATCGTGATCGCAGCGTAGAAGAAAACCTGGCCCTGTTTGAAAAAATGCGTGTCGGTGAATTTGCTGAAGGTAAAGCGTGTTTGCGTGCCAAAATTGATATGGCATCCCCGTTTATTGTTATGCGTGATCCGGTAATCTACCGTATCAAATTTGCAGAGCATCACCAGTCAGGGAATAAATGGTGCATCTATCCGATGTATGATTTCACGCACTGCATTTCCGATGCGCTGGAAGGGATCACCCATTCCATCTGTACACTGGAATTCCAGGATAACCGCCGTTTGTACGATTGGGTATTGGATAACATTACGATTGATTGCCATCCACGTCAGTACGAGTTTTCTCGCCTGAATCTGGAATATACGGTGATGTCCAAGCGTAAGCTTAACCAGTTGGTGACAGAAAAAATCGTTGATGGTTGGGATGACCCACGTATGCCGACTATCTCTGGATTACGTCGTCGGGGTTATACTGCCGCTGCTATCCGTGAGTTCTGCCGCCGCATTGGTGTGACGAAACAAGATAACAACGTTGAAATGGCGGCATTGGAATCCTGCATTCGTGATGACCTGAACGAAAATGCACCGCGGGCTATGGCGGTTCTTGATCCGGTGAAATTGGTGATTGAGAATATGCCAGAAGGTGAAGTTATTTTGACGATGCCTAATCACCCGAACAAGCCAGAAATGGGTAGCCGTGAAGTGCCGTTCAGCCGAGAGCTGTACATTGACCGTGCGGATTTTCGCGAAGAAGCAAACCGTCAATATAAGCGTCTGGTGCTGGGCAAAGAAGTGCGCTTGCGCAATGCTTATGTGATTAAAGCAGAACGAATTGAGAAAGACGCGGAAGGCAATATCACGACAATTTATTGCCAGTATGACGAGCAAACTCTGAACAAAGATCCAGCTGATGGTCGCAAGGTTAAGGGCGTCATTCATTGGGTAAGCGCTGCGCACGGTGTACCAGCGGAATTCTATCTGTATGACCGTCTGTTCAGCGTGGCAAACCCGGGGGCAGAAGATGATTTCTTGTCTACTATCAATCCAGAATCGTTGGTGATCCGTAAAGGTTTTGTAGAACCAGGGTTGGCAAATGCATTGCCGGAAACAACCTATCAGTTTGAGCGTGAAGGTTATTTCTGTGCTGATAGCCGCCTGTCAAGTGCTGAACATCTGAGCTTTAACCGCACGGTTGGCTTGCGCGATACTTGGGCAAAAATCTCACAAGAGTAATAATCTCATCCCATGCACAAAAAAGCGTGATTATTTTCACGCTTTTTTGTGCTTGATAACCTCGTAATGAAAATTAACTCCTTCCGCTAAGATTAAAAATTGCCTTATAGTCCCATATTGTATAGGGTTATTGCCTGACCAGATTTGTACACTATTTGCCCAAAAATTTACCCATCGAAAAAATAATAAGTTCGGACGAGGTAATTTATGAAACCCATTAAATTACGTACCTTGGCAGCATTTATCACGGCAGTTGGATTTATAGGCAGCGCTCATACAGAAATGACATCGGCAATGTTGCCGCAAAATCCAATGTCATCACAACAGATCGTGGATTTACTCAGTCAGTTGAAAGTCAATTTCAAAGTCATTGATAATCAAGCTGGTTCACATGGTACAGAGTGTGCCATTCTTGGCGCTGATTCGGCGGCCTGTAATCGGGTCAACATCATCTTGAGCAATGGTGATCAGGCAATCAATTCTTCTGATTGGGCACTCTATTTTCACAGTATTCGCCAAATACTGAAACTGGACAATGATCAATATAAAATCACCCATATTACGGGTGATTTACATAAACTGGAACCGACGAAAAAATTTACGGGTATCAAAGCCAATGAAAAAGTCGTGCTACCGATTATTGGTGAATATTGGCAGATTTACAGTACAGATTTTATGCCGCGTTGGTATGCAACTTCCGGTGATACCACGCCCAAGGTCTTGGTAAGTACCGATACTGAAAACATCAGCAAATTTTTATCTGATCTGGAAGGTGAACAGTGGAAACGGACCACAACGGATAACAATATCCTGATGACGCCTGAAAACCGCTTTGCAAAAAACCAACAGATAGCAACGATCAGTGAAGATAAACTGCGAGGGCAGATTATTCCGACACCGAGAGAACTTTCCATTTACTCCCAAGATGTGGATTTATCCCGTGGAGTGAAATTAGAGTTGGGCGGGTTGAGCGGCGAATCTATTAACGTGATTAGGGAACGTTTCAAAGCCCGTGATATTAGTTTAACGGATAACGGTTACCGAATAGCAACTCAAATCAACGCAAACCAATTTACTAAGCCTTGGCGAATAAAAGGTGCGTATTTATTGGAAATTACCACCAAAGGGACACAAATCATTGCGTTTGATCAATCTGGCGTATTCTATGGTCTACAATCGCTGTTTTCCTTACTTCCCGCCAATGGTATTCCAAAGATTGCGACACTGACGGCAAAAGATGCACCACGGTTTGAATATCGTGGCGTGTTCCTTGATGTTGGGCGAAATTTTCATAGCAAAGAAGCTGTCTTGCGTCTGCTTGATCAAATGTCCCGCCATAAACTGAACAAGTTCCATTTTCATTTGAGTGATGATGAAGGTTGGCGCTTAGAAATCCCTGGTTTACCGGAGTTGACTGAAATCAGCAGTCAACGTTGCCATGATTTGAGTGAGACTCAGTGTTTATTGCCGCAATTGGGATCAGGGCCAGAGAATAACAATATGGGAAGTGGCTATTTTAGCCGTCAGGATTATATTGATATTCTGAACTATGCCAAAGCTCGCCAGATAGAAGTGATCCCAGAAATTGATATACCCGCCCATGCTCGTGCCGCAGTGATGTCGATGGAAGCGCGTTATAAGCGGCTTATGGCGCAGGGCAAAGAGCAGGAAGCCAATGAATATCGTCTGCTTGATCCGACAGATACCTCGAATACAACCTCCGTGCAGTTCTATGATCGTCACAGTTATCTTAACCCGTGTATGAATTCTTCAAAACGGTTTATCGATAAAGTTATTAGCGAAGTTGTTGCCATGCATAAAGAAGCCGGTCTGCCGTTGAACACATGGCATTTTGGTGGGGATGAGGCGAAAAATATTCGTTTAGGAGCGGGATATCAGGATAAAAACGAACCGATTGTGCCAGGTAAGGGCATTATCAACCAGAAAATCGAAGACAAACCATGGGCAAAATCTCAGGCTTGTCAGAAGATGATAGCGCAAGGAGTCATCAAAGATGTTGATGAACTTGCCAGTTATTTTGCCATTGAAGTCAGCAAAATCGTCGATGCCCACGGTATCAGCACCATGCAGGCATGGCAGGATGGCCTGAAACATGCCAAATCGGCAAAAGATTTCGCCACTAAACATGTTGCGGTGAACTTCTGGGATACCCAGTATTGGGGAGGTTATGATTCTGTCAATGACTGGGCGAATAAGGGCTATCGGGTTGTTGTTTCCAGCCCTGATTATGTCTACCTGGATATGCCATATGAAGTCCATCCGAAAGAACGGGGCTACTATTGGGCAACTCGCTTTAATGATGAGGCAAAAATTTTCAGCTTTGCCCCGAACAATATGCCACAAAATGCTGAAACCTCGCTGGATCGTGATGGTAATCACTTTAATACTCATAGTAATAAACGCTGGCCGGGGGCTTATGGTATGTCGGGGCAATCATGGAGTGAAACCGTGCGTACCGATGAGCAAATGGAATATATGATCTATCCACGCTTACTGCCGCTGGCAGAACGGGCATGGCACCGAGCAGAGTGGGAACAAAATTATCAGCAGGGCAGGGAGTACAAAGGTGGAATCACGCATTATGTTGATACGACTCTCCTGCAACAAGATTGGGAACGCTTTGCCAATCTGATGGGGCAGCGTGAGCTAGCTAAGCTGGATAACGCCCAAATTTCGTATCGTTTGCCAGTACCGGGTGGCAGAATTGTTTCTGGAATACTGGAAGCTAATATCGCATTACCGGGAGTGGTTATCCAATACTCATTGGATAATGGAAAAACATGGCAGGATTACAATGACAGACAACGACCCCATGTCCGCGGCAATGTGAAAATTCGCTCTGTCAGTGCTGATGGAAAACGTTTTAGCCGCATAGATGAAGTTAAATTCTAACAATTGCGTTTGAAGCATGAGGGCAATAAATTGATAAAGCAACTTGCCGATTATCTTGAGAACTCATCGGCAGGTTGCTTATCAGATGAACAACTTATTTAGATGAACAAATAGCAAAAGCGGATTATTTCAATCACTTCATTATTGGCGCTTAGTTATCGTGCTTTCTCATCATGAAATGCGCTATCTTCACGGCAATCACCATCAGCACAGTGACCATATAAATAAAGACTGTGGTTTGAGAGCTTAATCCCATAGCGTTCAGCGATGTTTTTCTGACGCTCTTCAATGAACTCATCATTAAATTCAATGACCTTACCGCAGTCGAGACAAATCAGATGGTCATGGTGATGTTGCTGAGTAAGTTCAAAAACCGATTTACCGCCTTCAAAATTGTGGCGTGTGACAATGCCGGCATCATCGAACTGGTTCAACACGCGATAGACAGTGGCGAGGCCAATCTCTTCACCGATATCAATCAGTTTTTTGTAGAGATCCTCCGCACTGACATGATGGCATTCTGGGTCCTGTAGCACTTCCAGAATTTTCAGGCGTGGAAGTGTTACTTTAAGTCCAGCATTTTTCAATGCTTTATTGTTGTCGGTCATGCGGATTCAGTCCTGTAACTTGAGTTAAGTGAACTTGTGATACTTGGGGTATCGTGAGGGAATCATGATTCTGTTTCACGTTGCTGATTATAGGCATGGATATTAAAAATGAAAACCATGCCTATTTAGATATCATGACACATTATGCAAGAATAATCCTGCCTGAAAGGGCTTTTCTCTTCTTATTAAGCGTCTAGAATCTCTGACAGGCTCATTTCAACCTTGATCTGTTGCACCCAGGCTTCAACGCGCTCATCCGTCAATTCTGGTTGACGATCTTCATCAATGGCCAGGCCAATAAAGTGGTTATCGTCGGCCATGCCCTTAGAGGCTTCGAAATGATATCCTTCGGTTGGCCAGTGACCTACAATAATGGCGCCACGAGGTTCAATAATATCACGAATGGTGCCCATAGCATCACAGAAGTACTCTGCATAATCTTCCTGATCACCACAGCCGAACAAAGCAACCAGTTTTCCTTCGAAGTTGATTTCTTCCAGTGTTGGGAAGAAATCATCCCAGTCACACTGAGCTTCACCGTAATACCAGGTTGGGATGCCAAGCAGCAGGATATCGAAGGCTTCAATATCTTCTTTGCTGCTTTTGGCAATATCGTGGACTTCAGCAACATCAGCACCGCCCAATTTTTCTTGGATCATTTTGGCGATGTTCTCTGTGTTGCCTGTATCGCTGCCGAAGAATATACCTATTATTGCCATAAAATGGGTTAACCTCTTGTTTTATTTGTGTATTAAATCTATACACATCACGCTGAAATCAGCTAGAAAAATGTCAGTTTTAGTAACATGAAAAGCGTTATTCTGACCAAACATCCATGACAAATCTGTCAGATTTGTGTGGTGACACCGCTTCATTGTGTTTAATAAAAGCCGTTAATCGGCAAGGTGATTTTTTTCTGTCAGTTGGGCTAATAACATTTGTTCAATCAATTCACTGCGGCTAATGTTGCGCTGTTTTGCCAGATGGTTTAGTGCATCGACGGCATCTTCATTAAGTTTGAGTTCCACTCGACGCAATCCTTTGACTTTATCTCGTCGCAACTGGTTGCGTTTATTGATCCTGAGCTGTTCATCCCTGGACAGCGGATTTGTTTTAGGTCGCCCAGGCCTGCGTTCATCTGCGAACAAATCCAGTGTGGTGCGATCAGTTTGTTCTTTTGCCATAAATTCAATTGATAATGGGCGTGTACCAATAATATAGCGGGCAATAATACCTTAGCTGGACGCGTGTCGCTACTAGTTTCCCTTCCCGCCTTTTGTCGGTGGGAGTACCCTTTTGAGGTAATTTTTCTGTATACAATGTCAGTGATGATATTTTTGTCGATACTCCTGACCAGAATGATATCGGGCTGCTGTTCGTGGATGAGATAAGTTTCTTTTTTAGTCATCACTTCGTTTGTTGATGCCAAAGCTGTGCATATAAGCCATTTTGTTGTACCAGAACATCATGTGAACCTGATTCAGCGATTTTCCCCAAATCTAAAACGAAAATCTTATCAGCATGGCGGATAGTATTGAGCCGATGAGCAATGCTGATCACGGTTCGGTTTCGGCATATCTCTGCCATATTACTCATGATGGCAGCTTCGGATTCATAATCCAGTGCGGAAGTGGCTTCATCAAGGATCAAGATCTTGGGATCATTCAGCAATGCCCTTGCCAATGCGATACGCTGCCGTTGTCCGCCAGAAAGGTTGCCCCCTTTTTCGCCAACAGGATGGGCAAATTTATGTGGAAATGCATTGATGAAATCAACCGCGCCCGCTAAGGTTGCCGCCCGATAGACTTCCTCATCACTGGCATGAGGCTTACACAGGCGGATATTGTCCGCAATGCTGCCGGAAAACAGAATGCTCTCCTGCAAGACCACGCTCATATTACGGCGCAGTGACACTGGGTCGGCAATCGCTAAATCCATTCCATCCACCAAAACCTGACCGTGTTGTGGCACATATAGGCGCTGCAACAATCGGGTCAAGGTACTTTTGCCGGAACCCGATGGCCCCGTAATGCCAATAAATTCTCCGGCCTTAATTTCCAGTGACAAATTTACCAGCACTTCTGGCGTATCTGCATGATAGCGGAAGCGTATATTGCGGAATTCAATCTGGCCTGCCAGTTCGGGAGCCGATGCCAGCCCTTGTTTACTGCTTTCCATCGGTTCATCAAGAATATCACCCACCCGCCGCAGGGCAATCAGGGTATGCTGAAAGTCTTGCCAAACTTGTGCCAATCTTAGGATAGGTTGGGTAACATGCCCCGCCAGCATATTAAAAGCAATTAATTCACCAGGGGACAACTCTCCATCAAGCACGCCTCGGACTCCCCACCACAAAAGCAGGGCGGCAACCACTTTTTGGATCAGCTCAATCCCTTGTCCCGCAGCCAGTCCGCTTTTTTGGGCTGTAAAGCGCTGGATTAATTGCTCGCTTAATACCTTTTGCCATTGGTACAAAAAGCGCTTTTCTGTCGCGGTAGTCTTAATGGTTTCAATTCCCGTGACGGCTTCTGTCAGGAAGCTGGTGGCATTGGCATCGGCTTCATACTCTTTTTCTACCTTGCGCCGAATAATGGGACCGACGGCGATCCATAGCAAAAAATAGAGAACCAGTGAACTGATTACGAGCCATGTCAGCAGGGAGGAGTAATGGAACATCACGCCCAGAAACAGAATAATGAAAATCAGGTCAAGTAACAGCATAAGGGTAGATCCGGTCAAAAACTGGCGGATCTGTGCCATTTCCCTGACTCTGGCGATAATTTGCCCTGTCTGCCGTTGTTTGAAATAAGGCAAGGGCAATCCTACAAGATGACGATACAGTTTGCCGGAGAGTTCAGCATTGATTTGGCTGGCCGTATGCCCAAACACGGTATTGCGCAGGAACCCATATAGAGGCTCTGCTAATGCCAGTGCCAGCATCGCCATGCCTAATATATGCAGGCTGGAAATACTCCGCCCAACCAGCACCTTGTCAATGACATTTTCAAATAGCAAGGGCGCTGCCAGGGCAAAAAGTTGCAACACGATAGCAAACAGGAAAATGTCCCGTAACTGGTTTTTCTGCCTGAAAATAGAGGGATAAAACCAGCTTAGTCCAAATTTAACCTGTTGCCTGGTCAGGGATTTATCTGCTAGCAGCAGCACCTTGTATCCGTTAGATTGGCTGCCCCTCATTTTTTCATCGTGCAAAAATGCACGCACTTCATATTTTTCGGTGGCAGGATCGAACAGCGTAAATGTGTCAGGACGGATTTCTGACAATACCCACCAGCGCTGATCCAATTCAACCAATGCAGGTAAAGGTAATGTGGTGGCGCTATCAGGTGTCAGGCGTTCAAACTTACTGTGTAGCCCAATGGCATCCGCAGCTTCACGTAGTTGTGGATCTGTTAGTGCAAGAGAGTCTAGCCCCAGGGAATGATGTAATTGTCCGACAGAAGCCACTTTATGGAACTGTTTTCCTAAATAGGCGATACAGTCCAGCGCATAATTGTTTGCATTGATATCGCTATTTGCACCGATTGTGTGGTCGGGTTTTTTGTCTGTATCTGAGTTACAGGTGAAGGAAAAAGTATCAGCCATGATTATTTTTCCCTCAACGCTTCAGATTGATATTCCTGGATTGGGCTGAGCAGATAATCAATGACTCTTCGCTGATCTGTTTTGATTTCCGCAACGATAGACATACCCGCCGTGATTTCAACAGGTTTCCCATCTACCATAATGTTGTTCTGTTTGAGGCTAATTTGTGCGGGAAAAACCAGACCTAACCGTTCATCAGTGGTGGAATCCCGCGAAATGCTAAGTAGCTCTCCCTCAATTGTGCCATAGCGAGTATAGGGGAAAGCATCGACTTTGACTGTAACGTGCTGGCCAGCTCGGACAAAACCGACATCTTTGTTCAGGATCTGGATTTCAGCGAGTTGTACATGTTCATCTGGAACAATCACCATCAAATTCTGCGCAGGTTGCAGAACAGCGCCGAGGGTATGGACAGTTAATTGTTGAACTGTGCCAGTGACGGGAGAGCGTACAACCTCAAGTTCTTCCCGCTCTTGCATTTTCGAAATTTC
Source organism: Xenorhabdus sp. TS4 (assembly GCF_014467265.1). Classification (NCBI taxonomy): domain Bacteria; kingdom Pseudomonadati; phylum Pseudomonadota; class Gammaproteobacteria; order Enterobacterales; family Morganellaceae; genus Xenorhabdus; species Xenorhabdus sp. TS4. Next base: position 119,949 of record NZ_NKHQ01000003.1, on the reverse strand, counting down.
TTGATGCGTTAACGATAACTGTATTTTTGCCTGTTTTCTTTTCTCAAACCATTCCCGCTCTTTTGTTATTTTAGTGCCTTTTAAGCGCTCTTCCAGACTCTTGTATTTAGTCATCAGAATATCGAGTTCCGATTTTTGTTGAGCGATCAACCTTTCTGTTTCCAGAAATTCTTTTTCTTGTTCCAGATATTCTACCTTGCTGATAACCTGCTTCTGGCTCAAAGTCTTTCTGGCCTGTAAACGCTGGTTGATATTTTCGCGCAGATGAGTCAATGAGTGTATATCGCTATTTCGCGCCTTTTGGGAGGTGAGGTTCTCTTCCATTTCTGCGTGGATACTGGTAATGATTGAGTCAAATTCCTGCTTTTCGTGAGCGTAATGCGTCAGAATTCTTTCCTGTTTATCTGCGGATTGCTGCTGGAAAAGCGGCAGGGATTTGGGATCGTGCTTTTCAAGCAGGGCCTGGTAACGAATTTCCTCTTCCACCAGATAATCGCGTTGCTCGCTCAAACGGGCAATATCCTGATTGACACCGAGCGTATTGAGCGTCAGCAGTGGCGCACCTTTTTCAACATGCTGACCATTTTGGACATGAATGGCAAGCAGTCGGCTTTGCTCATATGCCTGAATAATTTGGGAACGACCAGAAGCTATCAGGCGTCCGGTTGCGGTTGCTTGTACATCCAGTTTCCCCATACAAGCCCATAGCAGAGCAACCAGAACGCTAATGCTTAGGGTTATTGCTGTATAACGAGCGAACGGAGAAGGTGGGCGTTGTGACAATGCCAAGTGTGTCGGTAAAAAATCATAATGCGGGTTGGCAGTACGTAACTGTTTGATCCCTCTGCGCAAGATAGCCTTAAACATGGGCAGGCTCCTCCTGTGTTGTTTCCTGTTTTAGTTCTTGTTGTAACTGCCAAAGTTTCCGATAGTGTTTGCCTTGTTGCAGAAGCTGTTCATGGCTACCTTGTTCGATGATTTGGCCCTGGTGTAATACAATGATCCGGTCACATTGGCGTACCGTGGAGAGCCGATGTGCAATGGTAATGACCGTTCGGCCTTGGGCAATCTCAGCCATGTTAGATTGAATGATGGCTTGTGATTCATCATCCAGTGCACTGGTGGCTTCATCAAGGATCAAAATCTTGGGATCTGACAGCAGGGTTCTGGCAATGGCGAGACGCTGTCGCTGCCCGCCTGATAGCGATTGCCCCCCTTCGGCGATCACCGTGTCATACCCCATCGGTAATTTAAGAATAAAATCATGTGCTCCTGCCCGTTTTGCCGCTTCGATGACCGCAAATAACGGGGCGTCAGGGCAAGATTGGGACAAATTCTCATACACCGTTTTGTTAAATAGAAAGTTTTCTTGCAGAACGATGCCAATCTGCTGCCTGATGGATTCAATATTGAAGTTTTGCAAGGGAACGCCATCCAGCGTGATAGTTCCACTTTCTGGGGTATAAAGCCGTAACAGCAAACGTGCAAGGGTGCTTTTTCCAGAACCAGAGGTTCCGACAACGCCTACAGTTTCCCCCGGCCGAATATTCAGAGTGAAATGGTTGATAGTGGGGGAGAGATCAGGTTGATAGCGAAAGACGATGTCAGAGAATGAGATTGCCCCGTGTAAGGCAACCTGTTCATTGCCTGATTGTTGCTCTGTTGGCAGATTCAGCATATCCCCCAGCTTATCAATGGCAATGCGTGAACGGATAAATTGCCCCCAGAGTTGCACCAACTTGGCCAGGGGTTGCTGGGTGTGGCTTACCATCATATTGAAGGCGATCAATTGACCAATGGTCATGTGCAGGGAAAGCACTTCCGAAGCGCCCAACCAGATAATCACCGCACTGGTAACTTTTTGTAGCACCATCACCAGATGACCGGAACGATTGTCCCATTGCTGTGTATCATAACTGGTGCTGACCATCTTTTCAGTCTGACTATCCCAGCGGCGAATAAAGCGGGGTTCAGCGGCGAGGCTTTTTAGTGTCTCGGCACCTGCAACGGTTTCAGTCAGGAAAGAGGTATTCATTGCAGCATGAGTGAACTGTTTTTCCACCGCTTTTTCAATTTTCGGTGTTACCCACCAGGCCAGCAGGGCATAGCAGGGTAGGGTAAGCAGGAAAATCAGGGTCAACATACCGGACAATAGGCTCATGACATAAATAAATACGAACATGAACAAAACGTCGATACACAAGGTGAACATAGAGCCGGTTAAAAACTCTCGAACCGTTTCCAGTTCCCGTACTCGTGTGACAATCGCGCCTACTTGACGGGATTTAAAAAATAGCAATGGCAGGCCAAACAGGTGCTTAACCAGTTTCAGGCCAAGTTTTATATCAATCCGGTTGGCGGTGTGGGCATACTGGTATTCACGTAATCCCCGCAGAATAATTTCAACCAATCCAGCCGCCACCAGCCCAAAAATCAGCACATCCAATGTGGAAAGCGCCTGGTGTACAAGAACCTTGTCCATGATAACTTGCACGACCAAAGGAGAAATAAGTGCCAGGATTTGTAGAACGAAGGAGAACAGGAGGATCTCCGTAAGGTTCTTCTTTTGCCTGACAAATTCAGGAATAAACCAGCGAATATTAAATTGGTTGCTTTTTTGTTTTATTTTTATCCACCTGCCACTCCATAGATTGATAAATTCTTCTTTACCTAATATCTCAGGCGTTTCTTGGTGGGGTTTTTGGATTAGTACTCGTTGCTCATCATATTTTGCCAGAATAAAGGGTTGTCCATCATTGTTAAACAAAATGGCTGGTAGTGATATGTTACCTAACTTCTTATTTCTAGCGTGTTTGTTTTTAATACTAATATTACATTCTTTTTGCAGCTTGTTTAGAGTAGAAATATAATCATCACCATCATTTAAGTTTTTATTTGATGTGGTTACATGATCCCTATTAGATATCATTATTATTAAATTAATTAATGATATTATTGTTTTTTCTATTTCATTCATTAAATTAAATCTATTTTAAATAAAAAATCACATTTTTGATGTAAAGAGATAACCTGAAAAATAATAAGGCATAATATTTATTAAATAATCTTAACAAAATCTCTTGAAAGATATTATCTGCTCTCAAAGAACCCATGAATGTCGGTAATTGGGACAAAATGTAGAGCCTAAACAGGCATTTTACTATTTATATGTTGATCTTAGCCGATAAATAGATATATCTTTATCCAACGTTATCGGTAAACCCTGGTTGGTAACTCATTATCAGTATACCATTTGGATTATAGAACATACTTAAGTTGGCTTATACTTTACTTGCTATTTTGTATTTTGGATAGTTCTTTCAAAAAGATAGTTATTTCAAGATAATAGCTATTGAAAAATAAGGAAAATATAACTTACTTTAGCTTACTTAGATAACCGTAGCAATCAGGTTTAATCATAAATGAAACCATAATGCATATGGATTCATTTATGATTTAATCATTTTAATTTAATGTGTTTTTAACATTAAATTAATATTTATTTAATGGATAATGCTATGTCTGAAAAATTTGTTCAAACCATCTCAAGCGTTAATTATAACAAAGGCGTATTCTCTCTCTATTTTGTAGGCCAGGAATCGAATCGAATGGCGAATGGTATGCTGGCGGAAAATGATCAGGAATTACAATTAAAACAAGTGATCCATATGCCTGCTTCTGGTTTTATGTATATGGTTTCTATGGTTAAAAGTATGCTTGAAGATCCAAGAATGGAAGCCGAAATCAATAAACTGATTGCCGCTGGCTTTTTACCTATGCCTGAGATCAATGAAAGCGAAAAATCTGTTGAAGCAGAAGCCGCTGAACCTAAAAAACGTTCAACACGCAATTCTGAAACAGCAAAATAGTATCAGTAAAATTCTATCAGGCGTTGCTAACCTATGATGATTACACATCAACCAGCAACACTGAGTGCGAATGAAATACAGGCAATGATTGGTGGGGTGATGTTGCTTTGTCAGCACTCCCCCTTGCACCGACGTTATTTAGTTGCTGAATGGCAACAACGTATCTTGCCATCATTCCAGCTTAATCAGTTTTGCTATTACGAAGATGAACATCAACGCCCAGTTGCTTTTTGTAATTGGGCTTTTTTGTCTGACAGCAGTCGGGATGCAATTCTTTCCGGTGAGCGGGAAATTGTGCGGGAAGATTGGCGTTCCGGCCAGCATATCTTTTTTCCAGAAATGATTGCGCCTTTCGGACATGCGCGTGACATTGCCTGCGATCTGCGTCGGCGTGTCTTTGCTGCATGGAAAGGGCAAAAAGCCTGCACAGTCAGGGGAACTCTGGATGTTCCAAATAACCGCTGTATCCGTCGGGTACAGTGGTTCACTGTTTAATTTTTTTTACCCAATATCAGGATTATTTTATGGGAAAGTCATCTAGCCGCAGTGCGGAATACTTCTTTACTGAGAGATACGAAGATGATGATGATGGAAACACAATACATGCCTTCGGTGTCGGTATTAATGGTGTCATTAATGCTTATGGTGGAAATGACAACATAGTTGTCGGTTCTATTAACGTGACAGTCAATACCACGTGGGGCGATGACACTATTTCGGGAGCGACTGGCTATCTGAAAGTCAATGACACGACTGGTAATCTGACAGTGAAAGGGGGTTCTGGTTTCACTTCAATCAACAAGACACAAAGTGGGCTAATCAGATTTGAGGGCGCCGCTGGTGGAGTGAAAATCAATCATACCGGAGACAAGAGTGGCATCTCTTATTCTGGCGCTGCTGGATATAATAGTATCACTCGTAAGGGCTTACAGGGTGATATTAGCTTCAAGGGAGCTGGTGCATACAACGAATTCTGGCATGAAACTAATCAGGGAAATTTCTATTTCGCTGGAGCTGGTGGCGCAAACAAGATCGATCGTACCTGGTTTAACCGTTATCAGGGTTCACGTGGTGATTTGACATTCAAGGGTGCCGGAGCTGCAAATATCATTAGCTCCCGAGTTGAGAATGGCAACATTGATTTTGAGGGGGCGGGAGCAGCCAATAATATTGTCCGTAAAGGTAAAATTGGCGACATCACATTACGTGGTGCAGGCGCATCTAACCGTGTTGAACGTATTCGTCAGGTGGATGACGTCTACTCTGAAACCCAAGGAGATATCCGGTTTGAGGGGGGGGGTGGATACAATAGCCTCTATTCCGATGTTGCACACGGTAATATCTATTTTACGGGTGTCGGCGCTTATAACGAAATTACCCGTAAAGGAACAGCCAATGATTTCAATAGTGAAGGGATAGAATACGCTAAAGCGGAAGAGGTTGTGCTGACAACGGCAACCATGAGTGGTTCATGGATTGGCAACTCCCATCAGGTGGCAGGGTTTAAATCGACGCGGGAGTTGAATACTTACCTGTTTGCGTTTGAAGATGGGACTTACACTAAAATCAACAAGGTTCAGCTCCGTAATGATCCCGAAACGGGCAAGCTGAGATACGTTTCGACCGCCTGGTATAAAGAAGGAAAGCATCTTAAGGGGTTGGAAAAACAAGATATCTCAAGGCGAGGGGGATTTAATTCAGTCGGTGAAGACGGCGCATACACGTTGTCAAACCTGACTGTTGAGCAGCGGAAACAGGTAACGGTTTATACGGTTGAGAAAAAACTGACGGAAAACCAATGGGTGAATTATGGCAATGGTGTCCAGATCGACGCGGCAGATATCACTTTATCTGATGCCAAAATGGGGGGTTATGCTATTTACCGCGATGGAACCACCGTTGATGTAAAAGCTGTCAAATCCAACCGGATGCCAAACACCTATATTTATGGTAAGCAACTTGGCAAACATACCAAGGTTGTGGTGGTTGAGCTAAGGAACGACCCAAAAACAGGAATGCTGCAATATCTTGCTCGTCCCTTATATAAAGAAGGCTACCATACAGCAAATTTGGCGAACGAAAATATCTCCCCCGCCAATGGCTACCAATATATGGGAACCGGCAGCTACTCGCTAAGTGATCTTCATTACAGTGTTAATGCTGTGCGCACAAATTCCAGTCGTGTGCCTGATATGCATGAATATAGCGATCTGGAGCTGTTCAAATCGGCAACTGGCAATGGTGACAGTTCTGGGGATATTCATTATGCCGGTGCGGGTGGTGGTAACATCATTAAATCTAACGTTACCCGTGGTAATGTCAGCTTTAAAGGTGCAGGCATTGCGAATGTGATTGAACATAGCTCTGAGTTTGGTAACACCGAATTCGATGGTGGTGGTGGGGCAAACGTCATCATCAAAAAAGGCAAAGAAGGTAACCTGAATTTCAATGGTGCTGGCATTGCCAACGTATTGCTGCACCAAAGCCAGCACGGTGATATGAATGTCAATGCGGGTGGGGCAGCAAACGTATTGGTTCGCGTTGGGGATGGCCGCTATCTTGCTCACCTTCTGGCTGTTGGCAATATCTCCATTCATAAAGGCAATGGCAACAGCCGTATCTCAATGGGTGGTGGTTTTAATACCCATACCCAAATCGGTCATGGTAATGCTTTCTGGACTGGTGTTGGTGGTGCTAATGTCCTGACCCAAATGGGGAACGGTGACGTTTCATCAATACTGGTTGGTGGCGCCAATGTTCTGACCAAAGTGGGTAAAGGCGATTTGCAGTCAGCCATGTTTGGCGGTGCCAATATAATTACCCACATTGATAATCATGATGCTTCTTATTCCGGCTCTTCAAATACATCAGCAATTGCGCTGGGCGGTGCCAACATTCTGACTAAAAAGGGCAAGGGTGATGTACAGGCTCTCATGGGCGGTGGCGGCAATGTCCTGACACATATTGGTGATGGTAAAACCACCGGTATTATGCTGGGCGGCGCGAATATCCTGACCAAAGTCGGCAATGGTGATACTACAGGTATTATGTTAGGTCTCGGTAACGTTTTGACTCATGTTGGTGATGGGCAAACGTTAGGCATTATGGGGGCAGTAGGCAACATCTTCACCAAAGTGGGTGATGGCACAACCATTGCGGCTATGATTGGTGCTGGCAATATTTTCACCCATGTCGGAGAAGGAAATGCCTGGGCGCTGATGGGGGGGAAGGGCAATATCTTCACGAAAGTTGGCAATGGTGATGCACTGGCACTGATGCTGGCATTGGGTAACGTCTACACGCATATTGGCGATGGTATGAGCGTTGCCCTGATGATCGCCAAAGGCAATATTGCGACCAAAGTCGGCAATGGTGATGCGCTGTCAGCCATGATTGGCAAAGGCAATGTCTTTACCCAGATTGGTGATGGTTCCACTTTCGCAGCCATGATTGGTGGGGCAAACGTGTTGACCAAAGTGGGTGATGATCTGACAGCGGCACTGATGGTGGGTGAAGCCAACATTTATACCCATGTCGGAAACGGCACCAGCATTGGTTTGTTTGCAGGTAAAGCCAACATCATGACGAAAGTGGGTGATGGCACAACATTGTCTGCCATGTTTGGCGAAGCCAATATTATGACCCATGTCGGTGATGGCTTGACCGGTGTATTGGCATTAGGCAAAGCCAATATTGTGACAAAAGTTGGCAATGATTTCATGGGCGTTGTGGCAGCTTCCGAAGCTAACGTGGTGACTCATGTTAATAATGAAGGCAATAGCACCACGGCAGCCTTGTTAGCGGGTAAAGGCAATATTCTGACCAAAGTGGGTGATGGAACCGCGGTCGGCCTGTTGATTTCTAAAGTCGGCAATATCATGACCCATGTTGGTGACGGCACGACGGTCGGGTTTGCGAAAGGTGAAGGCAACATTATCACCAAAGTGGGTGATGGGTTGGGCATCAATGCCGCCTGGGGCAAAGCCAATATTTTCACCCATGTTGGTGATGGTGATCGCTATAACCTCGCCAAAGGTGATGCGAATATCATTACCAAAGTTGGCGATGGTCAGGAAGTTAGTGTTGTTCAAGGGCAAGCCAATATTTTCACCCATGTTGGCAATGGTGATGACTATACCGGCGCCTGGGGTAAGGCTAACGTAATGACCAAAGTCGGCGATGGTCGCAATGTTGTGCTCACCAAGGGCGAAGCCAATATCGTGACTCAGATTGGTGATGGCGATAGTTTCAACGCGTTATGGAGCCAGGGCAATGTTGTCACCAAAGTGGGTGATGGCATACAAGTGACCGCTGCCAAAGGTAAGGGTAATATCACAACCACGGTGGGTAATGGCCTTAGCGTGACTGCGGCTCATGGCGACCTGAATATCAATACCAAAGTCGGTGATGGTGTTTCCGTCAATGTGGCTTGGGGTAAATTCAACGTCAATACTCGTGTGGGTGACGGCCTGAATGTTTCAGTTATGAAAGGCAAGGGCAATGCCAATATCCGTGTGGGTGATGGCCTGAATATCAATGCTTCTTATGCCCGTAACAACGTGGCAATTCAGGTGGGTAATGGTGATTTCTATAGCCTTGCGGTGGCGGAAAGCAATACACAGAGCAATAAACTGGATGCGCTGTTTGACAATATCAAACAGACAGTACTTGGTAGCGCCGGCAGCCAAGGCATCAATTATCTGGTAAATGGCGATGAAGCGAATACATCGGGAACCCATAAAGGACGTGGTGCCATTGAGCTGCCGGAAGTTTCCTCTCTGAATGGCTTTAAGCTGACAGAGATGGATGAAATCACTTCTGACTTGAAGGACAGTCTGAAAGGTTCTGTGACGGGTGTTGATACCCCGGATATGGGGAGTATCGAGAAGACACTCGGCAACGAAAAACACCTGAATCCAAAAAATCAGTCACGCAACTTGATCGTCAATGGTGATTTTGAGCAAGGCGCCAAGGGATGGACATACACCAATGGCATTGAAGCGAGTCATTCAGCTAAGTCATACGGCCTGAGTGCAGAAGGGCATGGCGATCGCGTCAGTGAGCTTGATGTCAAGGGTAACACGCATATCTGTCAGAATATCCAGAATTTGACAGAGGGTGAAGAAATTACCGTCAAGTTCGATTTTGCAAGACGAGTTGGCAGCTCTGCGGATAATGGGCTGGAAGTGTGGTGGAATGGCGAGTTTGTTTTTGCAGCTGCCAATGGTAAAAGCGAGTGGCAAAACAAGACACTGACCTTAACCGCCAAGGCAGGCAAAAATCTACTGGGATTTTCTGGAATCGGCTTGGGTGATGGTTTGGGTTACGTTCTGGATAACGTTTCTGCAACTTCATCATCTTATCTGTCAGACCGTGCCATTACTGACCATATGCAGCAGGATAAGGCTGCCCATAACGCCTTGCAGGATAAGGAAAAAGCAGAAGCTGGTCGCCAGCGTTTGGTTCAGGAAAAAGATAAACAACTGGCAGCGATTGCTGGCACCCAGGCACAACTGGAAGCTACCGATCTGGATATTCTGAACGCTAATGGTCAGACGCAGCGTGATGCGATCAAGGGCGAAGCCCAGGCGGTAACAGATGAACTGATGGCGAAAGTCAAAGGTTTGGAAGCGCTGGAAACCCATGCCGCCTATCATGGAGAATCAGGCCAACAATGGCGTGATCAGTTTGCTGTTGGTTTGCGGCAGCGTATTCAGTCCGAATTGAACAACGCTAGCGAAATTGCGCAAAACCAACTGGATAATTCACAAAAAGCGGCAGCGGAACATCTGGATAATATCAAGGATGCCGTCGCTAAATCAGAAGCAGGTGTACTTAAGGCTGATCAAAACCATCAACATGCTGAGCAGGATGTTGAAGAAGCGTTGATCCAAGCCAGAAACAGGGAAAAAGAAGCTCTTGATCGTGAGCTAAGGGCCAGACAAGCAGAACATGATGGCAACGTAGCAGCGCAGCAAGCAGAGCAACATGGTCAGAATGAAGTCTCCGTGGCAGACAGTAAAACTGTGCAAGTACAAAATGATGCCAAGGGTTCGAAACTGGATGGTAGCTATCAGCCGACCCGTACCGGCGCAAAAGGCAGCGGTTTGTCTGGTAAAGCCTATGAATCCCATTACTATGACGACGTTGAAAAGGCAGAAAAATCCAAGAGTAATATCAATTCTGAATTCACTGTTCAGGCAGATGGCCGATTCAGCAAAGAATTGCAAGATCTGGATAACGATCTGAGCGAACTGAACGATGCCAAAGAAGCCCTGAATCGCTTGCAGATCAATGCGGGAATACGCGCTAAAAAAGAGTCTGGCGCCTCTGCTCTGACATCTCTGCATACCGAAACATCAGTCGATCAGCCTGTCAACCAGTCCATGGATACCGTGACTGAATGGGTCAGGAATACGCCGAGAATTTCAGGATTAGATCTCAGTGGCTTGCAAGCACTGGGTGAAACTTTGGCTCAACCAGAATCCATTGATACGTCAAAAGTGTCTGCGACGGCAATAAAGGCACAAAAAGTAGCTGATGTTTATCGCTGGCTGGATAGTGACAATGGCGCTGCGACAGATAGCTACATTCCTGTCCCTGGTTTTAACCGTGTTGATGCGGATATTCCTGCTGATCTCAGACAGAAAATGGTGACCTTTGTTGAAGGCTACCTGAATGCTACGGAAAATAGCGTACCGAAAGATCAGGTTATTTCACTAGCGAAACTATTTGTTGATGCCACAATTGATTACGACTGGGATAAGCGCGTCGAATTCGTCTCAAGACTGGAAAGCTATGGCTATAGCTTCGAACCTGTACATGGCGATAAGAGCATCGTTTCATTTTGGTCTGGTAGAAACTTCAAGCAATACCGTGAAGTTCTTGATGCAGTACAGACTGATGGCAAGAAGGTAGTTTACGATATTGATGTAAAAGGTAACTCTTTTGCCATTGATCTGAACAAGACGCTGATGCGTTGGGGAGGGATATTCCTCGATTCTGACATTGCGGAACAGAAAGCCTTGCAATCGACCATTAACGCTTCGGCATACAGCAATACCGGATTCTGGAGTTCCCTCTATGCAACCGGATCACGTGATGATGTCTATGTCATTGCGGAAGGCGGATTACGTCTTGGCAACTATTTCTGGAATGTTGAATTACCTGTATTGCGTCAATTGCAGCGTGAAGGCTTGGTAGGGGAAATTCGCCTGCTGGATAAAACGGCCAAAGCATATCAAGGTATGTCACCTGAATCCATTGGACGCAGATTGACAGAAGCGGGTGTTTCTGTAAAAGCGCGTTTTGATTCACTCAGCTTTGCAGAGCAGGAAAAGCTGCTGGCATTGAACCCTGACAAGTATAAGCCGGATACATTGGTTGATCTGGATATCAAAACCAGTGCCATTGATAACCTGCTGAGCCAAGCATTGCCATTCTATGGATTGCGTACAGAACGCAATTTGTTGGTACGTGCATCTGATACTAAAGGCTTTGAAATTCGTCCGTGGCCGGGTAATAACAATGATAGTTTCAAAACTATTATGATGGAAAACCCAGAAGATTCAGCTCAGATTAAATCTATTGAGCGTTTTATTCTCGCCAACTATAACAATTACGACCAATTGCCTGATGAGTTGCATCTGGTGAAAGATCGCATTGTTTCCCACGATCATGGGCGTACCCGTATTATTGCGGAAAAAATCGACGGTAGCTGGAGCTATAAACCGAAAACTGATTTGATGTCTGTAGGGGAGTTGCGGGAAGCCGCTTACGTTAAAGGTAAGATCCTTGGTGACAGTTATCGGCATGTGTTAGATGCCCTCAGTAACTATCAAAATACTTTGCAAAACAGCAAGGATAATGACTTTGAAGCAGTGGAAAAATTAACTGATCTGCTGCACCAGGTTGAAAGTTATTTGAAGGGGCATCCAGATTCAAAACGAGTTCCTGCGTTACAAAATTTGTTGTCACAAGTGAGTGTCCGTCTGGAAGAATCGCTGGTATTAACGGAATTTACGGTGAGAAGTGGCGAAAAAGTTGCCATTAATAATGATGGTACGCCACCGCGTGACAGAGAACCGTTCAATCCAGTGACTCGTTTCCTGAACGATGAGCTTTATGGCTCCAGAGAAGATCGCCGTAATATCGATAATCACACCCAAATAATATTGGATGCGGCTGTCGCCAAAGGTGCCGCGGATAAGATCACCCTACAGGGTGAAGCCGGGCGTCTAACGGGTTATTACCATAGTGGTGCTCAAAAAGATCAGGGTGAACATAGTCCAGCGAAAAAAGTTGTACTTTTCATTCACGGTTCCGGCTCATCTGCGGAAGAACAAGCCAGCATTATCCAAAATCATTACCAAAAACAGGGTGTGGATATGTTGGCGGTGAACATGCGGGGTTATGGTTCCAGTGATGGTCATCCAAGCGAAAAAGGGCTTTATCAGGATGCCCGTACCATGCTCAGCTATTTGGTTAATGACCGTGGCATCAAGCCTGAAAATATTATTATCCATGGCTATTCCATGGGTGGGGCGGTAGCGGCGGATCTTGCCCGTTATGCAGAGCGCAACGGACAGCCAGTTTCGGGTTTGTTGCTTGACAGGCCAATGCCAAGCATGACCAAAGCGATTACCGCCCATGAAGTACCAAACCCTGCGGGGATCACGGCGGGGCTGGCTAAATTTGTTAATGGTCAGTTCTCGTTGGAGAAAAATCTGCAAGGCATCTCGAAACAGACGCCAATCATGCTATTGACCGATAATGAAGGATTGGGCAAAGAAGGGGAAAAACTGCGTGCCAAGCTGGTTGTAGCGGGTTATCAGGTATCGGGTGAACAGACCTTCTATGGCCATGAAGACAGTGGATTGATACGCCAATACGCCGATCTGATTGTCTCAACACTTTCCGAACCTAAGCGTGAAAGTGGTAGCGTGAAGGCAGGCTTGTTGGAAAAAATGGTTTACACCCTGTTTGATGTGAAATCAGGTGGAAAAGAGTTGGATAAATACTCATTCCATTTCACGCAGGGAGAGTCTCTGCTAAATAATCTTGAGAAATTGGTACCGGAAATTGGCAATGTACTCCTGACTAATGGGAATCACGTTGAGTCAAAAGAATTTCTGGAAGGCATCTGTTTTGCCTTATCTGGCCGTTACCTGATAGAAGAGCGAGTACATGGAGTCGGTGGTGGTAAAGCGTATTTATCGTGGCTGACGGATGCGGTCAAAGCCTACAATGACAATAGTGTGAATAAAAAGAGTGATATCAATTCGATTGAAGCCTCTTTGCTTAATCAGTATCGCCGCCAAAATATTGGTCCGGCAATTCAAGATCTGCTGTCAATGCAGTATAGCCAGACGCAAAATATGTCTAATTTGGTAAACCGCAGGAAAGCCAATCAAGCTTATGGCGGCAAGCTAAAAGCCAACGGGCTGACAGGAGATAGAATTGACCGCTCGATGAGCAATGATGTTGCTGGCTATGAGTCTGTCATGGAGCAACTACGCAATGTGGATAAGACGACATATATGTCCTTTATGTCTGAAGATCACGCAATGGCCGTTGTTGTGCATAAAGGGGAAAATCAAACCGTTTGGTCATTCTATGATCCTAACTTTGGTATCAAGTCATTTGATAACTATAGCGATTTTGAACACTTTATGGACTCTTTCCATAAAGGAATACTAACGGGATATCAATCCAAATTGGGTTATGAATATGTCGCCAGCAGAGAAGAAAACCAAAGTTTCTATGTTAACTACAATACGTTTGAAGATGGCACCATTACCCATTATGACGGAGTCTGGAAACAGGCGCGTGCAGGTGAACAACAGTACGTATTGCGTGCACTGAAAGAGCAGGGTAAGGCATTTAAGCTGGGTTCAAATGTCACAGGACGAGTGGTTGATTACGGTAACGATGCCGTGACGTTAGAAGTGACAACGAAGAAAGGTGAGAAAGTCCTGGTTGAAGTTGAAAGTAACAATTTCAGGCAGGCGGCTAACCTTGTGCAGTCGAATATCGATAAAGTCGTTGCTAATTCGGAAAATGGTAAATTTACACTCAAAGCGTCGGCGGAAAATATTACCAAACAACCAAATGCAGGGCAGAGTGCGACTGATGCGTTTGATGTGAAACCTCAGTCTGATGAATCAAAAGTACTCAAAGGTATCAAGAGCGACCTGAAACGTTACGGCGAAGCACTAAAACCACAGTCATCCAGCCCAGGTAAAAAACCGAAAGATATTCGCACAACGGAGGATTTTTTAGCCGGCTACAAGCAGGGTCATGCGGAGCAGGTGGTGAATGGCTTCCGTCCAAACATGAATATCAAGCAATTGGTAGATTTGCTGGTTAAAGGTAACTGGAGTCCAGAACAAAAAGGGGCTTTGGCCTGGGAAATTGAAAGCCGCGCCTTAAAAGTCACCTTCCAGCCAAGAGCTGAGAAATACAATCGCTTGTTCCGTGATGTCGCTTCAACGGGCATTGCTGATACTAAGGCAAGCGAACAACTGGCACCACAGTTGTTATTGTTGAATCTGTCAAATGATGGTTTTGGCGGACGTTGTGATCCATTATCGAAACTGGTTCTGGTTGCGAAACAACTTGAAAATGATGGTCAGGATGGTGTTGCCCGTCAATTGCTGGAAAAAATGTATTCTTCGGCGGCTGTACTTAGTAATCCAGATCTGTATTCTGCAACTGAGCGCGCCAACGCGGATAAGCTGTTGGGCTCTTTAGCAGCACTGCATGCCAAGAACCCGATGGCAGACACATTTATCAAAGTGTGGAAAGAGAAACTGGAAGACACGAAAGCACTGACAGTAGATGGCGTGATCCAGAGAATTACCGCTGGCAATACAGAAGATAAACCCGTGTTGCTTGAACTGGATGGACCAGACCATGCAATGGCGGCGTGGGCCAAAGGAAATAGTGAGGATCGTGTTTATGGTTTCTATGATCCAAACGTGGGGATTGTTGAATTTTCGTCAGCGGAGAAGTTTAGTGCTTACGTGACGCGTTTCTTCGGTGAATCCGATCTGAATATGGCACAAAGCTACAGGTTGCCGAAGAACGCAGCAGGGGAAAGTGTTTTCGAGCGTGTAGCAGTCATTGATGGTGAGGTTTTGGCAACTTATCGTCCAAGAGCGGCTGATAAAATCACTATGCGAGACATGTTAGAACTGCCGGTATTTGATGATACCTCAATCAAGAAACCGATAGGGATTGATGCGGCTGATGGTGTAAAAAAACCATTAAGTGATAACTCGCTGGAAAGCCATATGCACGTGAATAACCAAGATGTTAATTCTTGGGAAGATATTGCGGTCAAACCACAGCCTGAAGGTGGCGATAGCCGCTTTGCTGGTCAGGTTATTATCCAGACAGAAAATGATCCTGTGGTTGCGGAAGCCGCTGCGAACTTGGCGGGTAAGCACCCGGATTCCAGTGTGATCGTTCAGCTTGATGCCAACGGTCAATATCGCGTGGTGTATGGTGATCCGGCTGTTTTGTCCGATAAATTACAGTCCGGCAAATTACGCTGGCAGATTGTTGGGCATGGACGTGAAGAGTTAGCGCAGAATCATACGCGCATGAGCGGTTACAGTGCGGATGAACTGGCCTTGAAACTGAAACAGTTCCGTACTGATTTCAAACAGGTGGGGAGGCCAGATCATATCAGCCTCGTGGGTTGTTCTCTGATAGGCGATGATAACCGCAATGGTTTCGCCCATCACTTTATTTCGGAACTGGATAAGCTGGGTATCCGTACCACCGTATCGGCGCGCAGCAGTGAGGTTGCGGTAGACAGTATTGGCCGTAAATACACCAAAGATGCGCAGGAACAGTGGGTACACAAACTCACGGATAATAAGCTCGTGTTGGGGTGGAATGACAAAGGTGAATTGGAAAGTCACTCTGAACGTGTTCGCCGTGGTATCGCTGAAAATGACATCAACTTATCCCGCGTGGGTCAGACTGAGGTTGCTGCAAAAGCGCAAGGCGCTATTGCGGACAATGCCGAGACATTCCATGCGCCAAAACAACGTGATACGGCAGATAACCATTCAACAGTAGTATCATCAAATAACCAGCTGAGTTATTCCGGTAATATTCAGGTACAAGCTGGTGATGGTGAGTTTACGGTCATTAACTGGGGAACCACCAATGTAGGTATCAAGGTCGGTACAGGCGGCTTTAAGTCCATGGCCTTTGGTGATAACAATGTGATGGTCCACATTGGTGAGGGTAACAGCAAACACAGTGTTGATATTGCCGGTTATCAGGCATTGGAAGGAGCACAACTGTTTGTAGGCAACCGCAACATCAGTTTCAACATAGGACGCAGTAATGATCTGATCGTCATGCTGGAAAAATCCATTCCGACACCACCGTTGGTTAACCCATTTGACGGTGCAGCACGCATTTCTGGTGTATTGCAAAACATTGCCGGATCGTTTAACTCACCGGACTGGTTAGCTACACAAAACCAGCAATGGACATTGGAAAGTGCGAAGAAATATGTCAGTGATCTGTCCGGTCTCGATTTAACCAGCAGTGTAGACTATAAAACCCTGACAGATCTCGACTCGCAAAATGAACGTAGCAGCCGTGGCCTGAAAAATGATCTCGAAAGCACATTGAACAAGAAATACAACCAATGGCTGAGTGGAAATGGCAATACTCCTGAAATGGGCAAAATCAGTCGGGCGGATAAGTTCCGTCAAGCGAATGAAAAACTGGCCTTTAACTTTGCCGTTGGTGGGCAGGGTGCTGATATTCAGGTAACGGCGGGTAACTGGAACTTTATGTTCGGTGACAATATTCAGTCGATTCTGGATACCAACCTGGGATCGCTGTTCGGCTTGATGACGCAGGAATATACCTCAACGGGGATGGCAAAAACCACGTTTACCTTTAGCCCAACGGACTTGCCTCGTCAGCTCAAAAATAAATTGTTGGGGGATCTGGCAGGCGTCAACGCGGATACCACGCTGGCAGATATCTTTGGCGTAGATTATACCCCGAAAGGTGATATTGTCTCCCGTTCAGGCCAGCCTGTTGATGGTGTCGCTATTCTGCGTCAAATGCTGGAAATCATCGGTGAATTCAGTAGTGATCAACTGCAAGCCTTCACTGATCAAGAAAAACTACTCGATAGTCTGAAAGCTAGCTTGAATATGGGGGCTGATGGTGTGAGATCTTTTGCTGAAAGCCACGGCCTGAAAGCAAAAGCACCTGATGAAAGTCAGGAAGGGCATGTATCCATCAGCAAAGGGGATGAATCAACACCGGAAACAGCAGATGTACAGGCAGATCGCCCCGTTGGTTTGACTTCCCTGAACCTGCCAAACCTGTTTGCAACGCTGTTCAATCAGGATAAGCAGGCCGAGATGAAATCGCTGGTCACTAACCTGAAAAAGAACCTGACAGCTGATCTGTTGAACATAGAGGATAAAACCTTCGACTTCCTGCGTAACAGCGGCCATCTGCAAGGAGACGGTGATATTCACGTTTCCCTTGGTAACTACAACTTTAACTGGGGGGGTGATGGTAAAGATCTCGGTGCGTATCTGGGCGATAACAACAACGTCTGGGGCGGCCGTGGTGACGACGTCTTCTATTCCGTAGGAACCTCGAATATTTTCACCGGCGGCCAGGGTAATGATGTGGGTGTTATGATGGGGCGTGAAAACATGATGTTTGGCGGTGCGGGCAACGATGTTGCGGTATTGGCTGGACGGATTAACTACGCCTATATGGGAAGTGG
This sequence comes from Xenorhabdus sp. TS4, assembly GCF_014467265.1. Classification (NCBI taxonomy): domain Bacteria; kingdom Pseudomonadati; phylum Pseudomonadota; class Gammaproteobacteria; order Enterobacterales; family Morganellaceae; genus Xenorhabdus; species Xenorhabdus sp. TS4. The sequence continues at coordinate 102,297 of NZ_NKHQ01000003.1, read as the reverse complement.
CGATGATCAGGCCTTTGTCTTTGGTGAAGGTGGCATGGTTGATGGCGGCAAGGGACGCGACTATATCGTGGCTTCCGGCAACTTTAACCGCATTGATGCGGGAGAAGATCAGGATTACGTTGTAGCCATTGGTAATAATAACCGAGTGGATTTAGGCGAAGGTAACGACTTTGCGACAGTATTCGGTAACTATAACCAGATCGATGGTAATGTGGGCAACAATGCCATCAAACTGATGGGTTATCACGCTATCATCAATGGTGGTACAGGTAATGATCACCTGATTGCCGATGTGGTATCTAAGTTCAGCCAGCTTAACGGCGGTGATGGTGATGATCTGCTGATACTGGGCGGATACCAAAACCGCTTCAAGGGTGGCACGGGCGTGAATAGCTTTGTGGTCAGCGGTGATGTGATTGATAACGTAGTTGAAGATATCAAGCAAGGTGACAAGATTATTTTCAATGATATCAATGGGCAAAACCTGTGGTTACAACGCAGCGGTTACGACTTGGTGCTGTTGACCCAGCGTAATGTCAAAGATACCTCTGCACAGGGGCAGTTTGAGGCAATGGGTTCTGTGACGTTCAACGACTATTTCAATGGTAACCGTGCGGATATCATCACCCAAATGGGGGATAAAGATACACAGGGCGAGCGTGAATATACGGTACTTTCTGCCAATGCGGTAGATTCTCTGGTGCAGGCTATGAGTGGATTCGCGCCTAATATGGGAGACAGCGGCTTTATTGATTCGCTTGATAGTAAAACGAAGTCAACCATTATGACGGCGTGGTCTGATACCATAAACGGGAAATCTAAACTTGCCTGATAGTTTTATTAACTGATCTTGATTAATAAATGGCCCATGAATGTGGGCCATTTTTCAATTAACGTGTTATCGGGATTTACGTTATCCATCTATGATTGCTTGTAAGATGGCTTGCCTCTTTTGTAACTTCTTCGGGATCTTCCTTTTTCACTGTCGTAGCTTGGGTGGAACGGTTAAAATTATGTGCTTATTTCCAGCTCTTTTTCGGTATTGCCGATAGTTGATGTGACTTGAACATCTAATTTCAGCATACTTTTAATAACCAGATTCGCTACATTTGCGACCACGAAGAGGGCATTAGGTACCCATAACCGCTTATGCGCAGGCGTTCCGACAAACCAAATACTTTCTTTTTCCTTAAAGTCAGGAGGGATGACTCCCATTTCTGGCGAGATCGATATGGCGCGTTCTGAACGCTGGCCGTGAGTATCAATCTCAAGTATCCCATCCTCGTCAAGGATAAAGTCAGGTTGGTGATAACCAACAGCAGCGACAATCGCATCAAATGGTTGATAATCCTGCCCTAAGTTGACTAACCAGGTATTTGCCTCTCCTTCTTCTATAACAACATTTAGAATTTCTCCTTTCTGAATGAGCAGAGAACCACTATCCATATAGTGCAGAAGTTTCTGTGCATTGGGCAAAGCAATGGCGGTGATATATCGATGAAGCATTTTTTCGAAGTTGGGATGAAATGAACCGCCAAAATAGGTGTTATCATTTAAATGCACTTCGTTAACGACATACACGAAATTGACTATCATATCTTGCCATTGACTCTTCCCTTGCTCGGCAATAGCGATTTCTTCACGCAGACGTTCCCGACAACTATTGGCATTAGAAAACTGTTCTCGCCAGGGTATTTTTGTGTATTTTTTGAGTGCACGGTAGAAATATTTTAGATACGCGTGCTTCAATGAGTCAGGAAAAAAATGGGTCAATTGATTCCCCTGACGGTTCATTATCGACATTGTATTTTTATGCTCAAAGAAGGTTCCAGGGCTTTTTACAAGCCGCGAACGGACAGCGGGAATATCTCCTGATGGCGAAATCATGGTGACGCTATGGCCTTCACGACAGAGAAGAATAGCCGCATCGATTGCTGCAAGTTTACTGCCGATAACCAATACCCGCGATTGCGGGGGTATTCTGGCTAACATCTCTTTCTCTGGATAGGGGCTGTGGATAAAAGTTGGGCGAGTCAAGTGGGGTTTCAACACCTCAGGGAGCCGAGAAGCACCTAAGCCTGTACAGAAAATGACATCAGTCACTTCCAGTGATTGAGGTGTCAAGCTATCACCATGCCAGAGTGTGTAACAACGATGTGGATTGACCTTCAACCCCCTAAATAAATGGGGCATATGGAAAACATCGATTCCTGTTTTGAGAGCAATAGTGCTAAATTCCAGAAATCTTTGATTCAGATAGTTTCCTACCCACTGCCGCGGCACGAAAGATTCCGGTGTAACGATATGGCCGTGTTTATGCAAATAATCCAGAAAGTCCAGAGGATTATCAGCCACGACTGACATGGTATCGATCGAAGTATTGCAGAGTACATCGCCATCCAAATTGAAAAAGGCCATTCCTGGGCCAACCGGCCCAGGTTCAATAACATAAATGATTTGCGCTGCACGATGTTGCACTGCTGCGATGAATGTCGCCACCCCAGCAGCCCCGCCTCCGACAATGGCAAGACTTCTTTTGTGAAAGGACATTACTATTTCCTCAATATATTGTGAAAATAAGGAAGTTTTACCTGGCTGACTTAATGCGCAGGAACTCATTCGGCAATGGCTTCAACAATCGAAATGTGACAGCCTGTATCAATGACACGATTGAGTTTTAAGCCTGCGTTAGCCAACAATTGTCGTAGTTCATCCTCTGTGCGTTCACGTCCTTCTTCGTAGATCCCCATACAGAGAAGATCCATTTCTTTACCTGCATGTGAAACGTTGCCATTAGGGATCACAGGGTCCATTACCAATATTCGTCCATCAGGGGACATCGCTTGTCGGCAGTTACGTAGAATTTGTATACATTGTTCATCAGACCAGTCGTGCATAATGTACTTGAGCAGATATATATCGCCCTGAGGACATGACTCGAAAAAGTCGCCAGAAGTAATCTCCCACCGCGTATCATCACCTAGCGCGCCAAGTTCATGTCTGGCGAGTACGTGTGGTTGGTCGAAAAGAACCCCTCGCAGGGTTGTATTAGCCTGTAATACTTCTAATAACAGGCTACCAAACCCGCCAGCTATATCGACAACTGTTGCGTTTTTCGGGAAATCATAACTGTGCACGAGAAACAAATTTTCCACTTTAGACATTGAGGACATACCGACGTGAAAATCATCAGTCTGCGTGTCCGTCTGCGCCCAATAATCAAAGAAAGGAAGTCCGTAGAGGTGTTTGAAGGCAGGATTGCCGCGGACGCTTTCTACAATCTCACCAAGAGGTTGCCAAAATGTCCGGTCAGTCATCATCAATACTGCGGCTCGGAGGGAATGGTGTGTGTCTTTGCGCAGAAACTCTGCGGCTGGAGTGAGTGAAAACCATTTATCTTCGGTTTCATGAAAGATATTCCGTGTGGCAAGCAGCCGCAGAACTCGGTGTAACTGCTGCTCTTGGGCTCCGACAGTTTTGGCGAGTTCATGCACTGTTTTTGGCCCATTGCTTAAATGATCGGCTACACCGAGAACCGTGGCAGCACGAAGTGCCGCTTGATAGGTATACCCCATTGTTTGATTAAGTAAATGTAAAGCTGCTGATGTGTAATTAGAAATTGCTGTGTTATTATTTAAAATGTTCATATAGATCTCATTTATAATATAATTATTAAAATAAAAATTAAAGAAACATAAGTTACCTTATTATTTCAATTATATTATTAATCAGAAAATTGTTCATTTTTCAACCACAAAAAATCTTATACGGAAGTATATTGTTATAATGATTATTATTAATAAGGATGATGAATAAGGTTGTTTTTACGAGAAGGTTATGCTGTGTTTGTAGTGAGAATTTTTAGGGGGTATATTTATTAAATAGCACAATAGAAAAATACATTAAGGTATAATAAAAACGCTATCATAAATAACATCAGTAATTTATATTATTTGCGTAATGAAATTTTTTGTTAGTTTGATAGCATATAAAAATATTTCATAAAGTACCCCCCTAAAAACCGTGGGGGATTATTTTGTTAGAGTTGACAAACAAGGGCTGCATCAATGCTATTTCTTTGAAAATCATCCCAAAAACCTGGTGGATAACTTTCAATATCGCTCTCCAGTAGCATGGGTTTATGCCATTCAAATTTTAATCCCGCCTTAGTGATTGCATCCTTATATTGTTCACGGCTCCAACGATGCATAGTAAAAGGGCTGGGTGGGGTAGTAAGAAATTCAGCCCTCACAAGAGTTGTATCTTTCACTGGCTCTTCACTTAGAACCTTTATGCAATAATTTTCATAGTTCCCTTTTTCTAAACGATAATCAGGTTCAAATGTATAAGCGATGAGTTTACCGGAAGGTTTAAGATGATCTGCAATTACACGAAACATACTTTCAAGTTGTTCAAGTGTTTCCGCATGGCAAAATAACCAGGCGGCAACTATCAGATCAAATTTGCCAAATGACTCCATTTTGTTGACATCTCTGATATGAAATTCTATGTCGTCGCCATATTGTTGCGATTTGTTTTTAGCAATTTCTATCATCTTATCTGATATATCAATACCAATAACTTTTGAAGCGCCGCGATTTCTGAATTCCCGACTAAATAAGCCATATCCACATCCTAAATCTAACATCGATTTTCCTTTTACATCCCCTGCCAGATTTAAGAGGGTACGAGTGACTATTTTGATTTGAGCACTAGAGTCTGAGAAATCTTCGTAAAGATGTGCAATGGGATTATATAAGATGTTATCTTTCATAATTCTTTGTCCTTAATTAAAGTCAAGATGTTTTATTTATCTGTAGGATATATTATTTAATATTGGTGTGATGATTACTAATTGCTTTTTTATTTTTTACATATTAAGGTGCCAGTAATGAATTGGATATAATTATTTTTATATTAACTCTTTATTTTATCAACCCATATTCAGATGGGTTGATATCCATAATTATTTTGTGTCTAAAAAGCGATGAATTGCCCTGAGTACAGCTTCAGGTTTTTCTGCATGTACCCAATGCCCACAACCAGCTACAACCCATGCTGTTGCTTGTGGAAATTGGTTGATAATATCTTCCCGATATTCTTCAGTAATATAATCTGAATTTCCACCACGGATAAACAGGGCGGGTTCATACCATGCAGGAATAGTTTCCCAGCCGATAATTTTTTCGTACTCTTTTTGCAAAACGGATAAGTTGAATTTCCATTCCCCTTGACGGAATGATTTCAGTAAAAATTGAATAACACCCTCTTCCCGAATATCCTGGTGCATAATATCTGCTGCTGCTTGTCGGGTTTGTACACCGGCGGTCGTGACTTTGTTCAGTGCTGCGAAAATGCTGTCATGGCGGCGAACCGGGTAAGCGACAGGAGCCATATCAATCACCACGATTTTTTCAATCCGTTCTGGCGCAATAGCTGTCATGGTCATGGCGATTTTGCCACCCATGGAATGCCCAATAATAATGGCGTTGGGCACACTTAGCTCATCAAGCAGTGTCAGGACATCCTGTGCCATATCGTGATAATCCATATTTTCCATACGTGGTGAAAGACCGTGGTTACGTACATCGATTTGAATCACCGAATAATGTTGCTGTAAATCACGCCCCAATACTCCCAAATTGTTTAAATCTCCAAAAAGCCCATGAATCAAGACAATGGGAGTTGAAGATTGCGGATTTTCTACAGTGTGAAGATGATAATTTAATTGACGATTTGATTTCATGATTTGCCTGAATTTAATACCATTTATACAATGTTTAATATTGAGATGCTTAATATCATGATGCGTGAATTGTGACAAACTCAATGGGATGAAATAGTTGTAACTAATTGATTTATTTTAAAGGAAAGTCGCTTTCCTAAAGATTCTCAATTTTTAAAGGAATCACTTTAAGTTATTGAAAGTTTAATTGTTTTGTTTTGTGGCATTATATCTTATAATCCCAAGATAATTTTTTCATTAAGAACAGTACTGGATAGAAATGAAAACGATAGAAGTTGATGAAGAACTTTACCGCTTTATTGCAAGCCAAACTCTGCATATCGGTGAAAGTGCATCTGATATTTTACGGCGCATATTGAAGTTAGACGCCGGGCAGCCAGTACAAATTACAGAGCCTGCCAACGACCCTGCACCTGTTGTTAAAACCCCTGTTGCCCGTTCCCGTGATGCTGTCCGTGTTATTCGTGAATTATTGCTTTCTGATGAATATGCTGAAAAGAAAAAATCTGTTGAACGTTTTATGCTGATCTTGTCGGCATTGTATAGCCTGAACAGCGAGAATTTTTCTAAAGCAACGGAAGCGATGCATGGCCGCACCCGTACCTATTTTGCCGGTGATGAGTACACCTTATTGGCTAGGGGTAAGCAAACTAAGCCACGTCATATTCCCGGTACACCTTTTTGGGTGATCACTAATACCAATACTGACCGTAAACGTAGCATGATTGAACATATTATGCAGGATATGAAGTTTCCGGCAAATTTGATTGAGAAAGTGTGTGGCACTATTTAATTCAGTTAGTTGCCCTACTACTAATACAATCGCTTAGTTTATTAGTACTGCGCTGGCGATAAGTCAGTGCGGTTTCCCAGGAGAAATAATAAAGTGGCAATTCATCCAAGGGCAGGGCAGCTCGCCCAGCAGCATGATTTAATCAATATTGCTCAGCTCACTTCACAGTATTACACCTTACAACCACATCCTGAAAATCCAGCACATAAGGTCAAATTTGGTACTTCTGGCCATCGTGGCAGTTCTGGGCGTAGTAGTTTTAACGAAGCGCATATTCTGGCTATTTCGCAGGCGATTGTGGAAGTTCGTTCGCAACATGGGATTACTGGACCATGTTATGTGGGCAAAGATACCCATGCACTTTCAGAAGCGGCATTTATCTCCGTATTGGAGGTGTTAACGGCAAATGGTGTGGATGTAATTGTGCAGGAAAATAATGGGTTTACACCGACTCCTGCCATTTCTCATACCATCTTATGCCATAACCGTCAGGGAAAAAGTTCGGCTGATGGTATCGTGATTACGCCATCCCACAACCCGCCAGAAGACGGTGGTATTAAATATAATCCGCCTAACGGCGGACCCGCCGATACCGATTTGACGGCAATCATTGAACAACGTGCAAATGAATTATTGGCCGTTGGTCTCAATGGGATCAAGCGCCTGCCTTATGAACAGGTATTAAAAAGTGAATATCTGCATGCCCAGGATTTGATCGATCCTTATGTCACTGCTCTGGGTGAAGTTGTGGATATGGCGGCGATCCAACAGGCAGGTTTAAAGATTGGTATTGATCCACTGGGCGGCTCAGGGATCGCCTATTGGCAGCGGATTGGGGAATATTACAATCTCGATCTGACACTGGTTAATGATAAGGTCGATCAGACATTCCGTTTTATGACATTGGATCATGATGGCGTGATCCGTATGGATTGTTCATCCCGTTGGGCGATGGCGGGGTTACTGGAGCTGCGTGGTAAATTTGATTTAGCCTTCGCCAATGATCCTGATTATGACCGTCATGGGATTATTACACCGGCTGGTTTGATGAATCCCAACCATTACTTAGCAACGGCTGTCGATTATCTATTCCGTCATCGTCCACAATGGCCGAAAAATATCGCAGTGGGTAAGACACTGGTTTCCAGCGCCATGATTGATCGTGTTGTAGCCGATCTGGGACGGGAATTAGTAGAAGTTCCCGTCGGTTTTAAATGGTTTGTGGATGGATTATATAAAGGCCAGTTGGGCTTTGGTGGAGAAGAAAGTGCCGGAGCATCTTTCTTGCGCTTTGATGGCACTCCGTGGTCAACCGATAAAGATGGTATCATTCTTTGCTTGTTGGCTGCTGAAATGACCGCAATGACTGGTGAAAATCCACAGCAACGTTACGATAAATTGGCGGCCAGATTTGGCACACCAAGCTATAGCCGTATTCAGGCTCCAGCGACTCATCAGCAAAAAGCATTGCTGTCTAAATTATCACCGGAAATGGTCAAGGCCGACATATTGGCAGGTGACCCGATTACTGCCCGTTTGACCACTGCATCGGGCAATGGTGCTTCCATTGGTGGCTTGAAAGTGATGAGTGACAATGGTTGGTTTGCTGCCCGTCCTTCTGGTACGGAAGAGGCCTATAAAATCTATTGCGAAAGCTTCCTTGGTGCGGAGCATCGTGAAAAAATTGAACAAGAGGCACAGGAAATCGTCAATCAGGTATTTGCTGCGGGTTGATTGGTTTCTATTTCTGGCTGGAAAAACACAAGCCGTAGCAGTTGCTGCGGCTTCTTTGCTTTTATCCCAAAGCAACCATCAAAGCGCCTATGGCAATCAGTACGACGCCAGCGGAAGTCACCAGAGAAATTTTCTCGCCAAATAGAATTACCGCCAGAACGACGGCAAATACCACGCTCAATTTATCGATAGGAGCAACCTGGGAAACATTACCATGTTTGATCGCTAAAAAATAGAATAGCCAAGAGAGGGCTCCGGCAAGACCACTTAATAGGATAAACAGCAGCGCCTTACGATTGGCAAGAATTTCACTGATAAGAGTCAATTTTCCCTGCACAGCGACAACGCCAACCAGAAACAGTGCCATAATGACAGCACGAATAGCGGTTGCCGTATTGGCATCCAAATTTTGCAACCCAATTTTTCCAAAGATAGCCACCAGCGCTGCTGTTAGTGCGGAGAGTAAGGCATAAATCAGCCATGTACTCATATTCAATTAATCCTGTGTTTGATATTAACGTGTTTGTATCAGAGGAGTGAATCATAGGCTAATTTTGTTGATCTGAATATATAGAATTCCATTAAAATGCTAAAAATTTTTATGCGCTTTATTCTTCGAATGGCTGCAACTTTTAATTATGTGAAAGTACCATTAATTAAAGATCGCCCAAAGAGTTGTAAATTAATCCATGCAAAAAAGCAGACCAAGTTTTTTTGCAAAATGCCTTTTATGATGAACATCACAGAAAGTAACTCATCCTTTATTCTCCTCCTGATATTTATTAATAAAGGATGAGGTGAACTTATCTAATACAATGTTTAATCATTATTTTCATTTTATTAAAAATAAAATAGTTGATGTGATCTTTCTATTAAAAAGGTTTGACTATGAAATCTGACTTTTGGAGAAAGGTTTATCTTATTGTATTCGGCAGCTTATTCATTTTATCACTGACAAGTTGCGTACAAGATAGCGGTATACAAAATAAAAATCATTCGCTCAAAACCCAGGAGGAACTGATGGCACCTAGTTTGAAGCAAATATCTGGTAGTGAACAAATCTACCGTTGTCATTCTGAGTCAGAAATTTCTCAAGCTTCCGCACATTGGGTTGATCGACAAACATTATTATGGTCAGGTGGGGCAGGCCAGCCTATTGTTCGCTTATACTACAATCACGACACTAAGGTAAAGTCCAATGACCAAGGTTATTTTACCGATAAGTATCTGGCGTTAACACCGACAAACTTAAATCAAGAAACAGCGAGGAGATTTCCTCATCTGGCAAAATGGGCAGCATTCCGTCTACCAGAAGGAACAGATATTGATCTTCTTCTGACCGGAGATTTGGTGGCTTTGGCTGCTAATGAGCAAGGTTTGCTAATATCAGCAACTCAAGTACAAACGGCGGGTGTGTTGGATGATCGTTTCGCTGATGCTGCTGATAAGCTGGAATATGGGGCACGGATAAACGATAAGGGGGTGATTTTCCGCTTATGGGCACCAACTGCCCAAGAGGTGGACTTGGTTCTTTATAATCAAGATAAGCAAATTATCGCCAATTATACAATGGAACGCGATACCGCGAGTGGCTCTTGGTCATGGCAAGGCGATAAGAAATTGATTGGTGCTTACTATCGTTATGCCTTAAAAGTCTACCATCCATCTTCCCGTAATGTGGAACGTTATGAAGTTACCGATCCCTATTCTTATAGTCTGTCCACTAATTCAGAATATAGCCAGATTGTTAATTTGGATGATACATCCTTAAAACCACAAAACTGGGATAACCTGTTGACGCCACGCCCGCAAAATACACCAATGGATATTGCCAGCATGGCTATCTATGAAGCACATATTCGTGATCTTTCCGTTGCAGACAGCACGATACCAGCAGCCTGGCGTGGTAAATATCTGGCTCTGACTGACAAGAATAGCGATATGTTCAAGCATCTTAAGGCATTGAGTCAGGCGGGAATGACTCATATAGAGTTATTGCCTGTGTTTGATATCGCTTCCATTAATGAATTTAGCCATCAGGTGGCTGATCTTGATCACCCTTTTAAACGTCTATGTCAGGTCAATCCAATGGTGAAAAATAGCCGTTTTGCGGGTTATTGCCATAGCTCATTGACTGTACGGGAGGTTTTGCAGCAATTGCGGTTTGATGACAACATCAATAATCCGCAGGTACAAGAATTAAATACGATGGTGGCAAAGACGGATTCCTATAACTGGGGCTACGATCCGTTTCACTATTCAGTACCGGAAGGTTCTTATGCCACTGATCCAGAAGGTTCCAGTCGCATAAAAGAGTTTCGTTCTATGATACAGGCTATCAAACAGCAATTGAGTATGAATGTGATCATGGATGTTGTCTATAACCATACCGATGCGGCAGGCTCTGCGTCCCGAACGTCAGTGTTGGATAAGATCGTGCCTTGGTATTACCACCGTTTAGATGAAATAACAGGCAATGTTGAAAATAATACCTGTTGTGCTGACACTGCGCCTGAACACCGTATGTTTGCCAAACTGATTGAAGACTCACTGGTAACCTGGGTTAAAGATTATAAGATAGATGCATTTCGGTTCGATTTAATGGGTTATCACCCCAAAGCGCAAATTATATCGGCACTAGAAAAAGTACGAACTATTAACCCATCGATCTACTTTTTCGGCGAGGGCTGGAATTCTGGGCAGGATGATCGGTTTGAAACCGCATCACAAGTTAATCTTAAAGGGAGTGGTATTGGGACTTTCTCTGATCGGTTACGAGATGCGGTACGTGGTGGCGGGCCTTTTGATGTTGCCGATAGTATTCGCAGTAATCAGGGAGTAGGCAATGGTGCCGAAATATTACCCAACGAAATTTCTGACTTAGATACAGATCAAGTTCATCATTTATGGGATCTGGTACGTCTTGGCATGGCTGGTAATTTGGCGGATTTCGTCATGATCGATAAAGATGGAGAGGTAAAAACAGGCAGGGAAATTGATTATAAGGGTACTGCTGCGGGTTATGCATTAGATCCCATTGAAGTACTGAATTATGTATCTAAGCACGACAATCAAACATTGTGGGATATTATTAGCTACAAAGCTGCCCAAGAGGCGGATTTGGTGACGAGGGTTCGTATGCAGGCGCTCTCTCTTGCAACGGTATTCCTTGGGCAAGGTTTGGCTTTTGATCAACAAGGGTCAGAATTATTGCGTTCAAAATCATTTACCCGTGATTCTTATGATGCTGGCGATTGGTTTAATCGTGTTAGCTATGACTATAAAGACAATAATTATGACGTGGGACTACCTGAACGTGATAATGACGGCAAAAATTATCCACTGATTAGTCGGGTGAAAAATCAGGTGGAAAAACCAGGCCAAAATGAATTATTACAGATGATGACGTTTTATCAGGAGCTATTGCGTTTACGTCAATTTTCACCACTGATGACACTTGGCGATGGTGTTGCTGTCAAGCAGCGTGTTGATTTCGTTAATGTTGGTTCTCATCAGCAACTTGGTTTACTGGTCATGACGATTGATGATGGCAATATGACGTCGGGTGATCGTGATTGGCGGTTTGATGGTTTAGTCGTCGTCATTAATGCTGCACCTTGGTCGGTAACTGTCAACGAGCTTAATGTCGAAGGGCTGAAATTAAATGATATTCAACGTGAATTAGGCGAAGCATCTTTGGCGGCGGGAATACAAATAACAGAAAATGGTGAGGTAATCATGCCTGCATGGTCAGCAGCCGTGTTGGTTCTGCCACAAGAAGGAATCCGTGGAACAGGTTTGCCTGTTCGTAAGAAGTAACGAAATCAGGTATGGTATTTGAGTAATTGAGTTTTGGGGCGGACTCATTTTTATTTACATCTTATTGAGAGCATTTTCAATTTTTGGTGGCTCTTCCAACGGCAGAAGAAAATGAAAACTGATCCCGCCTTTTTTATTGTTAGCCACCCATATTCTTCCACCGTGGATTTCAATAATGGAGCGACAGATCGCCAAATCTAATCCGACACCAGGGATAGTCGCTTCTTTGCTGGCGCGTGAGAACTTATCAAAAATAAGCTTTTCTTGCCTTTGTGGAATTCCTGTGCCTGCATCCCAAATTTCAAGATGTATCTGTTTTTTTTCTATTGTGGCTTGTATACCCAAGGGAGTTTGTTCATTGGTGTATTCAATGGCATTTTCCAGCAGGTTGATAAAAACACGTTCCAGTAAGGCGGCATCACAGTGCAGCAATAAATCATTAGGTAAAGAAAGTTCTACAGTATAGCGATTGAGGGTATGTTCCAGAGAGTGCAAGGCATTGCCGACAATGTCTTCCAGTGGATACCATTCAAGATTAAGCTGAATGCCACCTGATTGCAGTCGTGCCATATCAAGCAGGTTATTGACCAGTCGCGAAAGGCTGAGAATTTGTTGGCGAATTTGGTTAACTTGTTGGGTATGGGGTGAACTTTCTGTCGATAAATCCAACATCAGTATTTCAGCCTGCCCGAACAGTACGGTCAACGGAGTAAGTAAGTCGTGAGATAGTGCTGCCAGTAATGAATTACGCAGCTGCTCCCGCTCAGTTTCTAACCTGGCAGATTCTGCACTGCGGGTAAGGTGCAGGCGTTCCAGCGCATTGGCAATGAGTCCCGTGAAGATTTGTAATAGCCGCTGTTGTTCCGGTACTAGTAACTGGCGCTGGTTAGGGGATTCAATAGCCAGAACGGCAAAAACCTGCGAGGGCGTAGCGATAGGCAATAATTGATAAGGGACACCCGGTAATGTATCAGTACCAGCTCCCGCAGGTTGTTTTTTCTCAAAACACCATTTGGCGATCGCTTCATCGATCTGCATTTGACCACCATTATGGGATTTAACTTGATATAAATGTCGGTTGCTATCTGGCAGCAGCAGACCCGTTTTTGCCTGAAAGCTATCGGAGAGAAAGTGATAGCTGATACGGGCTACGTCTTCTTCGTTCAGAACTTTGCTCAGTGTCCGAGTTATTTCATATAAGTGCCGTGTTCGTTGTTCGCGATAACGGGCTACTCTGGCTTGATAGCGTATACCTGCGGTAAGGTTTCCAACAACTGCCCCGACAATCAGCATTACAACCAGTGTGAGCAGATATTGTATGTTTTTGACTTCCAATGACCAACGTGGTTGGACAAAGAAAAGATCAAAACTGATGACATTGACAAAAGCAGCAAAGACAGATGGCCAACGACCATAAAACAGCGCGATGATGACAACACCGAGCAGGTAGAGCGCCACCAGGTTGGCTTTATCAAGGGTCAGTAAGAAGGTTCGGGAAAAGAGGGTAATCAGGGCACAGAGTACAATAGCCATCAAAAAACCCTGAATCGGGACTCGCCATTTATCATTGAATGTTCGGTTATCTTTTGGCTCTTTGTCTCCGTGTTTTTTATCTTCCAACGCGACAATAATCAAATCCAAATCAGGGCCGAGTTTTCCCAGACGCTCTGAAAAGTCACGATACCATTTAAAGCCGAGAAAATTTACCTGTGAATTGTAATAGCGGCCAATAAGGATTTTACCCAAGTTATGTTCTCTGGCGTAGCGCAGGATGGCTTTTTCTTCATCAGAATCGGAGAGTGTTGCGGTTTCAGCGCCCAGATCTTGTGCTAACTTTAAGGCTTGCAAAATGGTACGTCGTTTACCTTCTGGCAATCGATGTAGTTTGGGGGTTTCAACGTAAACAGCATGCCAGGTACAGTTGAGTTTTGCTGCCAGGCGAGCGGCTTTTCGAATCAGTTTTTCATTGCCGGCGTTGTAGCCAATACACAGCAGTAAATTCTCTTGTGTATGCCATACGGGTTCTTTTCCTCGAGTATCACGAAAAGCACGCATTTGGTCATCTACGCGATCTGCTGTGCGACGCAGGGCCAATTCACGCAGAGCAATCAGGTTCCCTTTGCGGAAAAAATGTTCAATGGCACGCTCTGCCTGACCTGAAATATAAACCTTGCCGTCATTGAGCCGTTGACGCAGATCATCAGGCGGAAGATCGACCAGAACCACATCATCGGCCTGATCAAATATATGGTCAGGAACGGTTTCCCGTACGCGAATACCGGTAATACCGCCGACAATATCATTCAAACTTTCCAAATGTTGCACGTTGATGGTTGTCAGTACATCAATGCCAGCTTCCAGTAATTCTTCGACATCTTGCCAGCGCTTCGGGTGGCGGCAACCTCTAGGGTTACTGAATGCCAGTTCATCCATCAGAATAATGGCCGGATGGCGGGCAAGGGCGGCATCAATATCAAATGCCGCTATCCTGCGTTCATTATGGCGGAAATATTTTGCGGGTAATTGGGGTAACCCTTCCAGTAGGGCTGCGGTTTCTTGTCGATCATGGGTTTCAACAACACCGACAATGACATCTAACCCTTGCGCCAGCAGTCGTTGAGCTTCTTGCAGCATGGCATACGTTTTGCCGACCCCCGCACAAGCACCAAAAAATATTTTTAGTTTGCCACGTGGTTTTTCGTTTGCCAGTGTCAGTAATTCATCAGGATCAGGGCGATGTAGTTCATTTTGTTCCATATCTTAATCTGCCTTTTTGGTTCAGATTATCCAACGCCAGATTCAGTTCCAGTACATTGACTATGGGCTGCCCCATATATTCCAGCAGGGGATATTGAATATGTTGCTCAATGAGCTTATGGATGATTGCAAGTGGCATATGACGGGCTATCGCCACTCGTTGTGCCTGGAATTCAGCCGCTTCAGGGGATATATGGGGATCGAGCCCACTACCCGATGCCATGATTAAATCAACAGGGATTGGAGAATTTTCGGGATAGTTAAATAAACGTACCTGGATAATGTGTTGGTGTATTTTACTGCTCAATGCAGGGTTGGTTATAGCAAGATTACTGCCTCCAGATGACAGGGTGTTGTACGGTTTTTCGGCTGTCATAGAAGGTCGCCCATGAAAATAGATGGCTTTGGTAAAATTTTGACCAATTAATTCAGAGCCAATCCATTTTCCATTCTGCTCTATTAGCGAGCCTTTAGCTTGATGGGGAAATAAAAATTCTGATATTCCCGTCACCAGTAGTGGATAGGCAATCCCCGTGACTAAGCTAAGAAACACCAGCAGAACAATGGAAGAACGTAACCAGATCATTTTTCATCACCTTATTTGAAGCCCGATTTTTAAATACGCTGTAGTGAAAAGATCGTTAGTTAAACATTAAGGCAGTGAGCAATATATCAATCAACTTGATACCCACAAAAGGCACCAGCAGGCCACCAAGGCCATATACCCACAGATTCCGGCGTAAGAGTGACAATGCATTCATTGGGCGATAACTGACACCTTTTAGAGCCAATGGCAGTAAAAAGATTATGATTATTGCATTGAAGATAACCGCAGACAGTACCGCAGATTCTGGAGAATGCAGATGCATGATGTTCAACACATTAAGTTGTGGATATGTGACCGAAAAGGCGGCGGGAATGATGGCAAAATATTTAGCAATATCATTGGCAATACTGAATGTGGTCAAAGCCCCGCGGGTCATTAGCATCTGCTTGCCGATATGGACAACCTCGATCAACTTGGTGGGATTGGAGTCCAGGTCAACCATATTGCCCGCCTCTTTCGCTGCTTGTGTGCCTGAATTCATGGCAACGGCAACATCTGCTTGTGCCAGCGCGGGTGCGTCGTTTGTACCATCACCCGTCATGGCAACCAGGCGCCCTTCGGATTGATATTGGCGGATAAGAGCGAGTTTCGCTTCGGGAGTGGCTTCTGCCAGAAAGTCATCAACACCCGCTTCGGCGGCAATTGCCGCAGCAGTGAGGTGATTGTCACCCGTGATCATGACAGTCTTGATCCCCATTTTGCGCATTTCACTGAAGCGTTCTTTAATTCCGCCTTTCACAATATCTTTTAAGGCAACAACTCCCAAGACTTGCTGATTCTCAGCAACAACCAAGGGGGTTTCTCCCTTATGCGCAACTTGCTGTACCAATTGGTCAATCACATCTGGGAAATGGCTATGATTAGCTTCAATATGGCGGCGAATAGCATCGACAGCACCTTTGCGGATCATGCGATTACCAATATTGACGCCACTCATGCGGGTCATTGCAGAGAAGGGGACAAATGTCGCTTTTAATTCTCGAAGATCACGTTCACGCATATTGAAACGTTGTTTCGCCAAAATCACGATACTACGCCCTTCAGGGGTTTCATCTGCAAGGGAAGAGAGTTGAGCAGCATCAGCCAACTGCCGTTCCGTTACATCTGGTGCAGGTAAAAATTGGGATGCCTGACGATTACCTAGCGTGATAGTGCCAGTTTTATCGAGTAGCAAAACATCGACATCCCCAGCGGCTTCAATGGCTCGCCCGCTGGTGGCAATAACATTGGCTCCCAACATCCGGCTCATACCCGCAACGCCAATCGCTGACAGTAATCCACCAATCGTGGTGGGGATTAGGCAAACCAGTAAGGCAATCAATACCGTAAGTGTAATAGGTGCGCCAGACTGGTTAGCCTGGACACTGAACAAGGAAAAAGGCAGCAAGCTTATACAGACCAGCAGGAAAATAATGGTCAGTGCAGTGAGCAGAATGGTGAGGGCTATTTCATTGGGTGTTTTACGTCGCTTAGCTCCTTCAACCATTGAGATCATTCTGTCTAAAAAGGTTTCTCCCGGATTGACTGTGCATTCGATGATTAACCAATCTGATAAAACTCGCGTACCGCCAGTGACAGAAGAAAAATCGCCGCCGGATTCGCGGATAACTGGTGCAGATTCTCCTGTAATAGCGCTTTCATCAACGGAAGCTCCTCCTGCAAGGACTTCTCCATCACAAGGAATAATTTCTCCTGCTTCCACTAGCACAATATCACCTTTGCGCAAAGTGTCAGAAGTGACTTTTTCTTTTGTAGCCTCACGGCTGGATGATGTCAGTTTGGTCGCCCAATTAGTTCTTTTTACACCTTTCAGGCTGGATGCTTGAGCTTTGCTGCGTCCTTCAGCCAGCGCTTCTGCAAAATTGGCAAACAGTACGGTAAACCATAGCCAGAGAGCAATGGCACCGGTAAAGAGCGTGCTGCCCGTTAATTGTCCTACTAATATACCGATCCATAAGATAGTGGTCAGGCAACTTCCCACATAAACCACGAACATGACCGGATTGCGCCATTGTTGAGCCGGATGGCATTTTTTTAACGAATCGATAAATGCATGACGAATTAAAGTCGGTTCAAATAATACTTGTTGTTTATTTTTCATACGTTATCTCACATTCTCACGGCCAAAGTTGTAGGTGTTCTGCGATAGGGCCTAGAGCCAGGGAAGGAATAAACGTAAGGGCACCAATTAGTAAAATGACCAGAATTAATAATCCGATGAAGAGCGAGCCGTGGGTCGGTAAAGTGCCACTGCTAATCGGCTGGCGTTTTTTGTTAACCATGGAACCTGCGATTGCCAGAACAGGCAGAATGAGACCAAAGCGCCCAAGAAACATGATGACGCCCAACAATAGGTTGTAAAAGACATTGTTGGCGTTGAGTCCGGCAAAAGCACTGCCGTTGTTGTTGGCTGCGGATGAGAAAGCATAAAGCACTTCGGTGAAGCCATGAGCGCCGGGATTTGCAATAGCACTGCGACCTACGTCGATTGAAATTGCTAGAGCGGTGCCCAATAAAACAAGCGAAGGAGTGATTAAAATCGCCAATGCGACCATTTTCATGTCATAGACATCGATTTTTTTGCCTAAGTATTCTGGTGCGCGGCCAATCATTAAGCCCGCAATAAATACAGCAAGCAGAACGAACAGTAATATGCCATAAAGGCCAGAACCTGCCCCACCGAATATGACTTCCCCAATTTGCATCAACCAGAGCGGTATCATGCCACCCAGTGCAGTAAAGGAGTCATGCATCGCATTTACGGCACCACAGGAAGCGGCTGTCGTCACAACGCTATAGAGAGAAGAGGCAAGGATACCAAAGCGGGCTTCTTTGCCTTCCATATTAAAGTGGTTACCGATATTGGGATGTATGAGCTGGGCATTGCCTGCGGTTTCGGCATACATCACAACGCTGGTAGCAATAATGAAAATAATGCTCATTGCCCAGAGCAGGGTATATCCCTGTCGATTGTCGCCAACAACCAGACCGAATGCGAAACATAATGCACAAGGGATCAGGAAAATGGCCAGGATCTGGACAAAGTTACTAAGTGAAGTTGGGTTTTCAAATGGATGGGCTGAGTTTGCCCCAAAAAATCCTCCACCATTAGTGCCCAAAAGTTTTATAGCTTCTTGGGAAGCGACTGGTCCCATAGGCAGCAATTGTTGTTGCCCCTCAAGAGAGTGGATGAGGACATAGGGAGAAAAGTTTTGGATAACGCCCTGACTGACAAAGAATAAGGCCACAATAATCGCAAGCGGCAGCAAGAGATATACAGTGATGCGTGTGATGTCGATCCACGCATTTCCCACTGTTTTAGTGCCTTGACGGGAAAACGCCCGCATTAAGGCAAAAGCCACAGCAATTCCCGTTGCCGCAGACAGAAAATTTTGAACAGTCAATCCGGCCATTTGGCTCAGGTAACTGAGGGTATTTTCTCCGCTATAAGCTTGCCAATTGGTATTAGTGATAAAACTGATCGTGGTATTAAGGGCCAGATCCCATCTCATGCCAACAAAATGTTGTGGATTCAGTGGCAGATGACCTTGGTTGATCAGCAGCATAAACAGTAGTAATAGTCCGGCTATGTTGAATATGAGGATGGCGAGAGCATACTGCCACCAGTTCATTTCTTTGACATTACTACCAGGTTTCTTCAGGCCACAACAACGCCACAGGATGGTTTCTGTTTTTATCAGCCAGCGAGGTAGTTCTCCTTCGACGAGCCTGGCAATCAGGATACCAAGCGGTTTACCCAATAGAAATAGTATGAGCAGGAAACTGGCAATCAGTAAAAAAGCGGATATTGCCATTTAGAAATCCTCCGCATTCAATAACGCATAAATGAGATAGCCCAGTAATAGCGTCACCAGAAAAATGCCAAGGATCAGGAAGATATTCATGGTGGTGTATCTCCTTGCTTATTTCTTCAAGAAATAGTCAGTTACAGCATAGAAATACCATACAAAGAAATTATTAAAAGGGTTCCTGAAAACGTAAAAAAAGTATAAGTGATCTGTGGAATTCATCGACAAAGCATCATAAGGCAAGTGTAGCAAACCATGTCGAGTTAATTTTTTGTTTTCAATTTGTTTGTTTTGTTTCTGTTTAAGTGTGATTTTGTAATTAAATTACGCAATCAGAGAAAAAAGGTGATTTATATCACTAAAAAAGTGGTCGGATGAGTAGTAAATTTTCATTTTATCAGATAAAATTTTATGCATATTACAGGTTAAGCCCATGAGGGGGTATCAATGTCTATATATCGTGCATACTCTTGGCATCAGATTCTCTTGCGGCGTATTGGCGCTATATCACTGGGTGCCATTGCGCTTCCTATTATGCTGTTTCGTCGTGATCGTGCCCGCTTTTATAGCTATCTGTATAAAGTATGGCGAAAAACCAGTGATAAGCCAGTATGGCTGGAATGTTTAGAAATGACTTTAGAGACACGGAATCGCTAAAATAGCATTATGACTGAGAGCCTAACCGGGCATTTTGAATATAACATCTTGAACTGTAGTATCTTGCATATAGTATCTTGGCACCTTGTCGGTTTATGCTGGCAAGGTGTTTTGTTTTATATTGGATTTATAACTAATCTATTTTGACTTAATCCATGGCAGGTATGTATTTTATGATGAAGAAAATGCTAAGTGACAAGGGGAATGTGATGAACAATGTTGAATTGGAGCATGTGCTCAATACGGAATTGAAGATCCGCGAATTTCAAGATTACGCTCCCAATGGATTACAGGTGGAAGGCCGCCCTCATGTTCAACGGGTAATTACAGGCGTGACAGCCTGTCAGGCACTGTTGGATGAAGCTGTTCGCCTTGAGGCGGATGCTGTCATCGTTCATCATGGATACTTTTGGAAGAATGAATATCCTGTTATCCGTGGCATGAAGCGTCGCCGTTTGCAAACACTGCTTTGCAATGATATCAACCTGTATGGCTATCATCTTCCGTTAGATGCCCATCCTGCTTTGGGTAACAATATCCAATTGGCGCGTCAGATGGGAGCAAAGGTTATCGGCGAGATTGATACTCTTCTTCCTCATGGTGCTTTTGATCAGCCTATTACACCGACAGAATTGATTGAACGTCTTGAAAAAAGCCTGGAGAGAAAGATACTGCATTGTGGTGATAATGCACCAGAAGAGATCCGCACACTGGCATGGTGTACAGGCGGTGGTCAAAGTTTTATTGAACAGGCGGCAGAGTTTGGTGTTGATGCCTTTGTGACAGGAGAGGTATCAGAAAAAACGATCCATGTTGCCCGTGAAATGGGACTGCATTTTTTTGCGGCAGGGCACCATGCGACAGAGCGCTATGGCATCAAAACGCTCGGTGAATGGCTGGCAAATAATTATGGATTGGATGTGACTTTTATCGATATTCCCAATCCGGCTTGATTTTTTAGCTAATCTATATAGCCCCTGGATTTTATTTCCATTTTGGGAGTTGGGGCTTTTTATCTTGCAAGAGAGATAAAACAATCATTGCGATCCCACAACATATTAATACGCTGCCTAATGCCTGACTCCAGCCTGCCAATGCCAAACCAAGTCCCAGCAGCAAATAGTAAAATAACCCAAGTAAAGCACCGGCTGTACCTAGCCTATCTGAATAGTTGGTCAATGCAGAAGCTAAAATATTCGGGATCGCCAGCCCATAAGCGATAACTATTCCCAATATCGGAAAAATAAAGAGCCAGCTATTTTCGAGCAGGTATACACCGATCCCACTGAATAAACTGATTAATGAGGCAAGGGCAACTAATTGGGTTGATATCCATTGTTGCTTTAATAGATATTTGTTTAATAGCGAGCCTAATACAACGCCGAAAGTTAATAACAAGCCAGTATAACCAAATATTTTCTGTGATAACCCAAATTGTTGGAAACGAAATGGCGCTAATTGGTAATAGCTGAATAAACAAATATTGAAAAATGCGATCAAAAACGCATTTCGCCAAATTGAAATATCTTTAAGCATCATAATTACTGTGCTGAATAAAGCCACTTTTGTTACGTCAGTCGGCCTGGTTTCTGGTAATCGGGCAATAGACCAATAGATCAGGATAATCGCCAGAATAATTAACCCAGCAAAGACTGCTTTATAGCCAGCAAAATAGTTCAATGTTGAACCACTGAGCATGCCAATGGCAGGGCTGATTGCTAAGGCAATTCCCATGACAGAAAAGACACGTGCTAACTCTTCCCCACGATAAGTATCACGCATAATGGTTTGTGTGCCGACAGAGCCAACTGCGGCCCCGAAAGCAGACAGCATTCGGGCAACGAGTAATAACCAAAATTGTGGTGTCAATAATGCCAGCAGGGAAGCGAGGCCATAGAGTGATAGACCAGCAATAATAGTTGGGCGTCTGCCAATGACATCACACATACGTCCCCATACGACAACACCAAGGGCAAAAGCAAAAAAATAGAGTGATAATGTTTGAGCAGCTTGCTCTGGGTTGACGGAAAATCCAGCGGCAATATTGGTTAATGCGGGACTATAGATGGTTTCTACGATCTGCGGGAACATCATCAAGGCAATAGCAAGCCAAAGTGATGGTTTAGTTTGCATGATTTTTTTCTTTTGCTGATAAGTAATGACTTGAAAGATTAGCATTATAATTTTTGTCTTTTTATGATAATAAAGACTATTTGTTTATTTAATCGGACATTAAATCAGTAGGAATGAGCATGGCATGGTTGCAACAAAGTGATTATTTTGATCCTGATAGCTTGGATATGCCTGTGATAGGGATCGCAGCAGAGATGGGGCAACACGATTCTGGCTTTCATCAACATGATATGGGGCAATTATTGTTTACCCAGCGGGGCTGTATCAAGATCACATTGGCAAACCAGATTTCTGTTCTGCCTCCAACCAGAGTGGCATGGCTCCCTCCAAAGACACGGCATCGGGCAGAAATGCGTGGCTCAGTAGGTTACCGTTCTATTTATTTAAATTCTAATTACTTGAAATCTCATGAATTGGAGTTACTTTCGACACAAAGTGAAGTATTGGAAGCCACACCACTATTACAGGCTCTTTTAGAGCGTATCGCAGTGTCTTCTTTTGACTCTGATTGGGAGCAGGGAAAAGGAGCAAATTTGTTGGCATTATTTTTTGATGAAATTCGCGAGGCGCGTAGGGAACCAACCTTATTGCCGCTGCCGTCTGATCGGCGGTTAACACATTTGCCATTTGATCAGTTGCCATCACCATTACACAGACTGGCTACTTATATTGGTGCCAGTGAGAAAACCATTACCCGGATATTTCAACGTGAAACAGGAATGAACTATCAACAGTGGCGGCAACAATGGCGATTGGTAAAGGCGATAGAGTTATTGGCGCAGAATAAAACGTTATCCTATGTTGCACAGGAACTCGGTTTTGCCAACGATAGTGCATTTGTGACATTTTTTCGCAAAATCATGGGGAAACCGCCAAAGGAATATATGGCTGGCTCAGAGAGATAAAGCAAAAATACACCCCTAATCTCAGAATAAAAACTGGCATAAGAGGTGCAGAAATACACTATTCAACATGTGCCAGAATATGAATAGTGTTATTGATCAAATTACTTTTCCAACTGGCTCTTGAAATCGCGTTTCGTGTGACCAGTATAAAGCTGCCGTGGACGTGCGATCTTCAAGCCTTCATCGTGCATTTCATTCCAGTGTGCAATCCAGCCAATAGTACGGGCCATAGCGAAAATCACGGTGAACATGGTTGACGGAATACCCATGGCTTTCAGGATAATGCCTGAATAGAAGTCGACGTTTGGATACAATTTTTTCTCAATGAAGTATGGGTCATGCAAGGCAATGCGTTCTAACTCCATGGCCACTTCCAGCAGACTGTCATTCAGACCAAGCTCATTTAGCACTTCATGGCAGGTTTCACGCATCACTGTCGCGCGAGGATCATAGTTTTTGTAAACACGGTGACCAAAGCCCATTAGGCGGAAAGAGTCATTTTTGTCTTTGGCGCGAGCGATGAATTCAGGAATGTGTTCGACAGTTTGGATCTCCTCCAGCATCCGCAAGCAGGCTTCATTTGCTCCACCATGTGCTGGTCCCCAGAGGGATGCAATACCCGCAGCAATACAAGCAAATGGGTTGGCACCAGAAGAGCCCGCAGTACGTACTGTTGAAGTTGAAGCATTTTGCTCATGATCTGCATGCAGAATGAGAATGCGATCCATGGCGCGTTCTAATACTGGATTAACCTTATACTCTTCACACGGTGTTGAGAACATCATGTACAGGAAGTTAGCAGCATAAGACAGATCGTTGCGTGGATAAACGAAAGGTTGCCCAAGGGAATATTTGTAACACATTGCCGCAACAGTTGGCATTTTGGACAGTAGACGGTAAGCAGTGATTTCACGGTGACGAGGATTATGGACATCCAGGGCATCATGATAGAAGGCAGCCAGTGCGCCTGTAACACCACAAAGTACGGCCATTGGATGGGAGTCACGGCGGAAACCGTGGAACAGACGAGTGATCTGTTCGTGGATCATAGTATGGCGAGTCACCGTAGTTTTAAATTTTTCGTATTCTTCGGGAGTGGGTGGTTCGCCATATAGCAGAATGTAACAGACTTCCAGATAGGTCGATTCCGTTGCAAGCTGATCGATGGGAAAACCACGGTGTAGCAAAATGCCTTCATTGCCATCAATATAGGTGATTTTCGACTCACAGGAAGCAGTGGAAGTAAAACCTGGATCATAAGTATAGAAGCCTTTTGAGCCGAGGGTACGAACGTCAATCACTTCAGGACCTAGGGTTGGCGTTAGTACGTCTAGTTCGATAGCAGCTGAACCATTTATGTTCAACGTAGCCTTTTTATCAGCCATTTATATCTCCTTAGCGCTTATTTTTATAACCCCTAACAACCAGATAGGCGCAATTTATACTGTGCCGAAAGCATTGTGCTACCGGAGAGAATTTAAAATCAGGCTGGTATCACATTTAACGCTGAAATCTCATTACGGACGACAATGGTTTTCAGGTTGTTAAAAAGTTTTTGGAAGTTATGTTTAAAGTATTATTGACATAAAATGTTATCATTTTGTGCTTATATGATACTTTTGCATAACTTTTATTTTTCGTTAAGATTAATTTTGCATCATAAAATGATGGCAAATAATATATAACGACATATATGTAAGATAAATGTTTAATCTTTGTCAAATAAGATTGTTAATTTTATGAAAAATGTTTGAAGCGTGATCTTTCTCACTGTTCAAGCTAAATGTTAATAATCATATTGTGTGGCAATTGTAATAACAATGTGAAGTACTTATACTTCTGGGAGGTCTCCGGATTATCCTGATGTAGGAGCACCCAGCGTAACCAAATCACAACTTTTGATGAACAGTAGGGATTGTTTAAGTTAATTATGTTGTGTCTTTGTATCCTCTTCGCGCTGTCTGATTCCCGCCCAGGACCGGAGGATGGAAAATAAAAAAAGCTTTGTGGGCAAAATTGTGAAAAAACAAAGACCTGTCAACCTTGATCTGCGGACGATTAACCAACCCGTCTCCGCGATAGCATCGATCTTGCACCGTATCTCAGGCGTCATCACCTTTATCGCAGTTGGCATTCTACTGTGGTTACTAGGGATGTCTCTGTCTTCGCAAGAGGGCTTCCTGCAAGCATCTGAAATCATGACTGGCTTCTTCGCCAAATTTATCCTGTGGGGGATATTGACGGCGCTGGCTTACCACATCTGTGGAGGCATTCGCCATGTGTTGATGGATTTTGGTTTCCTGGAAGAAAATCTCGCTACCGGTAGCGCATCTGCCAAAGTAGCAATAGCAATCGCGGTTATTCTGTCTATTCTGGCTGGGGTATTATTATGGTAAGCAACGCATCCGCTTTGGGTCGTACAGGTATTCAGGATTGGCTGCTATTGCGCGCATCCGCAATTATTATTGTTTTGTATGTCCTTTATCTCGTTGGTTTTGTCGCAACAACGTCGGATATTACTTATGAAGTTTGGCGTGGTTTCTTTTCTTCATCCCTCACTAAAGTGTTCACCATATTGACTCTGTTTTCTATTCTGGTTCATGCATGGATTGGAATGTGGCAGGTACTGACAGATTATGTCAAGCCACTCGTACTGCGTCTGGTTTTGCAACTGGTGATTATTGTAGCGCTGTTAACTTATTTGATTTACGGAACAATTGTTGTGTGGGGTGCATAAATGAAACTGCCAGTAAGAGAGTTTGACGCTGTTGTTATTGGTGCTGGTGGCGCAGGTATGCGTGCTGCACTGCAAATTTCACAAATGGGTTTATCCTGTGCTTTGATTTCCAAGGTATTTCCAACTCGTTCCCACACTGTTTCGGCACAGGGAGGGATCACTGTTGCGTTGGGCAATTCCCATGAAGATAACTGGGAATGGCACATGTATGATACGGTGAAAGGCTCCGATTATATTGGTGACCAGGATGCCATTGAATATATGTGTAAGACTGGCCCAGAAGCTATTTTGGAACTGGAACACATGGGGCTGCCATTCTCCCGTCTGGATGATGGCCGTATTTACCAACGTCCATTTGGTGGGCAATCCAGAAATTTTGGTGGTGAGCAGGCCGCTCGTACTGCTGCCGCTGCTGACCGAACTGGTCACGCTCTATTGCATACTCTGTATCAGCAGAATTTAAAAAATCACACGACTATTTTCTCTGAATGGTACTCGTTGGATCTGGTGAAGAATCAGGATGGCGCCATTGTCGGTTGTACCGCTATTTGCATTGAAACCGGTGAAGTGGTCTATTTTAAAGCTAAGGCGACTATTCTGGCAACGGGTGGTGCTGGCCGTATTTTCCAATCCACAACGAATGCACATATCAATACCGGTGATGGCGTGGGAATGGCATTGCGTGCAGGTGTTCCTGTTCAGGATATGGAAATGTGGCAATTCCACCCAACGGGTATTGCTGGCGCAGGTGTTCTGGTTACAGAAGGCTGTCGTGGTGAAGGTGGTTACCTGCTGAATAAAGATGGTGAACGCTTTATGGAGCGTTATGCACCAAATGCTAAAGACCTTGCTGGTCGTGATGTGGTCGCACGTTCTATGATGATCGAAATCCGTGAAGGCCGCGGCTGCGAAGGCCCATGGGGTCCGCACGTCAAACTGAAACTGGATCATCTGGGTAAAGAAGTATTGGAATCTCGCCTGCCAGGTATCCTTGAATTATCCCGTACTTTCGCTCACGTCGATCCGGTAAAAGAGCCGATCCCTGTTATCCCAACCTGTCACTATATGATGGGGGGTATTCCAACTAAGATTACGGGTCAGGCGCTGGCAGTAAATGAGAAAGGCGAAGATGTGGTGCTCCCTGGGTTGTTTGCCGTGGGTGAAATTGCTTGCGTATCTGTTCACGGCGCAAACCGTCTGGGTGGTAACTCACTACTTGATCTGGTGGTATTTGGTCGTTCTGCGGGTCTGCATCTGAAAGAATGTCTTATGGAACAAGGTACTAGCCGTGATGCCAGCGAATCTGATGTCGACGCAGCACTTCAACGTTTGAACCGTTGGAATAATACCCGTTCAGGTGAAGATCCAGTGGAAATCCGCAAAGCATTGCAAGCTTGTATGCAGCATAATTTCTCGGTATTCCGTGAAGGTGATGCGATGGCAAGAGGATTGGAAGAGCTGAAAGTGATCCGCGAACGTCTGAAAAATGCTCGTCTGGATGATACTTCATCGGAATTCAATACTCAACGCATCGAATGTCTGGAATTGGATAACCTGATGGAAACGGCTTATTCAACTGCGGTTTCTGCAAACTTCCGTACAGAAAGTCGTGGTGCCCATAGCCGCTTTGACTATCCAGAGCGTGATGATGCTAATTGGCTGTGCCATAGCCTGTACTTACCGCAAACTGAGAGCATGACTCGTCGTGAAGTGAATATGCAGCCAACGTTGCGTGAAGCTTTCCCGCCGAAAGTGCGTTCTTACTAATTGCATTGCTGATGTTCCAGTTGCGGAGAAATAGATTATGAAACTTGAATTTTCAATTTATCGTTATAATCCAGATGTCGATGATGTACCTCGTATGCAGGATTACACACTGGAAGCAGAGGAAGGGCGTGACATGATGTTGCTGGATGCGCTCATCCAGCTAAAAGAGCAAGATCCAACCTTGTCATTCCGCCGCTCTTGCCGTGAGGGTGTTTGTGGCTCTGATGGCGTGAATATGAATGGTAAAAACGGTTTGGCATGTGTTACACCCATTTCAGCGTTGCGTCGTGGCAATAAGAAAATTGTTATTCGTCCATTGCCTGGTTTGCCAGTGGTTCGTGATCTGGTTGTTGATATGGGGCAGTTCTACACGCAATATGAAAAAATCCGTCCTTATCTGATTAATGATGGTAAAAATCCACCCGCACGTGAGCACCTGCAATCACCAGTGCAGCGTGAAAAGCTGGATGGTTTGTATGAATGTATCTTATGTGCTTGTTGCTCAACGTCTTGCCCATCATTCTGGTGGAATCCGGATAAATTTATCGGTCCAGCGGGTCTTTTAGCGGCATACCGTTTCCTGATTGATAGCCGTGATACTGAAACAAGTTCACGATTGGATAATCTGAATGATGCATTCAGTGTTTTCCGTTGCCACGGAATTATGAATTGCGTCAACGTATGCCCTAAGGGATTGAATCCGACAAAAGCGATTGGTCATATTAAATCTATGTTGCTGAAACATAGCGCATAGCAAAATAAAAATTTGTGCATAAATAACACATAAATAGTGTGTAAATAGTGCATATAATGTTGCCCTCCACAATTTTGAAATAAATATCAAATCAGTGGAGGGCATTAAAGAATGAAAAATGATAAATTGCCTACTGCTAAAGACGAAATGTGTTTCCAAATAAAGGGATCTTTAAAAACTGATATTCGGTTTTTAAAGGTTCCTTGATGGGTAGGAAAACCCAAAGAAGAACATGCATTAAGCACGTCCAAATGAACCTTTTATCAACACCGCTAATTAAGCGGTATTTGTTAACCACGGCGAAAACTAAAGCTTTTAAAGCTTAAGGGCTCACAATGCAGAACGGCGCAATGAAGGACTGGCTGGACTCAAGCTTTCTGGCTGGTGCAAACCAGTCTTACATAGAGCAAATCTATGAAGACTATATAACTGATCCTAATTCTGTTGATGCAAGTTGGAGAGAAATTTTCCAACAATTACCGGATGCAGGACTTAGCGGCGAACAGCTTCACACACAGACACGCGATTATTTCCGTCGTCTGGCAAAGGATGCCACGCGTTACCACACTTCAGTCAGCGATCCAGCAATGGATGCAAAACAAGTCAAAGTTTTGCAGCTCATCAATGCATTCCGCTTCCGCGGACACCAACATGCAAACCTTGATCCATTGGGATTATGGAAACAGGAACCTGTACCCGATCTTGATCCTGCTTTCCATAATTTAACAAAATCGGATTTTGAAGAAACGTTTAATGTAGGCTCTTTTGCCATTGGCAAAGAGACCATGAAATTGGCTGATCTGTATGACGCGCTGAAACGCATTTATTGTGGTTCAATTGGTGCGGAATATATGCACATCACCAATACGGAAGAAAAACGTTGGCTCCAGCAACGTCTGGAGTCAGTGACAGTAAGTTCACAGTTTAGTGCAGAAGAAAAACGCCGTTTCCTGAAAGAATTAACATCAGCGGAAGGTTTGGAACGCTATTTAGGTGCCAAGTTCCCAGGGGCGAAACGTTTCTCCCTGGAAGGTGGCGACGCACTTATCCCTATGTTAAAAGAGTTGATCCGTCACGCAGGTAAACAAAGTACCCGCGAGGTGGTATTAGGAATGGCTCATCGTGGTCGCCTCAACGTTCTGGTCAATCTCTTGGGCAAAAAACCGATTGATCTGTTTGACGAATTTGCGGGTAAACATAAAGAGCATCTGGGTACAGGTGACGTAAAATACCATCAAGGTTTTTCTTCTGATTTTGAAACCGAAGGCGGTTTGGTGCATTTGGCACTGGCCTTTAACCCCTCTCACCTTGAGATTGTCAGCCCTGTTGTTATCGGCTCTGTACGTGCCCGCCGTGATCGCCTTGATGAAGGTCGCAGTAACATGGTTCTGCCTGTCACCATCCACGGTGATGCCGCAGTCACAGGGCAGGGGATTGTTCAGGAAACGTTGAACATGTCTCAGGCTCGCGGTTATGAAGTTGGCGGTACTGTTCGTATCGTAGTGAATAACCAAATTGGCTTCACCACTTCTAACCCGAAAGATGCCCGTTCAACACAATACTGTACTGATATTGTGAAAATGGTTCAGGCACCGATTTTCCACGTTAATGCAGATGATCCGGAAGCTGTTGCATTCGTCACACGTCTGGCGCTTGACTTCCGTAATACCTTCAAACGTGACGTGATGATCGATCTGGTCTGTTACCGTCGCCACGGTCATAACGAAGCTGATGAGCCAAGTGCAACTCAGCCACTGATGTACCAGCAAATCAAAAAACAACCAACTGCACGTAAAATCTATGCAGATAAGCTGGTAGCGGAAGGTTTGCTGGAGGCCAATGACGTTACTGAGATGGTGAACCTGTACCGTGATGCACTGGATCATGGTGAATGCGTTGTCGATGAATGGCGCCCAATGGGGTTGCACTCATTCACATGGGAACCCTATCTGAATCACGAATGGGATGAAGAGTATCCACATAAGATGGATATGAAACGTCTGCAAGATCTTGGCAAAAGCATCAGCACTGTTCCTGCCGAAGTGGCAATGCACTCACGTGTTGCGAAAATCTATGGCGACCGTGCAGAAATGGCGAATGGCAATAAATTGTTTGACTGGGGTGCTGCGGAAACACTGGCTTACGCGACTTTGGTTGATGAAGGTATTCCTGTCCGTATCTCTGGTGAAGATGCGGGACGTGGTACTTTCTTCCACCGTCATGCCGTTATTCATAACCAAAACAATGCTTCTGTTTATGTGCCTTTGGCGAATATCCACAATGGACAGGGTGTATTTAATGTATGGGATTCTGTCCTTTCAGAAGAAGCTGTACTGGCATTTGAGTACGGTTATGCAACAACTGAACCTCGTGTCCTGACGATTTGGGAAGCCCAATTTGGTGACTTTGCCAACGTGGCTCAGGTTGTGATTGACCAATTTATCAGCTCTGGCGAACAGAAATGGGGCCGTATGTGTGGTCTGGTTATGCTGCTGCCACATGGCTATGAAGGGCAGGGACCAGAGCACTCATCGGCACGTCTGGAGCGTTATCTGCAACTGTGTGCTGAACAAAACATGCAGGTTTGCGTACCATCGACTCCAGCTCAGGTTTATCACATGCTGCGTCGTCAGGCTCTGCGTGGTATGCGCCGTCCGCTCATCGTTATGTCACCAAAATCACTACTGCGTCATCCATTGGCAGTGTCTACTCTGGATGAATTGGCGCACGGCAAATTTGAACCAGTGATTGGTGAAATTGACGCCTTGGAGCCAAAAGGTGTTAAACGCGTTGTGCTTTGTTCCGGTAAAGTTTATTACGATCTGCTGGAACAGCGTCGTAAGAACGAACAGACTGACGTTGCTATTGTGCGTATTGAACAGCTGTATCCATTCCCACGTCAGCACTTGCAAGCTGAGCTTGAGCAGTATGCCCATGTTCATGACTTCGTCTGGTGTCAGGAAGAGCCACTGAACCAAGGGGCTTGGTATTGCAGTCAACATAATTTCCGTGAAGCGATCCCATTTGGGGCTTCTTTACGTTATGCAGGTCGTCCGGCATCTGCTTCCCCAGCTGTGGGATATACGTCTGTTCACCAGCAGCAACAGCAAGCACTGGTTAATGACGCACTGAATGTTGAATAAATTAAGGATAGAAAATGAGTAGCGTAGAAATTCTGGTCCCAGACCTTCCTGAATCTGTTGCAGATGCCACTGTGGCAACATGGCATAAAAAACCAGGTGACACCATAGAGCGTGATGAAGTGCTGGTTGAAATTGAAACGGATAAAGTTGTTTTGGAAGTACCAGCAAGTGAAGCCGGTGTTTTGGAATCCATTTTGGAAGAAGAGGGCGCCACTGTTCTGTCCAAACAACTGTTAGGTCGTATCCGTTTAGGTGACAGCACGGGTATACCTGCCGAAGTAAAAGCTAAAACAGAGGCAACGCCAGCACAGCGGCAGACTGCGTCTTTGGAAGAAGAAAGCAACGATGCACTAAGCCCTGCTGTTCGTCGTCTGATTGCAGAACATGATTTAGATCCTGCTGCCATTAAAGGCAGTGGTGTTGGTGGCCGTATTGTCCGTGAAGACATTGAAAAATATGTCGCTGCGAATAAAAAAGAGAGTGATAAGCCTGCTGCATCTGCTGAACAGCCATCCTTATTGCCACACCGCAGTGAAAAACGTGTCCCAATGACGCGTTTGCGTAAGCGTGTTGCAGAACGTTTACTTGAAGCGAAGAACAATACAGCAATGCTGACGACTTTCAATGAAGTCAACATGAAGCCAATTCAGGAATTGCGCAAGCAGTATGGCGATGCATTTGAAAAACGTCATGGTGTACGTCTGGGTTTTATGTCTTTCTATGTGAAAGCGGTTGTTGAAGCGTTGAAACGCTATCCAGAAGTGAACGCTTCCATTGATGGAACAGATGTGGTTTACCACAACTATTTTGATATTAGTATTGCTGTATCTACACCACGTGGCCTGGTTACACCTGTATTGCGTGATGCAGATGCATTGAGCATGGCTGATATTGAGAAAAGCATCAAAGAGCTGGCTATCAAAGGCCGTGACGGTAAACTGACTGTTGAAGAACTCACTGGCGGTAATTTCACCATTACCAACGGCGGTGTTTTCGGCTCCCTGATGTCCACCCCGATCATTAACCCACCACAAAGCGCTATCCTTGGTATGCATGCCATTAAAGATCGCCCAATGGCTGTAAATGGTCAGGTTGAGATCCTTCCGATGATGTACTTGGCACTGTCCTATGACCACCGTCTGATTGACGGTCGTGAGTCTGTCGGCTTCCTGGTGACCATCAAAGAAATGCTGGAAGATCCAACACGTTTGTTGCTGGATGTATAGCATCACTATCGGCGGAGGGTGTTAACTCCGCCAGTCTGAAGTAGTACGACGTTGATGTAAAAATATATGCAGGCCAGCCCTTTTGGGCTGGTCATATCCAGAGCAACAAAATAGAAGGTAATTTACCTTTCTTAAATTAAATTATGGATAGAACATCATGAATTTACACGAGTATCAGGCAAAACAACTTTTTGCACGGTATGGTTTACCAGCACCTGCTGGTTATGCTTGTACCACTCCGCGCGAAGCAGAAGAAGCAGCATCCAAGATTGGTTCAGGCCCTTGGGTCGTTAAATGTCAGGTTCATGCAGGTGGCCGCGGTAAGGCTGGTGGTGTGAGAGTCGTCAATAGTAAGGAAGATATCCGCACTTTTGCTGAACAATGGCTGGGTAAACGACTGGTAACTTACCAGACAGATGCACAGGGGCAACCTGTCCATCAGATCTTGGTGGAAGGGGCAACTGATATTGCCAAGGAGCTGTATCTGGGGGCTGTTGTTGACCGCGGTACACGTCGTGTAGTATTCATGGCCTCTACTGAAGGTGGCGTCGAAATAGAAAAAGTGGCGGAAGAAACGCCTGAGCTAATTCATAAAGCCATTATCGACCCACTGTCTGGCCCTATGCCGTATCAAGGCCGTGAATTGGCATTCAAACTTGGTTTGACTGGTAAACAAGTTGGTCAATTCACCAAGATTTTCTTGGGATTGGCGAACCTGTTCTTAGAGCGTGATTTGGCATTGGTTGAAATTAACCCTTTGGTGATCACAACGCAAGGTGATCTGGTTTGTTTAGATGGAAAATTGAGCGCTGATGGTAATGCTATGTTCCGTCAGGCTGAACTGCGTGAAATGCACGATCCTACACAGGAAGATCCGCGTGAAGCCCAAGCTGCACAATGGGAATTGAACTATGTTGCGCTGGATGGCAACATTGGTTGTATGGTGAATGGTGCAGGTCTGGCAATGGGAACGATGGACATTGTCAAATTGCACGGTGGTGCACCGGCCAACTTCCTTGATGTAGGCGGCGGTGCAACAAAAGAGCGTGTTACCGAAGCATTCAAGATCATCTTGTCAGATGAAAATGTTAAGGCTGTTTTGGTTAATATTTTTGGTGGTATCGTCCGCTGTGACTTGATCGCTGACGGCATTATTGGTGCGGTGGAAGAAGTGGGTGTTAACGTACCGGTAGTCGTTCGTCTGGAAGGAAACAATGCTGAACTGGGTGCTAAAAAACTGGCGGATAGCGGTTTGAACATCATTGCAGCTACCAGTTTGACAGACGCAGCTAAACAGGCAGTAGCAGCAGCGGGGAATAAATAATGTCTATTTTAATCGATAAAAACACCAAAGTGATTTGTCAGGGTTTTACTGGCAGTCAGGGCACTTTTCACTCCGAACAGGCGATAGCTTACGGTACTCAAATGGTGGGTGGCGTGACACCGGGTAAAGGTGGCACTGAGCATTTAGGATTACCTGTATTCAATACCGTACGTGAAGCCGTTGAAGCAACGGGGGCAACCGCTTCTGTAATCTACGTTCCGGCACCATTCTGTAAAGATTCCATTCTGGAAGCGATTGATGCAGGCATTAAACTGATCATCACTATTACAGAAGGCATCCCAACACTCGATATGTTGACAGTTAAGGAAAAGCTGGATCAAGCAGGTGTTCGTATGATTGGTCCCAACTGTCCGGGTGTCATTACTCCTGACGAGTGTAAGATCGGCATTATGCCTGGTCATATTCACAAGTCAGGTAAAGTGGGCATTGTTTCCCGTTCAGGCACACTGACTTATGAAGCGGTTAAACAGACCACAGATGCTGGGTTAGGGCAATCTACCTGTGTTGGTATTGGTGGTGACCCGATCCCAGGTTCAAACTTCATTGATATTCTGCAACTGTTCCAGGAAGATCCACAGACAGAAGCAATTGTCATGATTGGTGAAATTGGTGGTACAGCCGAAGAAGAAGCTGCGGCTTATATCAAAGAACATGTGACTAAACCGGTTGTTGCTTATATTGCTGGTGTGACTGCACCTAAAGGTAAGCGCATGGGCCATGCCGGAGCGATTATCGCAGGGGGTAAAGGGACAGCAGATGAGAAATTTGCTGCACTGGAAGCTGCGGGTGTGAAGACTGTCCGTAGCCTTGCAGACATTGGCGATGCTGTAAAAGCGTTATTGGTATAACAATCACAAAATAAACTATTTTTATAGAAAAAGGCTGCCTCAGGGTGGCCTTTTGTTTTTATTTATAATATTAACAGTAGGTTAGTTCATTCATAAGATAAGTTATTTCTCAATTTAATTGAATTGGATTTTAGGAAAATCTATTTATTTGATTAATGAAATTGGAAATATCGGAAAAATATATTTTTTAAAGAATGAAAACGAAAAGTTAATTTTCTAACGAATTTTACAGCAAAAAATAAATTACAAACCATGGCAAATAACAACTTATTAACACGAAGTAAACTATAATGAAATAATAACTGTAAAGCTTAACAAAATAAGGAAAAAATTGACTAAAATCAATTTATTACTCTAGATTGTATTCGCTAAACTTGATTAAATTGATCTAGTATATATAGGTATTAACCTGAGAATGTATGGTATTGTTGACCTATATTCAGAATTCTAAGCTGAGTCACGTAAAAGCTATTTATTGTATGTGAATATAGGCGTAATATTATTGTGGTATCTATTGAATTTTTGATTTTGTAATAATTCATTGTTGTGTTTGAGGCATTTATTGCTGGTAGTTACGAGACTTTCGTTTTACGAAGTCGGGTTGCCGCAAGTCGGTGTCTTCCTGCTAGGAGCAAGGAGTCAAGATGTTTGATATTGTCGAACTGTCACGATTACAGTTTGCCTTAACTGCTATGTACCATTTTCTGTTCGTACCATTGACGCTCGGTATGGCGTTTTTGCTTGCGATCATGGAAACGGTATATGTCCTTTCTGGCAAACAAATCTATAAAGATATGACAAAATTCTGGGGTAAGTTATTTGGTATTAACTTTGCCTTGGGTGTCGCAACGGGCTTGACCATGGAGTTCCAGTTCGGAACCAACTGGTCATATTTCTCACATTATGTTGGTGATATTTTCGGTGCGCCTCTGGCCATCGAAGGTCTGATGGCATTCTTCCTCGAATCCACATTCGTTGGTCTGTTTTTCTTCGGGTGGGATCGACTGAGTAAGAAACAACACTTGGCGGTTACTTGGCTGGTTGCATTAGGCTCTAACTTCTCTGCATTGTGGATACTGATTGCGAATGGTTGGATGCAAAACCCGATTGCGTCTGACTTTAACTTCGAAACCATGCGAATGGAAATGGTGAGCTTCAGCGAACTAGTACTTAACCCAGTTGCACAGGTGAAATTTGTCCACACTGTTGCAGCCGGTTATGTTACTGGTGCCATTTTTGTATTGGGTATCAGCTCTTACTATCTGCTTAAAGGGCGCGATTTGGCGTTTGCCAAACGTTCTTTTGCGATTGCAGCAAGTTTTGGCATGGCTGCGGTACTGTCTGTCATCGTTCTGGGTGATGAATCTGGATATGAAATGGGGGACGTGCAGAAAACCAAATTGGCAGCAATCGAAGCAGAGTGGGAAACTCAGCCGCCTCCGGCTTCATTTACGCTGATTGGTCTTCCTGATCAGGACAAAATGGAAAATAAATATTCCATCCAAATTCCTTACGTTTTAGGTTTGATTGCTACCCGCTCTACAGATACACCGGTCGTTGGTCTGCGGGATTTGATGAGCCAGCACGAGCAGCGTATCCGTAATGGCATCAAGGCTTATGAATTACTGGAAGAACTGCGTGCAGGTAATGTTGATCCAAGTGTTCGCAGTGCATTCAATGAAAGTAAGAAAGATCTTGGCTATGGCATGCTCGTGAAGCGTTATACCCAAAACGTAACTGATGCCACAGAAGAGCAAATTCAAGCCGCAGCGAAAGACTCTATTCCACGCGTAGCACCGCTCTACTTTGCATTCCGTATCATGGTTGCTGCTGGCTTTATTATGCTGCTGGTTATCGGTCTGTCGTTCCTGAGTGTTCTGCGTAACCGTATCGGTCAACATAAGTGGCTGCTTCGTGCTGCATTGTTCAGTATTCCATTGCCATGGATTGCCGTTGAGGCTGGTTGGTTTGTCGCAGAATATGGCCGTCAGCCATGGGCGATTGGTGAAGTGTTGCCAACTGCTGTCGCGACTTCAACACGTAGTGTAGGCGATCTGATTTTCTCAATGGTGCTGATTTGTGGTCTGTACACTTTGTTCTTGATCGCAGAGATGTTCTTGATGTTCAAATTTGCCCGTCTTGGCCCAAGCAGCCTCAAGACTGGACGTTACCATTTTGAACAAAAAACCGCTGCTTCAGCGAATAATATTGAGTAAGCAGGAGTCCACTTATGCTTGATTATGATGTATTACGATTTATATGGTGGCTGCTGATTGGTGTGTTACTGATCGGTTTCACGGTGACTGATGGTTTCGACATGGGAGTTGGTATCCTGCTGCGGCTCATTGGTAAAAATGATACCGAACGCCGCATCATGATTAACTCAGTTGCCCCGCACTGGGATGGTAACCAAGTTTGGTTAATTACCGCGGGGGGGGCCCTATTTGCCGCATGGCCGATGGTATATGCAGCCGCTTTCTCTGGCTTTTATGTGGCAATGATTCTGGTCTTGGCAGCACTGTTTTTCCGTCCGGTTGGCTTCGATTACCGTTCAAAACTGGAAAGCAGCAAATGGCGCAATATGTGGGATTGGGGGCTGGTTATCGGTAGCTTCGTACCTGCATTGGTTATCGGGGTGGCATTTGGTAACTTGCTGCAGGGCGTACCGCTGGCGGTAGATTCTTACCTGCGTGTCTCCTACGAGGGTTCATTCTTTGGATTGCTGAACCCTTATGGATTGCTGGCCGGGGTGATTAGCCTGATGATGATTGTGACGCAGGGTGCAACTTATCTGCAAATGCGTACAACAGGCGAACTGCACCTGCGCTCCCGTACTGCAACCCATGTTTGTGCAGCGATAACGGCAATTGCATTCCTGTTGGCAGGGATATGGCTGATTTATGGCATTGATGGCTATGTTGTAACGGGAGGCTTGGATGTTAATGCGGCATCCAATCCATTACATAAAGAAGTCATCCAGCAGGCAGGCGCATGGCTGACCAACTTCAATAACTATCCGGTTCTGTGGGCTATACCTGTGTTGGGCGTATTGCTTCCTCTGCTGACTATGCTGGCTACCTGGATGGATAAAGGTGCCTGGGCATTCTTGTTCTCATCACTGACAGTAGCTTGTATTATCCTGACTTCAGGTATTGCTATGTTCCCGTTCGTGATGCCATCAAGCATTGATCCGAATGTCAGTCTGACAATGTGGGATGCGACATCCAGTCAGTGGACGTTGCAAATTATGTTCGTTGTTGCACTTATCTTCGTTCCTATCGTGCTGTCTTATACCATTTGGTGTTATTACAAAACCTTCGGGCGTTTGGATAAGAACTATATTGATAACAACAAACACTCACTGTACTAAGGAGCATAGGCATGTGGTATTTTGCTTGGATTCTCGGAACGCTTTTGGCTTGTAGCTTTGCGGTCATTGCTGCTTTGGCACTTGAGCATAGCGAATCACAGAACGCTTCTGAGAGTGACAAAAAATAATGTTGGCTGATAAATGCTACCAACTTATGGATAAGAGCCTATTGAGGGCTCTTATCCTCATTATCGCCTTAACACTTGCTGCATGTGTGTTTTGGGATCCTGCACGTTTTGCTGCCAATACCAGTTCACTACAAATATGGCAAGGTAGTTTATTGATCTGGGGAGTTTGTTCTGGCGTTACTTTTGGTGTTGGTTTTCATCCTAAGCGTATTATCTGGCAATTATTTTTTCATCCGTTACCTGCATTTTTCATTCTTCTTTTTGGCTTATATCATTTCTTTAAGTAAACTAATTGTAATTTTATAGGCCGTCGGCCTATAAATTTTTTTTACTGACAAGTCATTCCAAAGCGCTATTGTCTTAAGTATAGTGACAGCGTCAATTCGCCTAATTAGGATTATATGAGTAATATGTTATTCCGTTGGCCTATCCGTGTTTACTACGAAGACACAGATGCTAGTGGTGTGGTTTATCACGCTCGGTATTTGGGTTTTTACGAAAGAGCTCGTACAGAGATGTTGCGGGAAAGAGGTTTCCACCAACAGTCTATGCTAGATGAACAAGTTGGCTTTGTTGTTAGTCGCATGACGATTGACTACCGGAAACCAGCAAAACTGGATGACCAACTGGTTGTTGAAAGCGAAGTTACGAATATCCGTGGTGCTTCTCTGACATTTATTCAACGAATTGTCGATTGTAATGGCGTAGTTGTCAGCAGCGCAGAATGCCTGGTTGTCTACGTGAATTCATCTCAAATGAAGCCAATTGCGCTTCCAAAGTCTATTGTCGCGGAGTTTAAGCAGTGACTGACATGAACATCCTTGATTTATTTCTTAAGGCAGGTTTCTTAGTGCAGCTGATCATGCTGATTTTGATTGGCTTCTCTATCGTCTCTTGGGCAATCATTATTCAACGAACAAAAATCCTTAATGCCGCAAGCCGTGAGGCAGAAGCATTTGAAGATAAATTTTGGTCTGGTATTGAATTATCTCGCCTTTACAAAGAAAGTCAGTCACGCCGTGATTCGTTAAGTGGTACTGAGCAGATATTCCATTCCGGGTTTAAAGAATTTGCTCGTTTACATCAGGCAAATAACCATGCTCCAGAAGCTGTTATCACAGGGGCTTCCCGTGCCATGCGTATTTCATTAAATCGTGAATTGGAAGTATTGGAAAATCATATTCCATTTCTGGGTACGGTAGGTTCCATCAGCCCTTATATTGGTTTGTTTGGTACGGTTTGGGGGATCATGCATGCCTTTATTGCGTTGGGAGCGGTCAAACAAGCAACTCTGCAAATGGTTGCGCCTGGTATTGCTGAAGCTTTGATTGCAACAGCTATCGGCTTGTTTGCGGCAATTCCTGCGGTGATGGCCTATAACCGCCTGAACCAGAGGGTTAACAAACTAGAACAAGTTTACGATAATTTTATGGAAGAATTCCTGGCTATCCTGCATCGTCAGGCTTTTGCTTCCAATACTAATAAGTCGTAATAAATCGTAAGGGGAAATCAGCGAATGGCGCGCACTCGTAGTCGCAGACGTGAGCTAAAATCCGAGATCAATATCGTCCCCTTGCTGGACGTGTTGCTGGTATTGCTGCTTATTTTCATGGCAACAGCACCGATTATCACGCAAAGTGTGGAAGTTGATTTACCTGATTCGGTGGATTCAAAGACAGTTTCCAGCACTGATAATCCGCCGGTCATTGTGGAAGTTTCTGGGGTAGGGCAGTACAGCATGATTGTTAATCAGGAACGCTTGGAATTATTACCTGAACAGCAAATCGTTGCAGAAGCTCAAACCGTGATGAAAGCCAATCCGAAAACGATTTTCTTGATCGGTGGTTCTAAGGAAGTTCCTTATGATGAAATTATCAAAGCGTTGAATATGCTTCGTCAGGCAGGTGTTAAATCGGTGGGCTTAATGACTCAGCCTATCGGCGCCTGACAACGGCTGTCACTTAAAGTTTCTGGATGTCGAGTGTGGGAAAGACAAGCGAGCAAAATAATAGGCTGAATCGCGCTATTATCATTTCGGTAATATTGCACATTATCCTGATCGGATTTCTGATTTGGGGTTCTTTGGTGCAAAAAACAGAAATGGGGGGCGGTGGACAAAGTGGTACTGTCATTGATGCAGTTATGGTTGATCCGAATGCGGTCGTGCAGCAATATAACCAGCAGCAACAGCAACAGGCCAATGCAAAGTTAGCTGAACAACAGCGGAAGAAAAAAGCTGAGCAACAAGCGGCTGAATTGCGGGCAAGACAGGCGGAAGAACAGGAACGCTTGAAAGCGGCTGAAGAAGAGCGAATTAAAGCATTGCAAGAAGCTGAAGCGCAGAAAAAACAATCTGAAGTTGCTGCTGCTAAAGCACGTGAAGAGCAGGAGCAGGCTGATGCCGCCGCTGCCAAAGCGCGTGAAGATCAAAAGCAGGCAGAAGAAGCGGCGGCAAAAGCACTGGCAGAAAAAGAACGAATTCTAAAAGAGCAAGCTGAAGCCCGACAGAAAGCGGAAGCCCAAGCGAAGAAAGAAGCGGAAGAGGTGGCAAAACGTAAAGCGGCGGCTGAGGCAAAAGCTAAAGCGGAAGCCGAAGCTAAGGCCAAGGCAGCAGCAGAAGAGAAAGCTAAGGCAGAAGCAGAGGCTAAAAAAGCAAAAGCCAAGATAGAAGCAGCAAAACAAGCTCAAACGGTTAATGATCTGTTAGGTGGATTAACGTCTAATACACCTAAGCTGGGGGGAGCGGCTGCGGCAGGAAAAGGTGGCGGTAAGAAAAGTGGTCTTTCTCAACAAGATATTAATAGTTATCTGGGGAAAGTTCAGGCTGCAATAGAGAGTAAATTTTACGATTCGAACCTGTATATTGGTCGTACTTGTGATTTAAATATAAAGCTGGCGCCAGATGGATTACTGATTGATATCAAAGCAGGAGCGGGTGATCCGGCGTTATGTCGAGCTGCAATTACCGCCGCTAATTTGGCAAAAAAAATGCCGCCTCCACCAAGCAAAGAGGTTTATGAATATTTTAAGAATTTCACGCTAGAATTTAAACCGCAGTAAGTTAAATGTTTGGTAGATAATCGTTATGCTCTAAGCAAACTTTCGAATAATTTAGATGTACAAACAAAATTATTAGATTTTATTTAGGTATCTAGTTTTGTTTGTTGGCGTTTGTTAGAATCCGGCGGATTATTGCGGCAGATAAAAGATCGCGATAAGGGAGAGATGATGAAGCAAACTTTTAAACAGATGTTTAAAGTCATACTGGGCTTTCTGGTGATGTGGGCAGCACTTGCTCATGCAGAGGTTCGCATTGAAATTACGCAGGGTGTTGATTCTGCTCGTCCTATTGGGATTGTCCCATTTAAATGGACTGGAGCGGGCGAGTCACCTGAAAATATTGGTTCAATTATTGCCGCGGATTTGAGAAATAGTGGGAAATTTAATCCGATTGATTCTGCTCGTATGCCGCAACAACCGACTACTGCATCAGAGGTGACGCCTGCGGCATGGGCGGCGTTAGGGATCGATTCAGTCGTTGTTGGACATATTCAACCCAGTGCAGATGGTAAATTCCTGGTTTCTTATCAGCTTGTTGACGTTGCTGGTGCGCCAGGAACGGTCTTGGCGCAAGAACAATTCACAGTTGAAAAGAAATGGTTACGTTTCGCGGCACACACAGCCAGTAATCAGGTATTTGAAAAACTGACAGGTATTAGAGGTGCATTTACTACTCGTATAGCTTATGTCGTTAAAAATAACAGTGCGGGTAAGAATCGAGATGAGCTGCGTGTTTCTGATTATGATGGTTATAATCAATTTACCGTACATAGCTCACCGGACCCATTGATGTCACCAGCCTGGTCGCCAGATGCTTCCAAACTTGCCTATGTTACATTTGAAGGTGGTCGCTCTACGCTGATTATTCAAACACTGGCAACAGGTGCTGTTCGTCAGGTAGCTTCGTTCCCTCGCCATAACGGAGCTCCCGCATTTTCTCCGGATGGAACTAAACTTGCTTTTGCATTATCTAAAACCGGCAGTTTGAATCTTTACGTGATGGATTTAGCGTCTGGCCAAATCCGTCAGATCACTGATGGCCGCAGTAATAATACTGAGCCAAGCTGGATGCCAGATAACCAGACACTGGTCTATACCTCAGATCAGGGTGGGCGTCCACAATTGTATAAAATCGATATTAATGGCGGTGCTCCACAACGCCTAACTTGGGAAGGACCACAAAACCAAGATGCAGATGTTAGCCCTGACGGTAGTTTTATTGTGATGGTTAGCTCAGCGAGTGGCAGTCAGCATATCGCCAAACAAGATCTGGCAACGGGATCTGTCCAAGTCTTGACAGATACGTTTCTGGATGAAACGCCGAGCATCGCACCTAATGGCACTATGGTGATTTATAGCTCCACTCAAGGGTGGGGAACTGTATTGCAGCTAGTTTCGACTGATGGGCGTTTCAAATCGCGTCTTCCGGCTACCGATGGACAGGTAAAATTCCCTGCCTGGTCGCCGTATCTGTGATGCATAATAATATGTATGGCAAACTATAAAAGGATCAAAGAGATGCAACTGAACAAAGTGCTAAAAGGGCTGATGTTAGCTTTACCAATCATGGCCGTAGCAGCGTGTAGTTCTAACAAAACTGGCAATAATGATCAGTCTGGTGTAAGCACTGTTGATAATTCTTCTAAGACTCTGTCTGCTGAAGAATTAGCACGTCAGCAGATGCAAGAGCTGCAAAACAACAACATCGTATACTTCGGTTTCGATAAGTATGACATCAACAGCGAATTTGCTCAGATGTTGGATGCACACGCTGCCTTCCTGCGTACTAACCCATCTGTTAAAGTGACTATCGAAGGTCACGCGGACGAGCGTGGTACTCCAGAGTACAACATTGCTCTGGGTGAGCGTCGTGCGAACGCAGTGAAAATGTATCTGCAAGGCAAAGGCGTTTCCGCTGATCAGCTTGCTATCGTTTCTTACGGTAAAGAAAAACCAGCTGTACTTGGCCATGACGAAGCAGCATATGCGAAAAACCGTCGCGCTGTGATCGTATACTAAGAGTAATGCATGAACAGTAACTTCAGACGTTATATGTTGGGTCTGTCGTTATTGGTTGGCGTAGCGGCTCCTTGGGCCGCTACCGCCCGAGCGCCAATCAGTAATGTCGGCTCAGGCTCCACCGATGAGCGCCTCTCCCAATTAGAGCGTATTTCTGACGCTCATAGTCAATTATTAACTCAGCTCCAGCAACAGCTTTCTGATTCTCAACGTGATATCGATACACTCCGTGGTCAAATTCAGGAAAACCAGTATCAATTAAATCAGATCATTGAACGCCAAAAAGATCTTTATCTGCAATTGGA
This sequence comes from Xenorhabdus sp. TS4, assembly GCF_014467265.1. NCBI lineage: Bacteria > Pseudomonadati > Pseudomonadota > Gammaproteobacteria > Enterobacterales > Morganellaceae > Xenorhabdus > Xenorhabdus sp. TS4. Next base: position 58,635 of record NZ_NKHQ01000003.1, on the reverse strand, counting down.
TAAAATCACCAATCCATCCAGTGCAGAGAGTTCAGAGCCAGAAAATCGTAATGCTGTATCTTCGGCACCTGCTGGGAATAAACAATCTGCTGTGTCAGCGAGTACAGGAAGTGAAAAAAGTGATTACGATGCTGCCGTTTCTTTGGCTATCAACACCAAAGAATATGATAAAGCGATTGTCGCATTTCAAAACTTTGCTAAAACCTATCCCAAGTCTAAATATTTGCCGAATGCCAATTATTGGTTAGGGCAGTTGAATTACAACAAAGGCAAGAAAGACGATGCGGCTTATTATTTTGCCACTGTCGTGAAAGACTATCCCAAGTCACAAAAAAGCAGTGATTCCCTGTATAAAGTTGGTTTAATCATGCAGGAAAAGGGGCAAAAGGATAAAGCGAAGGCGGTTTATCAGCAGGTGGTTAAGCAATATCCTGGTACTAATGCAGCAAAAATGGCCGGGAAAAAGCTTTCCGGGATGTAATAATTATCCCCGAAAGGTCAGATATCGGTCTTTTGGGGGATGATTGACTGCTTAATAAGCATTTAAACAAGTTTTCTAAAATAAACATTGCGTCACACTGAGAAATCAGTAATATATGCCGCCGTTGGCAAAGATAACTGCCAAACAGGTTTAGATGGGTCGTTAGCTCAGTCGGTAGAGCAGTTGACTTTTAATCAATTGGTCGCAGGTTCGAATCCTGCACGACCCACCATCTAAACTCTCACTCAAGTACTCCTTAGATGGGTCGTTAGCTCAGTCGGTAGAGCAGTTGACTTTTAATCAATTGGTCGCAGGTTCGAATCCTGCACGACCCACCATCTAGATTCTTAACTCAAACACTCCTTAGATAAGTCGTTAACTCAGTCAGTAGAACAGTTGACTTTTAATCAATTGATCGCAGCAGATAGCTTAATAAGTTGATTACCGACTTCACATTTTTTCCTTATCGTTTTTAAATCTTTAAAATAATTAAAGACTTTTTTTCTTAAATTCGCTATCTTGTTTAGTATATAAAACAGAAAAGAGCAAAATAGCCTAATTATCTCGTAATTTCATGTTTTTTGTATTGATATACTAAACATTATTTATGGTAAGGATAAGAAAGTATGGATTTTTTCAACATTGATAACATATTAGTGCATATACCACTAGGAACGGGCGGCTATAACCTTTCATATATTGAAGCGATTGGTACGATAGCAGGGCTGTTATGTATTTGGCTCGCTAGTCAGGAGAAAATCATTAATTACCTGTTTGGATTAATTAATGTCTCACTCTTCGCTGTCATCTTCTTTCAAATTCAACTCTACGCTAGCCTCATTCTGCAAATCTTTTTCTTCGCGGCCAATATCTATGGTTGGTATGCATGGAGCCGAGTCAATGAGCAAAAACAAATAGAGCTTAAAATCCGGTGGCTCAACCCTAAACAGATGGCTGTTGTTGCCGCGGTTTCCATTTTTGCCATATTGATCATGACATTTAATATCGATCAATTATTTGGTTATATGGCAAAAGTGGTGGTGCTTGCTCTACAGGGAATAGGCTTTAATATCATCATGCCTGATTTACAGCCTGATGCTTTCCCATTCTGGGATTCAGTGATGACAGTATTATCCATTGTGGCAATGATACTGATGACGCGTAAGTATGTAGAAAACTGGCTGATTTGGGTCATCATAGATGTTATCAGTGTCGTGATTTATTACTATCAAGGTGTTTTGGCGATGTCGCTGCAATATATTATTTTGACAGGTATTGCATTAAATGGTGCTCGCCTGTGGATCAAGGCAGCGAAACAAGCGGATAACAACCAAAAGAAAATGTAAATTAAAAGCGATCATCGGCCATAGATAATTAACGTTCTATGGCCTGTTATTTGATATTTTTCTACAAAACACTTTCTTCTTATTTGTCTATTTATTTGAATTAACATCATTTTTACTCTCAATGGCATTTTCCATAAAAAAGTATTCTATTTTTACTCACAAAGATTATTTACAGAACAACGCCTAACAGTTAGATTGAGATCACAAAATTATTTTAAATAACTGTAAACGTATTAGGTGAAAGGATAATGAATTACCAGAATGACGATATAAGAATAAGAAAAATAACAGAATTATTACCACCAGTTGCATTACTCGAAAAATTTCCGGCCACAGAAGAGAGTGCTATTACTGTTCGTAAGGCACGTGAATCTATTCATAATATTTTAATTGGTGAAGATGATCGTCTATTGGTAGTGATTGGTCCATGTTCAATTCATGATCCACAAGCGGCGTTAGAATATGCAGCGCGCTTGAATAAATTACGTGAAGAATTGAAAGCCGATTTGGAAATTATCATGCGGGTTTACTTTGAAAAGCCCCGCACAACTATCGGCTGGAAAGGGTTGATTAACGATCCAAGCATGGATTGCAGTTTTAATATCAATGGCGGATTACGTACTGCCCGTAAGTTATTGCTCGATATTAATAATATGGGGTTACCTGCGGCAGGCGAATTCCTGGATATGATTACTCCTCAGTATTTAGCAGATCTCATGAGCTGGGGCGCAATAGGGGCACGTACAACGGAGTCTCAAATTCATCGCGAGTTGGCATCGGGGTTGTCCTGCCCGGTTGGTTTCAAAAATGGCACAGATGGAACGATCAAAGTCGCTATTGATGCGATTAATTCAGCGAGTTCATCGCACTGTTTCTTGTCTGTCACGAAATGGGGTCACTCCGCGATTGTGAATACAATAGGCAATCAAGATTGCCACATTATTCTGCGTGGTGGCAAAGAGCCTAATTACAGTGCCGAACATGTCAGTGCCGTTAAAGAAGGGTTAAAAAAAGCGGGTTTGGCTCCCTGCGTGATGATTGATTTCAGCCATGCAAATAGCGCGAAGCAGTTCAAAAGACAAATGGATGTCGGTGTTGATGTCTGCGGCCAGATTGCGGGTGGTGAAAATGCGATCATTGGTGTTATGGTTGAAAGTCATCTGGTTGAAGGAAACCAAAGTCTGGAGAGTGATAAGCCTTTGGTGTATGGTCAAAGTGTGACTGACGGTTGTATTGGCTGGGAAGATACAGAAGCGTTACTGTTCCAGTTGTCTCAGGCCGTCCAGAGCCGCAGAAGTTAATTTATCGCAAAAATACCATAAAAAAGCCGGAAATCAATCCGGCTTTTAACATTCTTTTTATGCGACCGTTGAGGATTACTTCGCTTTACCCTGATTTGCAACTGCCGCCGCTTTTGCCGCGATTTCATCAGCGTTGCCTAGATAATAGTGTTTGATAGGTTTCATGTTCTCATCAAACTCATAAACCAGTGGTACAGCAGTTGGAATGTTCAGTTCAAGAATTTCTTCTTCACTCATATTATCCAGATACTTTACCAATGCCCGCAGGGAGTTACCGTGAGCAGCGATAATGACTTTTTCGCCTTTTTCTACACGAGGCTTGATAACTTCTTCCCAATAAGGAATAACACGCTCAATAGTAGTAGCAAGGCTTTCAGTGACTGGGAGTTCTTCTGGTTTCAGGCTGGCGTAACGAGGATCGTGGCCTGGGTAACGTTCATCATCTTTGGTCAAATCAGGAGGAGTAATAGCGAAGCCACGACGCCACAATTTAACTTGATCATCGCCGTATTTGGCTGCGGTTTCTGCTTTATCCAGACCTTGTAATGCGCCGTAGTGACGTTCATTCAGTTTCCAGCTTTTCTCAACAGGTAGCCATTGCTGATCAACTTGGTCCAGAATATTCCACAAAGTGTGAATAGCACGCTTTAGAACGGAAGTATAGGCGAAATCAAAAGTAAAACCTTCTTCTTTCAATAGTTGACCAGCTTGTTGTGCTTCAGAGCGGCCTTTGTCGGACAATTCAACGTCAGTCCAGCCAGTAAAACGGTTCTCTTTGTTCCACTCGCTTTCTCCGTGCCTTACAAGAACCAGTTTAGTTACAGCCATAGCTTAAACTCCTATCAGTACTTTTTAATACAAAATGAAAAGATCGCTGCGGGCATTATATGGCGCGACAGGCTAAAACGGCAAACAATAGTCTCGTATCTCCTGTTTTAAATCATGTTTGGTGATAATTACGGCGATTATATATCCGGAAAGAAGGGGATAGCGGGGAGTTTATGATCTGAACCGTCCCCGAATAGAAGGAGACAATTCAGATCAAATGGAATTCAGTTTAGTGCATGACTACTGATTTTATTGGGTAGGTGAAAAATAGCAGATGCATCAGATTGAGTGAAAAATGGAAAGCAACAGCCACCCATAAACGCCCACTCCACAGCCAGGTCAGGCCATAAATTAATCCTGCCAGCGTAGCAAAAATCACCAGCAAACCACCGCCCGCAAAATGGGCAGCGCCAAACAGCAGGGAGGTAATGACAAGGGCTAAGTAAGGATTCATCCATTGACTGAGCTTCTGCTGAATATAGCCACGAAACAGCGCTTCTTCAGCCAAAGAGACAAAGAAAAGATTAGCAATAACAAAAGCAGGGAACCAATTAGGTAAATGGAGTTCAACGGACAATCCACCTAATACGGTTGCAAGCCATAATAATGCTGGAATAGCTGCGATCAATAATGCCCATCCATGAGCAGGTGCATTAGCCAAAGGTTTTCTGGTGAACAGAGTAGGCATACAAAATATCAGGATAAATGGTAGCAGCGCTTTGTCAAAGTTGAAATACATTGAAAAAGGAGCGCTGAGCGGGCCTGCCTGCACTTTATCCAGATACTTGAGGTTATGGAATCCTGGAATGTAATGCACAAACAGTAAAATACCACCAATGAGCAATAACAGCTCTATAACGATTTTGGGGACAAAATGTTTTTTGCTGTTTTTTTGGCAATAAATATATGCCATACCTAAAAGAGTTATCACTGTCAGCGTGATTATAGCGGGATAGGTAAGTACGTTAGTGCTGATCCCAACAATGATAGCGAAGAGCGCGACGAAAAAAGCAATTTTCTGGCGACTCTCTAAAAGCGCCAATGCAATGGCAAGTAATGCCCAAGCCATATAATTCCCTATTATCTTTAAAAAAACCAATGAAATAGTCTAAAAATGGACGGTGATTTTATAGTAATGGTTAAAAAATTCAAAAATAATAATAAAAAATATCAAAAAAATATGACTTGATTTTATTAAAGAGTGATTAAATAGAACGGTAACAGGAACCCCTCTCCATCAAGAGAGGGATCATAGTCATATATTGAGCGAAGAATGAAAATTACAGCGATTCTAAGGAAATATTTTCAGTTTCATACCGATAAATATCACCGTCAGAAATAAATCGCAGGCGATGGGTAATGCACTGTGGCGCATCTTCTTGATGATGAGAAACAAACAGAAGCTGCGTATCACCATGAGCAATCATGATATCAATGAAGCGCAGGACTAACTGGCGGTTTAGAGGATCAAGCCCTTGTAAAGGTTCATCCAAGATCAATAAAGCGGGATGCTTCACCAGAGCACGGGCAATCAAAACTAACCGCTGTTGCCCCCATGACAAACTATGAAAGGGGCTAGTTGCTGTTGCTCCCGATAGCCCCAATAAATCCAGCCACTCATCGGCTAACTGTTGCTGCCGATCTGAAACGGCCTGATAGAGTCCTATTGAATCGAAGAAACCCGATAGAATAACATTCCGAACGTTGGTACTGACACGATACCCCAGATGAATACTGTTACTGACATAACCAATATAACGTTTGATGTCCCAAATCGTTTCACCACTTCCCCGTTGGCGGCCAAATAATATTAACTCATTGCTGTAACCTTGGGGGTGATCGCCCGTAATCAGGTTGAGGAGTGTCGATTTTCCAGCGCCATTTTCACCGATGATTTGCCAGTGTTCATTAGGATTCACTTGCCAGCTTAAGCCGTGCAAAATGGGTTTATCATTGTATTGGACAATAACATCACGCATTGACACTAACGGTTGATCAGCTGGAAGTTGTCCATCAGTCCGGTATTCATCTGTTTCGGGAAGACGAATGTTTTTTAGCCCTTCACTGTGTGCTAACTGTGCCACGAGAGACTCTGCTAAAATGCGTTTTTTCTTTCCGGCCAGCGTCAGGTGACAATCCGCCAATACACCGACTTGTTCGACAAAATCAGGAATTTCATGGAATCGGGTTAAGATTAAAACTAAAGTAATGCCTTTTGCAGCCAGAGAACTCAACAATTGGGAAAGTTGATTGCGGGCATAATTATCTAGCCCATCAAAAGGTTCATCAAGGATAAGCAGATCTGGGTTTACCATTAATGCCTGACATAGCAAAACCTTACGAACTTCCCCTGTTGAAAGGTATTTGAATCGTCGTGAGAGTAGATCCTTAATACCAAAATATTCGCTTAATTCAAGGCACAATTCATTGTCTTTATGGTGAAGTTGGATGATGTCTGCGGCAGTACGCCCAGTATCCTCTTCTCCTTCACTGAGCAAATCTGTATTGTTGCGTTGCCACTCTTCATCAATCAGTTTCTGTAATTGTTCGAAAGATAGACGTATTGGTGTGCGAAACGAACAATGACGGTCACCTGCCAGTTGGATTAATTCATCCGACAGTGCACGAGCTAATGAAGATTTTCCACTGCCATTTGCGCCAACAAAAGCCCAACTTTCCCCAGAAATAATTTTCAGCGACGGTAGCCGTAGGGTACGGGTGTCACTTAAACGGAAACTACCTTGCGTTATTTGCAATTCAGACATTTTTCTTCCTTTTTAAGCAACATCAATTAAAGGATCATCAGAAATAAGCGGAATAATGTTCAATGTCAATGTGTAGCTATTTGTTATTCATTGAGAGTTAATCATTTTTGCAATCGATTTAACATAGGGTAGCAATAATCACTTTGTCGGCATTGAAAAGTGCGGTGACAGAATCGCGGGGCTGGAGTTGCAAATGGGTTACTTCCTGATTAGATAACGTAACACAAAGGGATTCACCGCCATCAAGTGTCAGAATAATTTCACTGTATTCTGTTCCTGTTTCAATATGGCTCACCTGGCTGGATAGGATATTATCGAATGGGACAGAAGGAGCATGTTTAGTTAAGGTTATCCACGGCGCTTTAATTAACACCAGTACTTCTTTTCCGGTAACTAAATTCAGCCGATTGGCACTTTGTTCCGTGACAGCCGCATAGATTGATGTTTTACCATCTGCCAGCAGAACCCGAACATGTTGTTGAATATTTGCGTGGCTACGTTCAATGATCGTACCAAAAAATTGATTTCGGGCACTGGTTTGTAACGAAAAACGAGATATAGCCGCAAGCAAGCTATCCAGAGGCAGGGAATCCTCTTTTAAAACATCAAACGCTTTTTGTTGAATTTTCTCCAGCAAATCATAAAGCTGCAACAGACGTTCGCCATAATGGGTAAGTTGGGCACCGCCGCCGCCTTTTCCACCCGTGGCACGTTCCACCAGGATTTCATCGGCGAGCTGATTCATTTCATTGATGGCATCCCAGGCACTTTTATAGCTGATCCTAGTCTGTTTTGCGCCTTGGCTGATAGAACCCGTGATTTTAATTTGCTTAAGCAACGCAATTCGTCGGGGATCAGCGAACAGACGTTGTTGCAATTTTAGTGTTAATAATATTTGGGCTTGCATAGTGGTTTATTTAGGGCAACTATTTGAAAGTTTTTACAACAGAACCATAAGAATCGCACGTTTCGTCGGTTACTGTTACTGTTTTATTGTCTAGAATAACCCAATTAACGTCTGTGTTATGTCAGATTCAGATATGACACAGTTAATTTGTTAGTCACTCAGGATATGAGGTTAGCATGTTTGAATTGCTTAAAAGTATGGGATTTGCGCTGATCATGGTCCCCGTGGTGATGGCGGCTATTTTGGCGTTGATTTACGGGCTTGGAGGATTATTCAATCTTATCTCCAAAACAGAAAATACCAGTCGATAGTCTTGAGCTTTACAATTTCTATTACCCGGTTATCCGGGTAATCATCAATTCCTGTCTTCTCTTCATATGCAACTTTTCATATGTAATTGTTGCATTGAGATCAACATAAAAACTAAAACTAACTCACAACTTGCCGATTAATCTAAGAATGGCGTTTTCATTTAACGTTGTATCTTGTTATATACAACGCACCATATTGATTATCTTAGGTGAGTGTAAAATGAAAAATAAAGTTTATCAGTTGCTGGCAGGGGCTGCGGTCACTTTTGCGCTTGTCGGGAATGTCTGGGCCGCAGATAAGGTGACGGTTTTTGCGGCTGCTTCATTAACCAATGCATTGGATGATATTGCGGCACAGTATAAAAAAGAGAAACGGGGCGATATTGTTGCCTCCTATGCTTCATCATCAACACTGGCACGTCAGATAGTGCAGGGAGCACCTGCGGATATTTTCATTTCTGCCGATCAGCAGTGGATGAATTATGCTACTGACAAACAATTAATTGCCGAAAATACTCGTCATACCTTGTTGGGTAACCAGCTTGTCCTGATTGCCCCTAAAGAAAGTAACTTGGATCAAGTTGAGATCAACCGAGAAACAAAATGGAAATCTTTGCTGGCAGGAGGGCGATTAGCGGTTGGCGATCCTGATCATGTACCAGTTGGTATTTATGCTAAAGAATCGCTGCAATATTTGAATGCATGGGATACGGTTAATCCACTGATGGCACGTACTAACAATGTGCGTAGTGGTATGGCCTTGGTAGAACGAGCCGAAGTCCCGCTGGGCATTGTTTATGGCTCTGATGCCGTTGCCAGCAATAAGGTGAAAGTTGTGGGTGTTTTCCCACCTGAAAGCCATAAACGGGTGGAATATCCGATGGCAATAATCAAAGGTCATGAAAGACAGGCGGTTCGCGATTTTTATGATTACCTTAAAACCCCTGAAGCCGCTGCCATTTTTAAACGTTACGGCTTTAGTCCACTGTAGGAACTGATCTTTTGGAGATGTTAAGTGAATATGAGTGGCAGGCAATTTTATTGAGCTTAAAAATCTCAGCGATTGCTGTGCTATTCAGTTTGCCATTTGGGATCTTAATGGCATGGATGCTGGCTCGTTGCCAGTTTGTTGGTAAATCCCTGCTTGACAGCATTATTCATCTACCACTGGTATTACCACCAGTAGTGGTGGGATATCTGTTGCTCATCAGCATGGGGCGGCGCGGGGTCATAGGAGAATTCCTTTATGACTGGTTTGGTGTCAGTTTTGCATTTAATTGGACAGGGGCGGCATTAGCTTCGGCTGTGGTAGCTTTTCCGCTGATGGTCAGGGCCATTCGGTTGTCATTGGAAAGCATTGATCGGCGCCTGGAACAGGCTGCCCGTACTTTGGGGGCAGGTTCGTTTAAAGTCTTTTTCACCATTATTTTGCCATTGTCATTACCTGGCATCATTGTTGGTGCGGTATTGGCGTTCGCCCGTTCATTGGGAGAATTTGGTGCCACCATTACCTTTGTTTCCAATATTCCGGGGGAGACCCGAACCATTCCTCTTGCCATGTATACCTTGATAGAAACGCCAGGCGCTGAAACCGCCGCAGCCCGTTTGTGCGTCATTGCTATTGTCTTGGCACTGATTTCATTAATGCTTTCCGAGTGGTTGACACGTTGGGGCAGAAAACGTTTGGGGGCAGCATGTTAGAGCTGGATTTTGAGCAGCGCTTGGGTGAGCTGCACATGCAGGTGGATACTACTTTACCAACGGAAAGTATCACTGCCATATTTGGTCTTTCGGGGGCAGGAAAAACCTCACTGATCAATGTGATTGCGGGATTGAGCCGTCCACAAAAAGGTCGCATTGTTTTAAACGGCGCTACCTTAGTGGATACAGAGCAAAATATCTTTGTGCCACCAGAGAAGCGCCGAATTGGTTATGTTTTTCAGGATGCGCGCCTTTTCCCGCATTATCGCGTGAAGGGAAACTTACAGTACGGCATGGCACCAGAGATGAAACCCCAGTTTGACAGCATCATTGGCCTGTTGGGAATTGAACATTTACTGTCACGTTTCCCCATCACATTATCTGGTGGAGAAAGACAGAGAGTAGCGATTGGCCGTGCATTATTGACTGCTCCTGAAATCCTGCTTATGGATGAACCGCTGGCATCATTAGATTTACCGCGTAAACGCGAGTTATTACCTTATCTTGAAAAGCTGTCCGAAGACGTCAAAATCCCGATCCTTTATGTCAGTCACAGTTTGGATGAAATTTTACGTTTGGCAGAGAATGTTATTGTCATGGACAACGGAAAAATCAGGGCAACAGGAACCTTGGAAGAAGTCTGGTCGAGCAGTGCACTGCGTCCGTGGCTGCAAAAAGAGAGTCTAGGTAGCATACTGAAAGTTTCTGTGATGGAACATCATCAACGTTATCAAATGACCGCAGTTGCGGTGGCTGACAAACTTCTTTGGTTGCCACAAGTTAATGTTTCTCCAGGAACTGATCTGCGTATCCGTATTGATGCATCCGATGTTTCGTTGGTCTTGGAGCCACCAAAAGCCAGTAGCATCCGTAACACCTTGCAAGTCAAAGTCATTGAGTTTTTCGAAGATAATGGTCAGGTTGATATCAAATTAGCACTGAGTGAACATTGCCTATGGGCAAGAATTACGCCGTGGGCGCGGGAAGAGCTTAATCTGCGGGCAGGGCAATGGTTGTATGCACAGATAAAAAGTGTTTCGTTGAATCGTCACTTATAAATATATAGGACGTTATATATAGGGAGCAGAGCAGTGGACTGATTTGCTCCCGTTGGATTGAATTACAGTACGTATTTTCTCAGAACTTCAGCAATGCCGGGTTGGGTATTGTCCCGTGTGACAATATCTGCGCGTTCTTTGACGGCATCAACGCCATTACCCATCGCGACGCCCAACCCAACGTTCTCCAGCATACTGAGATCGTTATAATTATCACCAAAAGCAATCACATCTTTCATACTCATGCCTTGCGATTCCACCCATTGTTGTAACCGCATGCCTTTGCTATTGCCTTTCTTGGCGATATCAACCTGATCAAACCATGACCATTCACACTCAAGGCCAACATTTTCCTCAATTTGGTCACTAATCTCGCGCAGTTTCACTAAATTGGATGAGCTGGTGGCAAACTTCCAAATCGAATTCACATTATGGATTGCATCTTGAAAATTATCTGTTTGGTGGACATTAGGGCGCTGGTGTTCAGGCAAGGAATCCGACCATGCAAGGGTTCGGACTACAGTGTGAGGAAATTGATATAAAATGGCATCATCAACATACATCAGATGCTGAACTTCCGTGCCTTGCAGATAGGAAAGTGCTTGCGAAGCTTCTTGAGCGGAGAGTGGATTAGAGGCCAATACTTTCTTTGCATGATAATCATATGAATAAGCCCCATTGCAGCAGATGGCAGGCGTATCGAGTTGCAATGCTTGATAGAAAGGATGGATGGCGACATGATGGCGTCCGGTTACAATCAAAACTTTGATACCTGATTGGCTGGCTTCATTTAGGGCTGCCAGTGATTCTGGCAGAATACGTTTTTGTGGATCGAGCAGAGTTCCATCTAGATCCAGTGCGATAACGCGATACGACATGGGTTGGCCTCTAAGTTGTCTATGATATCAACAAAATATTATACGTTAGTTGAATATAGTTAAACCGTCATATAGGCAGTTTAGTAGTTAAGATTTTTCCAGAATCTTTACAGATCAATGAAATGGCAATGAAGCATTAAGGAGAGAACATGAAACAGGTGGTTTATACAGCCAGCCCAAATAGCCGACAAATTCACGTATGGTCGCTTAATGTGACAGGGGAACTTTCGCTTCTCCAGACCGTAAATGTGCCAGGTGAAGTACAGCCAATGGTTGTCAATCCTGATGGCAAGCACTTATATGTGGGAATTCGTCCTCAATTTAGTATCGTAACTTATGCAATTGGGGTAGATGGATGTCTTGAACAGCAAGCCATTGCACCATTGCCGGGTAGCCCAACTCATATATCCACTGACAGAACAGGGCGTTTTTTATTTTCTGTTTCTTACAGCTTCAATAACTTAAGCGTCCATCCTATTGATGAACATGGGATCGTTAAAGCACCAGGCCAAATTGTAGAAGGTTTGCAAGCGCCACACTCTGCTAATATTGATCGGGAAAATCGTCAATTGTTGGTTCCTTGTCTGAAAGAAGATCATATTCGTATTTTTAATTTGGATGAGCAGGGTTATCTGACAGAAAGCCGGACAGATGAAATTACGGCCGCAGCAGGTGCAGGCCCCCGTCATATGGCATTCCATCCGGAAAAACAGGCCACCTATTGCATTAATGAATTGGATTCAACTGTTGATGTTCTGCGTCAATGGGAAAAATATCGTATTGTGCAATCAATTGATTCGTTACCAACAGATTTTTCCAACGTTCGTTGGTCGGCTGATATTCACATTACACCGGATGGTCGGCACCTTTATACCAGTGAGCGTTCAGAGAGCCTGATCAGCCATTTCCGCGTTTCAGAAGATGGTTATCACCTGACATTAGTCGGGCATTATCCGACAGAGACTCAGCCTCGTGGTTTTGCCATTGATCACAGTGGTCGTTTCCTGATTGCATCGGGGCAGAAATCGGACCATATTTCAGTATCGCGTATTGACAAATATTCGGGGGAATTAACGCAACTGGCGCGCTATCCGGTTGGCAAAGGCCCGATGTGGGTGACGGTATTGTCACTATAAACTTAGGATTCCAGTCACATAGCAACCTATGTGACTGGAGAATACGCCTTTGCCACTTAAGATAAAAAATTAATAAAATTTATTGATGTTGGATCAAATTAAAAGTTCCGATACCAGATAAAACAATAGGATATGTGATTAATATGTGATTCTGTTGTACAGAATATAAATCTCCCAAATAAACATTTCCTTTTAAAAGACGTAATATAATATTTCTTGGATAAATATAAAGTTGAATATTTAATGGAGTGTTGATAATGGAATAAGGATATTTTACGACGCCGCCAAGATGAATATTATTAAAATTCAATAGTGGTGTATTATATCCTCCCTGAATATAGCCATTGAAATTGGTTTTTTTACCTATATTTGGTTGATGTCCAATGATGGCAGGGTAAGAAGATACCTGTATAAAGGGATAACTGCCATATTGATGATATGTGTTAATGTTAAAATGCCCACTGATAAATTCTGTTTGTTGCAGGGCAGAGCTGGTTAATGAATCTGGTTTGACAGTTTCTGCAAACAGATGGGCTAATTCAGGCTTTTCTTTTGCCAGATTTTCATAATGTAAAATTTCTTGTTCATACCTGTTTTTAGATAGTTCAAATACATCTTGCATTTCTTCATTAGAAGGTGTGATTAAATTTTCTGTATTCATGATATTTTCCTCTTTATTTAAATAAGTGTGGTGACGTCATGAATATACCAAATAATTTATTTTTAGGTGATGTAATAGCCTCTGTTTTGGTAATTAATATTTGTCAGTGATTGACGTTTGGAAATGAATTTTATTCCAGTCATATAATGAGATATATGACTGGATATATTCTTATTTAATTTATTGCATCAGTAATTGCCTTTATCAGTCTTGCTAGCTGTTCTGTTTGAATAATATAAGGTGGCATCAGGTAAATTAACCGACCAAATGGCCTGATCCATACACCATGTTGAACAAAATGGCGTTGCAATGAAGCGACATTTACGGGCTGTTTCATTTCAACCACACCTATCGCGCCCAACACCCGAACATCTTTGACTAAACTGTGTGATTTGAGGGGAAATAGTTCTGCTTTTAATTGAGTTTCAATTGATTGAATACGCTGTTGCCACGGGCTATCAGCGAGCAATTTCAGATTGGCACTGGCGACGGCACAAGCCAGAGGATTTCCCATAAAAGTTGGGCCATGCATAAAACAGCCCGCTTCACCTTGGCTGATAGTTTCAGCAACGTGGCGGGTAGTCAGTGTTGCGGACAATGTCATATATCCCCCCGTCAATGCCTTGCCTAAGCACAATATATCGGGTTCGATCTGTGCATGTTCACAGGCGAATAGCTTGCCAGTCCGTCCAAATCCGGTCGCTATCTCATCTGCAATTAACAATATCTGATATTCATTACAAAGCTGACGAACCTGGCGTAGATATTCAGGATGATAAATCCGCATCCCGCCAGCACCCTGAACAATAGGCTCTAAAATCACAGCGGCTATTTCATCATGATATTGCAGCAATAATCGTTTTAAAGAATCGATATCCTCTGCTTGCCATTCATCATCAAACTGGCATTGCGGAGCATCGGCAAACAGATGATTGGGGAGATGGCCTTTGTACAGATTATGCATGGAGTTGTCTGGATCGCAGACAGACATGGCTCCAAAAGTATCACCATGATAACCATGACGCAGGGTCAGGAAACGATGGCGTTTTTTCCTTTTGGCTTGCCAATATTGCAATGCCATTTTCAGGGCGACTTCTACAGCGACAGAGCCTGAATCCGCCAAAAAAACACACTCCAAAGAATCAGGTGTCATTGCCACCAATTGTTTGCACAGTGCAATCGCGGGAGGGTGAGTTATGCCACCGAACATAACATGGGACATCTTATCGATTTGTGATTTTGCTGCCTCATTGAGGGCAGGATGATTATAACCGTGGATAGCCGCCCACCATGAAGACATACCATCAATCAATGTACGCCCGTCTGATAAAACCAGCTCTACACCTGTGGCTGATACGACAGGATAAGTGGGAAGTGGATCCGTCATTGAGGTATACGGATGCCAAATATGGCGCTGGTCAAATTCAAGATCTGAAGGAGTCATAATAACTTTGATGTAAACCTTTTTTGGTTCATTTTGGTTGACATGATAACGGGGTTATTTAAACTGACAACATTTTTTACATCGGAGATGTTATTGTGAGCGAGCGTCAACAATGGACAATTAGACAAACACAGGCGTTGTTTGATAAACCTTTTTTTGAATTATTATTTCAGGCACAACAGGTACATCGCGAACATTTTGACCCACAACAAGTACAGGTCAGTACACTGCTTTCGATAAAGACGGGGGCTTGTCCAGAAGACTGTAAATATTGTCCACAAAGTTCCCGTTACAAAACTGGCTTAGAAAAAGAGCGGTTGATGGAAGTGGAAAAAGTTATTGAATCAGCGTACAAAGCGAAAAATGCGGGCTCAACCCGTTTCTGCATGGGGGCGGCCTGGAAAAACCCGCATGAACGTGACATGCCGTATTTGGAAAAAATGGTCAGGGAAGTCAAGGCATTGGGAATGGAAACCTGTATGACGTTGGGAATGCTGAACCAATCTCAGGCACAGCGTTTGGCGGAGGCAGGTCTGGACTATTACAACCATAACCTGGACACCTCGCCAGAATTTTACGGCAATATCATCACCACTCGCAGTTATCAGGACAGACTGGACACTTTAGGTAATATCCGAAATGCAGGTATTAAAGTCTGCTCCGGCGGTATCGTTGGTTTGGGTGAGCAAATTCGCGATCGGGCAGCATTATTGGTGCAATTGGCAAACCTACCTAAGCCGCCGGAAAGTGTACCAATTAATATGCTGGTAAAAGTCAAAGGAACACCACTGGAAGACAATGAAGATGTCGATCCTTTTGATTTTATTCGTACCATTGCTGTGGCACGGATCATGATGCCAAAATCTCACGTCCGCTTATCCGCAGGACGTGAACAGATGAATGAACAAACCCAGGCACTGTGCTTTATGGCAGGGGCTAACTCTATTTTCTACGGTTGTAAATTGTTGACCACACCAAACCCGGATGAAGATAAAGATTTGCAACTGTTCCGCCGTTTGGGTATCAATCCTCAACAGACAAAGACGGCATTTGGTGACAATCAACAACAGCAAAATTTGACAGAAGCCATCATTCATGATGCTGATAACGAACAATTCTATAATGCGGCAATATGATGAGTTGGTCAGACTTTCTCTCCCGACGTTTGGCCAAACGTCAGGGCACCCCGCTATGGCGTAACAGGCAAGTCCATTACGGATCTGATGGACGTTTATTGTCCACTTCGGACGGCCAATATCTTAATTTTTCCAGTAACGATTATCTTGGGCTGAGCCAACATCCCCAGATTATTGCTGCCTGGCAGCAAGGCGCCCAGCAATATGGTGTAGGCAGTGGCGGTTCAGGGCATGTTACGGGCTACACTGCGGCACATCATACTCTGGAGCAACAATTGGCTGAATGGTTGGGATACCCTTGCGCTTTACTTTTCATTTCCGGTTATGCCGCTAATCAGGGGGTGATTACGGCCTTGATGGAAAGGGAAGATCGCATTATTGCTGATCGCCTGAGCCATGCGTCGTTGCTCGAAGCAGCAATGCACTCTCCTGCACAACTTCGGCGTTTTTTGCACAATGATATGGGATCTTTGCAGCAACATTTGACAAAAGCGTGTCTCGGTAAAACGCTGGTGGTCACGGAAGGGGTTTTTAGCATGGATGGAGATTATGCACCACTTAACGTTATTGCACAGCAAGCGAAATCGACGGCAAGTTGGTTGATGGTGGATGATGCTCACGGTATCGGCATTCACGGTGATGAAGGGCGCGGCAGTTGCTGGATGCAAAATGTTAAACCGGAGATTCTGATTGTCACTTTTGGCAAGGCATTTGGATTGAGTGGAGCTGCAATTTTATGCGATGAACAAACCGCAGAATACCTGCTCCAATATGCCAGGCATCTGATTTACAGCACCTCAATGCCACCTGCGCAGGCAGTGGCCCTGTCCGAAGCAGTACGACAAATCAGGGCTGGGGATGAATTGCGTCAGCGGTTGCAAAGCAACATCCGTTATTTTTGTCGCGAAGCACAGCATCTGCCTTTTGTATTGATGAATTCAGAAACGGCCATTCAGCCGTTGATCGTTGGTGACAATGAGCGTTGTACCGCACTGTCTTATGTACTTAAGCAACAAAAAGTGTGGGTTAAAGCGATACTTCCACCCACTGTTCCCACTGACAGTGCGCGATTGCGTATTACATTGACAGCAAACCATACCCGACACGACATTGATGCATTACTGGAGGCGTTGCATGGCTCTGGTTGTTAAAGCCGTTGACAAGGAAGCGATCGCCGGTGCTTTTGGACGTGCGGCTGCCAAATATGACACTGTGGCTAAGTTGCAACAGCAAACCGGTGAGTATTTGATGGGATTGGCACAAGCGGAAGATATCGGTATGCGGGTATTGGATGCAGGGTGCGGAACCGGTTTTTTCAGTGCTCGTTGGAAACAGCAGGGTAAACAAGTTATCGCACTGGATCTGGCTTCCGGTATGTTGGGCCAGGCAAAAGGGCAGCACGTTGCTGATTATTATTTGCAAGGAGATATTGAACATTTGGGGTTAGCGGATAACAGCGTCGACATCTGTTTCAGCAACCTGGTGGTACAATGGTGCAATGATTTGTCATGTGCGTTGCGCGAATTTTATCGTGTTACCCGTCCCGGTGGGCTGATTGTATTTTCCACGCTTGCACAGGGTTCACTGAATGAATTAGCAACTGCGTGGGCGCGAGTGGATGATTATCGGCATATTAATCAATTTCTGCCATTGCAAATAATTATCCAGGCATGTCAACCCTATCGACATAAAGTTATTGATCGGAAATATTACCAGCGCTATCCACAACTGTTGCCCTTACTGAATTCTCTAAAAGGGATTGGTGCAACACACCTTCATCATGGTCGTCAGCAGGGATTGATGACGAGAAAACGTCTAAATACCCTTGCAGAAGCATACCCGCGAAACAATGGGGATTACCCATTAAGCTATCAAATTGTTTTTGGAGTCATTTATTGTGACAAGTAAATATTTTCTTACAGGAACTGATACTGAAGTAGGTAAAACAGTGGTGAGTTGTGCTCTGCTGCAAGCTGCTAATAAGAAGGGATATTTGACTGCCGGTTATAAACCTGTGGCATCAGGAAGTAAAATGACATCAGAAGGAATTCGTAATAGTGATGCACTGGCCTTACAGCGTAATAGCACGGTGTCACTAACTTATCAGGAAGTGAATCCTCTGGTATTTATGGAACCGACATCGCCACACATTGTAAGTGCGGAACTTAATCAACCAATAGATTTTTCCGTTTTATCGGAAGGTTTGGCTGTACTGGTAAAAAAATCTGACTGGGTTTTGGTTGAGGGCGCAGGAGGATGGTATACGCCATTATCGGAAAATACGACTTTTGCCGATTGGGTGATCCAGGAGAATTTACCGGTAATTTTGACAGTTGGTGTCAAATTGGGCTGTATCAACCATGCTGTATTAACCGCAAAGGCAATTCAGTATGCTGGACTAAAGTTAGCAGGCTGGGTTGCCAATGAAATTGAACCAGCCGGCAAGCATCAGGTTGCCTATCTGGAGACACTGGAGCGCATGATCCCCGCACCTTTACTAGGCGTTATTCCTCATCTGAGTGGATCATATGATAAAAATAACCTAGGAAAATATATTACTATTGATTCTTTGGTTAACTAATTGTTTACTTTGGGTTAGTTAAAATTGATGTTTAGAGCTGTTCTTTAATCGATGTTCTTACGTAGAAGATGTTTTATTTCAACAACGATTGAGCCAATTTTGATCAACAAATAGCGTGAGTCAATCCCAAAGCAGCATAAAAATATTCCACTATTGAAAAAATTTATAAGTGGGGATAACTCCGCAACTACCCATGCTTAATAGGTTTTGCTGAGTTATCCACTATTCCTGTGGATAACCTTGTGTATTAGTTTTAGAAAAGTATCCTCGTGCAAGGCAATACGCGGCTTGCGCCAGATTTGTTGTTATTCTCTACTTGGATTTTTTTATAATCAAAATCAATACGTTAAATAAAATCAAATCCTTTTTGTATCTCTTTGCTATTCAGTGCTTTATCATTTCAGTCATTAATACAAAAATAGAAAAAAGTAAGATCATTATCTGGGGATAAAAATAGCCACCTTTAATGTTAATGAAAGGTTAAAATTATAAGATTAATAACATCCGAGCAATAACATTATTTTGCCAACTTACTTGAAGCTGGTTTTTTATCCAGTATGATAAAAAGAATTTTGTCGATGTATGGATGGCGTGGGGAAAATGAGCAAAGAAATAAATAAGGTATTTAAGTTACATTCTGATTTTAAGCCGGCAGGCGATCAGCCATCGGCCATCAGGCAGTTACAGGAAGGACTGGAAGATGGACTGGCCCATCAAACCCTTCTGGGAGTTACGGGATCGGGTAAAACTTTCACGATTGCCAATGTTATCGCAAACTTAAATCGACCCACTATGATCCTTGCCCCCAATAAAACACTGGCGGCACAGCTCTATAGTGAAATGAAAGCGTTTTTCCCTGAGAATGCAGTGGAGTATTTTGTTTCCTATTACGATTATTACCAACCAGAAGCCTATGTACCCAGTTCCGATACCTTTATTGAAAAAGATGCGTCAGTGAATGAACATATTGAACAGATGCGGCTGTCCGCAACGAAAGCCTTGCTGGAACGTCGTGATGTCGTCGTCGTGGCTTCTGTCTCTGCGATTTACGGTTTAGGTGATCCTGATAGTTATTTGAAAATGATGCTTCATTTAACTGAGGGCATGTTAATTGACCAGCGTGCCATCTTGCGTCGTTTAGCGGAACTGCAATATACCCGTAATGATCAGGCATTCCAGCGCGGAACATTTCGGGTACGTGGTGAAGTCATCGATATTTTCCCCGCAGAATCGGATGAACGTGCTTTGCGCGTAGAATTGTTTGATGATGAAGTCGAACGCCTGTCCCAGTTTGATCCGCTGACGGGACAGGTCGAGTACCATGTGCCGCGTTATACCATCTATCCCAAGACCCATTATGTTACACCGCGTGAACGTATCCTTCAGGCGATGGAGGAGATCAAGATTGAGCTGGAACAACGGCGCAAGATTTTGTTAGCGTCAGACAAGCTATTGGAAGAACAGCGTGTCACCCAGCGAACACAATTCGATCTCGAAATGATGAATGAATTGGGCTACTGCTCTGGTATTGAAAACTACTCCCGTTATCTGTCTGGACGTTCTGCTGGTGATCCCCCCCCAACGCTGTTTGATTACCTGCCGGCAGATGGTTTGCTGGTGGTGGATGAATCCCACGTCACTATTCCACAGATTGGTGGAATGTACCGAGGGGATCGCTCACGCAAGGAAACATTGGTGGAATATGGCTTCCGTTTGCCGTCAGCGCTGGATAACCGCCCGTTGCGGTTTGAGGAATTTGAGGCCCTGGCTCCGCAGAGCATTTATGTTTCAGCCACGCCCGGCAATTATGAATTAGAAAAATCTGGCCACGAAGTTGTTGAGCAAGTTGTGCGTCCAACGGGGTTAATTGACCCTGAAGTTGAAGTTCGACCGGTGGCAACTCAGGTCGATGATCTGCTGTCTGAAATTCGTATCCGTGCGGTAAACAATGAGCGAGTGTTGGTCACAACCTTAACCAAACGCATGGCGGAAGACTTGACTGAGTATTTGGAAGAGCATGGCGAGCGAGTGCGTTATCTCCATTCTGACATTGATACCGTAGAGCGAGTGGAAATTATCCGTGATCTTCGTCTTGGTGAATTTGATGTTTTGGTTGGTATCAATTTATTGCGTGAAGGCCTGGATATGCCGGAAGTTTCCCTCGTGGCAATTTTGGACGCAGATAAAGAAGGTTTCCTTCGTTCAGAACGCTCCTTGATCCAGACCATTGGTCGTGCAGCACGTAACCTGCATGGTAAGGCCATTTTATATGGTGACAAAATTACGAATTCGATGGCAAGGGCTATTGAAGAAACAGAACGCCGTCGCGCCAAACAGCAGGCATTTAACCAAGAGCACGGCATCGTTCCGCAAGGTTTGAAGAAAAAAATTGGTGATATCCTGAAAATTGGTCAGCCGATTAATGGCAAAGGGAAGGCCAAAGGAAAAAGTAAAGTTACCTTGGATACAGATGATTACCGCAACCTGTCGGCGAAAGAGCTGGAGAGAAAAATCCGTGTGCTGGAAGAGAAAATGTACCAACATGCACGGGATCTCGAATTTGAACAAGCAGCCAATATTCGTGACCAGGTTCAGGCATTGCGGGCGCAATTTATTACCAATTCCTGAAAATGTATATCCGTGTCTATGTGATTCATCGTGACTTGTTAACTGGTCTTTTGGAGGGATTATGGCTGCTATTATTTTGAGTGACATGAGGGCCAGTGTTAGTGAGTTAAAACGTAACCCCATGGCGATTGTCAGTGCTGGAGGGGGCTCTCCAGTTGCTATATTGAATAGAAATCAACCTGCATTTTATTGTGTTCCTGCGGAACTGTATGAAAAAATGTTGGATGCTTTGGATGATCGGGAATTAGTCAAGATAGTGCAGGAGCGTGAAAATCAGCCTCTAATTGATGTGGATTTGGATCAGTATTGATGATTTATACGGTCAAATTTAGGGAAGATGCTGCAAAAGAGTGGGCTAGACTGGATAGCACTATATTCCGCGACAATTTGTTAAGAAACTAAAGAAGTTATGTGAAAATCCACATATTCCTTCTCTTAAACTCAGTGGAATGCCCAATTGTTATAAAGTAAAATTACGTGCTTCTGGTTTTAGGCTTGTTTATCAGGTCATTGATGATAAATTAATTACTATTTAACATGATTAATGATGGATAACAGTATTTATCATAAATAAAGACAAACCCCATTATTTTAAATAGAGTTTGTCAGTGGATTGAAATGCTAACCCAATTTTTGCAGAGTATGCTCAATTGCCTGGCGCAATAATTCACGATCGTGACGGTAAGGGATATCCTGCGCTTCCAAAACCTGTTGTGTCACAATGCGGTCACTGAAAGGGCTGATATCGGTACGCGGGCCGACAATCAGCGCATTAATCATCTTGCGACCAATCTTATTCTCCATGATGGTAAGTTTATCTTTTAATGATAGATTGGCAGCAGCGTGACTAAGTTCTTTCCCTAAGTTACCGATATAAATCATGTTTGCATTACTGCGTCGTAAGGATTGTGTTAAATCCTCCAATAGCAACAACGGCATTAGGCTGGTGAAAAAGCTGCCTGGGCCGATCAAAATCAAATCTGCTTGCTCAATAGCATCCAGTGCTTCTTTAGTGGCATTGACGTGAGGGTAAAGCAATAGTTCTTGTGGTACACAATTAAGTTGATCGATATTCACTTCACCATACACAGTATTGCCTTGCTCATCGACAGCCATTAAATCAACCGGTTGTTCTGACATAGGAATCAACTGTGCATTGACTTTCAGTAAATTGCGGAGCAGGTTAATTGCCTCAAGAGGACGGACACTTAAATGATCAAGGGCTTTCAACATTAAGTTGCCTAAATTATGTCCAGATAATTCGCCATTGCCACTGAACCGATATTCAAACATGGCAGAAGCAATGGTCGGTTCCGTGATTAACTGATTCAGACAATTGCGCATATCTCCCCATGCAATCCCGCCTTCCGAGCGCCGTATTCTACCAGTTGAACCCCCATTATCCGTTGTCGTTACAATTCCTGTCAGGCGTGCTCCGAGAGAAGAAAGGGAAGACATAACGCGTCCGAGTCCATGACCGCCGCCGAGGGCGACAACGCGATCCAAATCAGCTAATGTGCGATTTCGCATAGGATTCCTGTTATTGGCTAAACATAGGGGCTTTAATAAATCTCGTGTAATTTATCACAAAATATGATGCTTCCAGAAATTGATGCGATGCTATGCGATCATTGCGAATAGATAGCCTGGAAACACTGTAGGGCGCTGATGTTATCGCGTTTAGTTAACTCGTTGTATAATAAGGTATATATCGGATCAGGAATTAGCTTTTTATTTTAGGTTCATATAAAATTTAACTGATATTAACCCCTAGCCTCTGTGTCTAAGTCGCTGTTCTATCAAATGGATATCACATTGATATGATGCTCTGGCCGTGGCTCCTGAGTCACCAGGATGCAAGGTAGAAATGCCAGCATCTCCCGTACTTGGAAGGTGTTATTGTGGAACAACTCGTAGATGCATTCTCGCGCAAGTTCTATTACTTGAGATTGTCTATTACCGATGTGTGTAACTTCCGTTGCACATATTGCCTGCCTGATGGATACCGGCCTCATGGCCATAAATCATTCCTTTCCCTGCCAGAAATTCGTCGGGTTAGCCGGGCATTTGCTGAACTTGGCACAGAAAAAATTCGTTTAACTGGAGGAGAACCAACCATGCGCCGTGATTTCTGCGACATCATCGCTGCGGTTCATGAAAATCCACAAATCAAAAAAATTGCTGTCACAACGAATGGTTACCGTATGGAGCGGGATGTTTCTCAATGGAAATTGGCTGGCCTGACAGTGATTAATGTGAGTGTTGATAGTTTGGATCCCCGCCAATTTTACGCTATTACCGGACAAGATAAATTTTTCCAGATTATGCGTGGCATTGACGCGGCTTTTGAGGCGGGGTTCAACACAGTGAAAGTCAATGTCGTGTTGATGAAGAATGTGAATGATACCAACCTGCCAGCCTTTCTTGATTGGATTAAACATCGTCCTATCCAGTTGCGTTTTATTGAATTGATGGAAACGGGGGAAGGTCGTGCCATTTTTTATCGTCATCATCTTTCTGGAGAAGTGATCCGCCGCAAACTGCTACAACAGGGATGGCAACAACAGCAACGTGCGCGAAGTGATGGGCCGGCGCAAGTTTTTCGTCATCCCGATTCTCAGGGAGAAATTGGCCTTATCATGCCGTATGAAAAAGACTTTTGCCAAAGCTGCAACCGTCTGAGGGTATCAGCAATTGGCAATCTGCATTTGTGCTTATTTGGTGAACAGGGTATTCCATTGCGTGATTTATTGTCTGATAACGTATCGCTTGATGCCCTGAAACTACGTATTCAAGGTGGGTTGCACCATAAGCGTGAAACTCACTTTTTACATCAAGGAGACAGCGGGATCACTCCTAATCTTTCTTTTATTGGCGGTTAGCCTGTATTTTTCGGAAGCCGTTTTAGGTGCTATTTTTAGGAATGTAAAATGTCTCAATTAACCCATATCAATACTTCGGGTGAAGCTCATATGGTAGATATTTCTACCAAATCAGAAACTGTGCGTGAAGCACGGGCAGAAGCATTTGTTGAAATGCAGGCTGAAACCTTGGCCATGATTATTGCTGGTGATCACCACAAAGGAGATGTTTTTGCTACTGCTCGTATTGCAGGTATTCAGGCGGCGAAACGGACGTGGGAATTGATCCCGCTGTGCCATCCTCTGTTGCTTAGTAAAGTGGAAGTCCGGCTGGAAGCGCAAACAGAACACAATCGTGTCAGAATCGAATCCTGTTGCCGCTTGGCAGGGAAAACAGGTGTGGAAATGGAAGCTTTGACGGCGGTATCTGTGGCTGCTTTGACAATTTATGACATGTGCAAAGCGGTACAAAAAGATATGGTCATCGGGCCTGTGCGTTTGTTGGAAAAAAGTGGTGGCAAATCAGAAAATTTTAAGGTGGGGGTATGATAAAGGTACTATTTTTTGCTCAAGTTCGCGAGCTGGTAGGAACGGATTCACTTGAACTACCTAATGATTACCCAACTGTAGCGCATCTTCGTCATGCACTGACTGAAAAGGGAGAACGATGGGCACTGGCATTGGAAGAAGGCAAAGTGTTGTCTGCTGTCAATCAATCTTTTGTCCACGCTGAACATGCTCTGAATAATGATGATGAAGTGGCTTTTTTCCCACCTGTTACGGGGGGATAAAAATGGAAAATACGCGGATCAGTATCCAACAGGAGACATTTGGTGTTGGTGAAGAGTATCAATGGCTCTCGCAATGTGATGAAGATGGTGCTGTTGTGACTTTTACCGGAAAAGTTCGTAACCATAACTTAGGAGACACCATTAAGACACTAACACTGGAGCATTATGCTGGCATGACAGAAAAGATGTTGCAGAAAATTGTTGATGAAGCCCGCCAACGTTGGTCGTTGCAACGGGTCAGCATTATTCATCGCATTGGTGAATTGTACCCTGGAGATGAGATCGTATTTGTTGGTGTCACCAGCTCTCACCGCAATATGGCTTTTATGGCGGCTGAATTCATTATGGATTATCTGAAAACTAAGGCTCCATTCTGGAAAAAAGAATCACTTGCGGAGGGAGAGCGCTGGGTAGAGGCGAGGCAGAGTGACTGGGATGCGGTAAGTCGCTGGTAAAACAGCTTTTGGGGGTTCGTTCTGCGGACTATCTCGGAAACTGGACAAATAAATAATATGTCACTGAAATTGCCATTAATTGGCGGATGGTTTTATTAATGTTCTATGCTAATGTATAACTTTTGAATAGATTGTTTATTTTTAAACATTCTTAATCCTTAAACATTGTCATGAAAAGGTAATCATCATGGATCGATATCAACGTTCTAATGATTCGATTGTCCAGAAAACTGGTTCTGGTATACAAACTTACATGGCACAAGTCTACGGTTGGATGACTTGTGGCTTGTTGTTAACTGCATTTGTTGCATGGTATGTGGCAAATACCCCTGAAATTTTATACGCCATTTTCAGTAGCTCTATTGTTTTTTATGGCTTAATCATCGCACAGCTTGCGTTAGTATTTGTGCTGTCTGGTTTGGTTCATAAAATGAGTGGGGCAATGGCGACAGGGCTGTTTATGCTGTACTCTATGCTAACGGGTTTGACACTTTCCAGTATCTTTGTGGTTTATACCAGTAGTTCTATCGCCAGCACATTTGTTGTTTCAGCGGGTATGTTCGGTGCATTGAGTATCTATGGTTATACCACCAAACGTAGTTTGAGTGGTCTGGGTAGCTTCCTGTTTATGGGGCTAATTGGTATTGTTCTGGCTTCTTTGCTAAATATCTGGCTGAAAAGCCCAGCGTTGATGTGGGCAATCACCTATATTGGTGTTGTAATTTTTGCTGGCTTGACGGCATACGATACCCAAAAACTGAAAGAAATGGGTGAACAATTGGATGTTAACGATAAAGAAAACCTGCGCAAGTATTCAATTACTGGTGCACTGACTCTGTATCTGGACTTCATTAACCTGTTCTTGATGCTGTTGCGTATTTTGGGTGATCGTCGATAGTCACTGATATATTGAATTATTTTTTGATATAAAAACCCTGCCTTGTCAGGGTTTTTTAAAAGGTCATTTAATCTTTCGAATCTGCTTTAAATTTATCAGGCAATCTTACTTCGAAACAGCCGATAAGCGATCCCCCCAGTTGTTGCAGTAATCACCAATAAAGGCCATAAGTTTGGCCAAATAACGGATAAATCAGCCCCTTTCAAATAAATCTGCTTGGTAATATCTGTAAAATGCCGGATTGGGTTAATCCAGGTGATGTTTTGTAACCAAACGGGCATATTCTCGACCGGAGAGATATAACCAGAAAGCAAAATAGCGGGCATCATAAACACAAATACACCAATAAATGCTTGTTGCTGGGTGGAACAGACAGCAGAAATCAGCAAACCGAAACCCACCAGGGATAAGCCATAAATCAACATACAGCCATAAAATAGCAGCAATGAACCCGCGAAAGGAATTTGATAGAACAGTGTTCCAATCAGCAAAACAATGTTTGCTTGCATCGTTGCCACAACCAATGCCGGAATGGCTTTGCCAAGGAAAATTTGCCAGGTTGCCAGTGGAGAGACCAGCAACTGATCCAGCGTTCCTTGTTCCCGCTCACGGGCGACTGACAATGCTGTGACAATGAGAACACCAATCGTAGTAATCATGGCAACCAGCGACGGTACGACGAACCACTTGTAATCCAAATTGGCGTTATACCAGTTACGCACAATGAGTTCACTATTATTGAAATTAGGGGCATTTCCCAACAGTTGTTTTTGGTAATCCATCACAATCTGCTGGATATAGTTGGCTGCAATTTGGGCACTGTTTGAATTACGCCCATCCAACAAAACTTGAATTGATGTCGGGTTATGGTTGGCGAGATCAGCACTGAAATTTTGTGGAAAGCGCACCAGCAATAATGCCTTGCGGTTATCCAGAGTAGGGCGGATCTCTTGCGAACTAGTTAGCAAAATAACATCAGGAAATGCTTTTGATTTTGCCAACCGTTGGGTCAATTCAATTGATGCATGTCCTTTATCCTCATTATAAATAGCAATGGTGGCATTTTTGACTTCCAGCGTTGCGGCCCACGGAAACAGGATCATTTGTATAATCACAGTTAAAATCAAAATGTTCCGTGTTTGCGGTTCTCTCAGAAGAGACTGTAACTCTTTCATGATGAGTGTATACAGACGATAAAACATGCTCTTTCCTTATTTACTCCAGATGCCGACGGGTTTTCCACGCGGTCAGGCCGATAAAGACAATGGAACTGGCAATTAGCAGGAGCAGGTTTGTCATCAACACAGTACCAATGTTCCCAGCCAGAAAGAGCGTCTGTAGGCTGCTGACAAAGTAACGAGCCGGTATGACATAAGTCGAAGCCTGAATAAGTACGGGCATACTGTCTATCTCGAAAACAAAACCAGACAACATAATGGCAGGCAAGAAAGCTGCATTGAGAGAAATCATCGCCGCATTGAACTGATTACGTGTTAGGGTGGAAATTAGTAACCCCATACCCAGGGCAGTAGCGAGATAAAGGCTGGAGACTAATGCTAATATCCAGAGTGAGCCGCGATAGGGAACTCCCAGTACAAACACTGTGAATAACATGCAAAGTACCATGACAAAAGACCCCAGCATTTGATAGGGTAATAATTTAGCGAGCAACAATTCGGTGCGGGTAACTTGGGTCGAAAGTAGTGCTTCCATGGTTCCGCGTTCCCATTCACGGGCGACGACGAGCGAGGTAAGAATTGCGCCTACCACGGTCATAATAATTGAAACAGCACCAGGAATAAGGAAATGCTGGCTAATGGCGGCGGGATTAAACCAATAGCGGATTTGTGTATCAATCAAGGGAGTCGTTGCAACCCCACGATTTTGCCCTCGCTGTTGTAACCAGATTTGCCAGATACCTTTGGTATAGCCCTGCACAAAATTGGCGGTATTAGGTTCACTGCCATCGGTAATAACCTGGATGGGGGCATGGCCGTCTGCGCGGGCAAGCTGGGCATCAAAATTGACAGGGATGACGATAATGCCCCGAATTTGGTTTTCCTGCATTTTTTTGATTAAGAGCTGGCGATTGTCGCTGATGGTGGCATCAATATAGGGCGATCCTGTAAATACATGCACCAATTCTCTGGCGTCCTCGCTCTGCTGTTCCATTAGAATACCAAGGCGAAGCTTGCTGGAGTCCAGGTTAATGCCGTAACCAAAAATAAAGAGCAACATCAAAGGGATAACTACCGCAATCAAAGCACTGCTGGGATCACGGACAATTTGCTTAGTCTCCTTGATACAGAGTGCTTTCAATCGACGCCATGAGAAACTGACCGCTTGTTGGGATGTTATATGTTCAGGATGACTCATTGCGGCTCCTTATCGTAGTTCAACACGAGATCGATAAAAGCATCTTCCATGGAAGGGTTAGGGAGCTTATCCGTGGTAACCAGTTGTTTCAGTTCATCGGGCGTTCCGGCTGCAATCAATTTGCCTCTAAATACCAGCCCGATACGATCACAATATTCGGCTTCATCCATAAAGTGGGTTGTGACCATCACAGTTACCCCTTTGTCTACCATGCCATTGATATGTAACCAAAATTCTCGACGGGTCAGCGGGTCCACACCCGAAGTGGGTTCATCCAAAAACAGAATATCAGGTTCGTGCATCAATGCGCAGGAAAGGGCAAGTCGTTGCTTAAACCCGAGCGGAAGGCTATCAGTCTTTTGATGTAAGATTGGCCTAAGATTGAACGCTCGGATCATATCAGACATCTTTTCTTGTTGATGGCGACCTTTCAAGCCGTAAACACCGGAGAAAAACTTAAGATTCTGCTCAACAGTCAGGTTGCCATAAAGTGAAAATTTTTGGGCCATATAGCCAAGGTGTTGGCGGGCTTTGCCTGAACCGGTTTTTAAATCCATATCCAGAACCAGCGCTTTGCCTGAAGTGGGGATCATTAAACCACACATCATTTTGAAGGTAGTCGATTTTCCGGCTCCATTTGGCCCCAATAGGCCGAATATTTCCCCTCGTTTCACCTGAAAATCGACTTGGTCAGTGGCAGCAAAATCGCCAAATTTTTTAGTCAGGCTACGGGCTTCTATCACGGTTTCCGTTGGGTTTGGTGGGATTTGAGGCATTATTTCTGCCAATTCGGAACGATGGGATGGGCCACCACCCAATAAGTCGATAAATGCATCTTCGAAACGTGGTTCGGCCTCGAAGAGATTGGCTTCAGGCAACCCTATTTGTTGGAGTAATGCATTTTTATCCGCTTCTTCTTTTAAGATCAGACGAACATATTTTCCCTGAATTACACCATCAGTCACTTGGGGCAAGGTGAGGGCATGTTGCAACATTTTGCGCCGCGCATCTTGTTTGACATCAAGCAAAAAAGATCGACCCGCAATATTTTGGGTTAATTCTTGTGGCTGGCCGCGATAGAGCAGCTTACCTTGGTTCATAAGCAAAACATCACGACATAATTCGGCTTCATCCAAATAAGAGGTGCTCCATAAGATCAACATGCCGTCAGAAGCGAGTTCATGAACCATTTGCCATAACTCACGGCGGGCGATGGGATCAACGCCTACACCAGGTTCATCCAGTAGCAAAACTTTCGGGCTACCTAATAAAGTGCAAGCAAGCCCCAGTTTTTGTTTCATGCCACCGGACAATTTCCCGGCTAACCGTCCGGTAAAATGGGTTAAATCCGTGAAGGTGAGTAATTTCTGAAAGGTAGTTTTGCACTCTGCGCCCAGTACACCACGCAAATCGGCATATAAAGTGAGATTTTCCATTACGGTTAAATCTTCATACAAGCCAAATTTCTGCGGCATGTAACCGAGGTCAGAACGTACTTGAACACTGTCCTTGATGGGATCAAGTCCCATAATTTCAATATTGCCGCTATCAGGCTTCAATAATCCGGCTAACATTCTTATCAGCGTGGTTTTTCCAGCACCATCTGGACCGACAAGACCCGTCACTGATCCACCCTGAATTTCTGCTTGTAGATGGGATACAGCAGGAACGTCTAATCCTGGAAAAGTTTTCTCCACACCGTTCAGTTTTATCGTATAAGCTGAACTGGTCATGTTATCGCCTACTTATTTGTTTCAGTAAAATTTATTTCAGCAAAACGCAAGGTAACAGGCATTCCTTGTTTCAGTCCCTTATCGGGATTAAGGACAATGATGCGCAGGCGATAAACTAAGTCTGTTCTTAAATCAGGTGTTTCGACATTTTTGGGAGTAAATTCGGCAGTGGGAGAAACAAAACCGATTTTGCCATGATAGGGCTGGTTTTTCCGCCCATCGGTATAAATCAAAACTTCCCGTCCAGCGGTAGCCTGATTGAGATGAGGTTCATCAATATATGCCCTGATCCAAACGGGATTGGTGAGGGACAGGGTAAAAACCGTGTTGCCCGCCGCCAGCATGGTGCCTGGTTCAATGGCTCTGGTTAGGATCATCCCTGCCGATGGAGAAGTGAGTTGAGTATCTTTCAGGTTGAGTTCCGCCTGTGCTACGGTTGCTTCTGCCTGAGTAAGTTGGGCTTTTGCTGCCGCAATTTCTTCTATGCGATAACCCGTCTCGAACTGACGCAATTTATCTTTTGCCGCCTGGTAAGCTGCCAGTGCTTGATTGCGTCCAGTTCTGGCATTTTCCAGATCATTATCTGAGATGGTTTTGCTTTGCCACAAGCCTTGTTGGCGTTTCAGGAAGCTATCGGCAAAATGGAATGCTGACTCTTTTTGTTTTACTTCAGCACGTACTTGGGCAATTTCTTCGCTGCGATAACCCGCTTCAGCTTTGGCAAGATTGGCCTTGGCGACATCACGAGCCGCTTTGGCCTGATTCAAGGCATTAATAAAGGGGGTATCATCAAGGCGACCAAGTGTCTGGTTCACCGTAATGGCATCACCTTCATCCACTTGTAGATCAGCCAGTTTACCGGCAACCCGAAAACTGAGGTTGACAGTCCTGACATCGACATTGCCATACAGGGTTAGCTCCCTGCTATTTTGTTCCTGATAATAGTAGATACCGACAATCGCACTGATAACAACAATGAGCGCCAATAGGGCAAGAGCAAACTCTTTACTGTTCATACCATCCCTTATGCCTTGTTCAATTTATACCCTCTATCTTTCAAGTGGTGGCTTCGTTGGTTATGCCATTGCTTAAGAGTTATTGGGTATGTATTTTTGATTTCTCTCTTAACCCATCAAGCAATAAATTGATGTGTTGAGATAAAACCTGATTGATTAATTCGTATTCTTTGGCGCCAATATTGTCCCATCCGGTTTGGCGCAATAAGGCTTCCCTGGCCAGACGGAAAGAAAGGATTTCACCCAATAAAGCATGAGTGTGAATCTGGGTGGAAATTTGGCGTTCATCGGCTCCGATATAATTGGCGATGAGTTTATTCAACCGCGAATAAATTGGGGCTAGTCCCTGTTCATGCATGACACTGTAAGCCTCTGTTGGCGTCAATTGTTCATGGGACATGATCCGGCTGATATTGATACTGCTTTTCTCGAAAATCAGGCGGTTATAGCTCACCATTCCCTGATGAATAAATGCCAGTATTGGGTCTTTTGGATAGGGTTTGGGTGTCTTCTCAAAAAAATGATCAATGGCTTCAATGAGAGGTGAAAACTCTGCTTTTAGCTTATCGGCAATATGTTGCACAACGGCGAGGTATAATCCTTCTTTGGAACCGAAATAGTATGCGATAGCTGCGATATTTTGCTGTGCATGTTGGGCAATGTTGCGGGTAGTAGCGCCATCCAGACCTGATTTGCCAAAAATTTCTATTGCTGCTTCCAGAAGTTGTTGTTTGGCGTGCTCGCCTCGTAATGTCTGGGCCTTCTTTGCTACCATGTCAAAATATTTCCTGTGACAAAGAGTTTTCGGGAGTGCTGAAAACTATATCAATCGTATGATTAACTTTAAAACTAAAGTAATTAGATGTAAAGTTGCTACAAATTGTCTTTTTAATAGACACCCATAAAAAATAATCGTCCAGTTTTGGCTCATTTCCCTTGGCTAAAGAGATTTAGTCAATTTTAGACGAATTTATTGCTCTCTTTGGCCTGCGTGGAAAGACATATCTGTTATAATCATGCCCTATTTATATACGGTGCATTGCAGTTTGTGTAGTTTCTTTGCGTTTTACCGCGTCTGTTTTCTTCCCATAAAACTGCCCCTGAATTGATATCAGGCATGGTGAAGTCTGGAGTATTTCTTATTTATGAATTTTGAGTCACTCGGCTTGAAGGCTGATATTTTGCGTGCCGTTGAAGAACAAGGCTACGTGGAACCCACCCCTATTCAGCAGCAGGCCATTCCTGTTGTGTTATCCGGCAAAGATCTGCTGGCCAGTGCCCAGACAGGCACGGGAAAAACCGCAGGGTTTACTTTGCCTATCTTGCAACTTTTGTGTGAATCCCCGATTCAGGCAAAAGGTCGCCGTCCTGTCAGGACGTTGATTTTAACCCCAACCCGAGAACTGGCGGCTCAGGTGGGGGAAAATGTACGTAGTTACAGCAAATATCTCAAATTACGTTCATTTGTTGTATTCGGCGGTGTCAGCATTAATCCGCAGATGATGAAATTGCGCGGTGGTGTGGATATTCTGGTAGCAACGCCGGGGCGTTTGCTGGATTTGGAGCATCAAAATGCGGTAGATCTTTCTCGCGTAGAGATTCTGGTTCTAGATGAAGCTGACCGCATGTTGGATATGGGCTTTATTCACGATATTCGTCGTGTGTTGAACAAGCTGCCAGCAAAACGCCAAAATTTACTCTTTTCTGCGACATTCTCTGATGAAATTAAAAGCCTCGCCAATAAGTTACTGAAAGATCCAGTAAGCGTAGAAGTGGCACGGCGTAATTCGGCCTCTGAGCAAATTGAACAAGCAATCCATTTTGTAGACAAAAAGCGCAAGGGTGAATTGCTCTCTTATATGATCGGCAGCCAGAACTGGCAACAGGTGTTGGTATTTACGCGAACCAAACATGGTGCAAACCGGTTGGCGGAGCAATTGAACAAAGATGGTGTGACTGCTGCTGCGATCCACGGCAACAAAAGTCAGGGGGCAAGAACCCGTGCGCTGTCTGATTTTAAGACAGGGAAAATCCGCGCGTTGGTGGCAACGGATATTGCTGCCCGTGGACTGGATATTGACCAATTACCCTATGTCGTCAACTATGAGTTGCCAAATGTTGCCGAAGATTATGTGCATCGAATTGGTCGTACTGGGCGTGCAGAAGCTACTGGGCAAGCAATATCGCTGGTGTGTGTCGATGAACACAAACTCCTGAAAGATATTGAGCGCCTATTGAAGCGAGAAATTCCACGCATTGCCATTCAGGGTTATGAACCTGATCCTTCTATCAAAGCTGAACCTATCCAAAACGGGCGCAATAGCCGTGATAATAACTCTCGTGGTAATAATCCTCGCGGTAATAACCCACACAGAAATGGCAAACCAAGCCATTCCAAACAAAACCGGGTAAATAAAAATCGGGCAACCAAAACTCCACGTGCTTCGGTGGCGGGAGAGTAATCCATGCGCGTTTTGCTGGCTCCGATGGAAGGGGTTTTGGATTCTCTGGTTAGAGAACTGTTGAGTGAAATCAATGACTATGACCTGTGTATTACTGAATTCCTGCGTGTGGTTGACAGCTTACTGCCGGTAAAATCTTTTTACCGGTTGTGCCCTGAACTGCATTATCAGAGCCGTACACCATCGGGAACGCCTGTCAGGCTCCAGCTCCTTGGGCAATATCCAGAATGGTTGGCAGAAAATGCTGTCAGGGCGGTTGAGTTGGGATCATGGGGTGTCGATTTAAACTGTGGTTGTCCGTCCAAGACAGTAAATGGCAGTGGTGGAGGCGCTAGCTTATTAAAAGATCCCGAACTCATTTATCAGGGAGCTAAAGCTATGCGTGAAGCCGTGCCTGCACATTTGCCGGTAACGGTAAAAGTACGTCTGGGATGGGATTCTGCTTCACGCCAATTTGAGATTGCGGATGCCGTCCAGCAAGCGGGTGCAACCGAGCTGGTTGTGCATGGGCGGAGCAAAGAAGATGGTTATAAAGCAGAGCGTATCAACTGGAAGGCGATAGGGGAGATTCGGCGTCGCCTTGCTATTCCTGTCATTGCCAACGGTGAAATTTGGGATTGGCAGAGCGCCCAAGAGTGTATCAAAACGACAGGATGTGATGCTGTGATGGTAGGCCGTGGCGCCCTGCATGTGCCAAATCTGAGCCGCGTAATTAAATATAACGAACCAAAGATGCCATGGAGTGATGTACTTAAGTTACTGCAAAAATATACTTATCTCGAAAAACAGGGTGATACGGGGCTTTATCACGTTGCCCGTATCAAGCAATGGCTGGGGTATTTGCGCAAAGAGTATAATGAAGCGGATGAGTTATTTATGCAAATCAGAGTATTAAAAACATCTGCTGAGATCGCCAATACTATCGTTTAAGACAGTTGCTCGCCCGATAGGGATAGGGTGGGGAGCAGTCACAGTCTCAACTTTCTTAATTCTTAACGGTAATTATTTTCCCCAGTGACACATCGCTATATCGCATGATGTTATATAGATAGGGGGCTGTCTGTGTCTCTGGGATATATATTAATGAATTTTTATCATTAAATAATATTATGAAAAAATATATTATTAAATAATAATTTGTTGCCATTTTTATTTTAATTTCCATTTGGCTGTTTAAGTAATTTAATTTATGTAATATTATTTTTGTAATTTATTCTGGAAATATTTCAGTGTTGGATATAATATTATATATACCTAATTTGAACAATGGGATGTCGCTATTGTTTTTTAATATCGCAATGGAAGAAGTCAAGAATTCCTTAAAAGGATAATGAGTTTTTTATTCTTATTTTTTCAAAGGGGAATTATAATGAACACACAAAAAAGAAATGGCTTTTCAAAAAAAATCATGAGGCTACCCACCTTTAATCTTGAATTATTTGGTGGAAAAAGGGAAGGTCATCTGTTTGCTAATGGAAATATGCAAGTTGGTATCATTATTAATATACAAGCTGCGACCGATAATGAGGAGGTGGTAACCTTATCTCCTGAACAATTAAATAGTATTGAATTAGTTAATAAAATAACAGGTGAGAAATTATCTGGTGATTGGCAATACAGTTCTGAGGAAAACGATTACCGTCACCAGTTTCCAGGACGTAGTATAACAAGAGACACAAATTTATCATATGGAAAAGACGCGCTCAGTGATGACTCTGAACCTCAGAAAAAAATTTATTGGCTGAAAACAAAAAAAAGTGAACTCATCGAAATAATAGCAAAAGTTACATTGGATGGAGAAACGTATTCATCAGATGATTCTCATTATAAGGGATCACATATTGTTGTTACAGGTCATGAACCAATCACTTATCATTTTGATGATCTGGTGCCAACACCACAAATTGAAGAAAATGTCGCCTATGGCACATATGAATTAAAACGGACCATCACTGTAATTGATATATTAGGAGGAGAGCATACGCAAATTTCGTTTCAATACCCGGAATGGACTCAAAATAATTATTATCTTTTTCCTAAAAAAGGTCAGGGGTATGCAATTCATGATGTTGAAATTCGAAATACCATAAACGATGAAGATACCTTTAAGTATGATTACCGAAGATTTACCCATCATACAAGAAGTAACAATCTTTACCTTTGGTTTCTTTGGGGGACATATAGTGCCAAGAGAACAGCTGGAGCTGCTTATCGGGTCGTAATAAATGATTCCCCAGATCTCAGTAGCAGTCTGAAAAGGGAAGCTACCCCACAAGAGGAGATAGTCACAACAACACGCACCGATGTTGTTAGTTTGAGTAGGCTTTATTTCGAAAGCCCGGGGGGTGATAATTTTTGGGTTGATGAGGCTGACCAAATTCCACAATTCAAATTCCGCGATATCTATGGTAATGAGTCTGTCTTTCTAAAAATTATCATGGACAATGCAGATTCGTTTCACCTACGGGAGGGGTGAATGAGCAAGAATGACGTCTCTATGCAAAATAGTTGCTATTTTATGCAATAAATGCATCAGATTTTACATACAAGCGTCAAAAAGCCAATGTTTATACAAAGTAGAATCTTGCCATGATAACAACGAAGAAAAACCCAAAGTCTATCGTGCGGATCCTGAATAATAAGTCTGAAATGGCTACTGCTTAAAAAAATGAAGATGTTTGCTCTCTCTATAATATTTTTGTCAGTCGCCGTAGTAAATTTTCCTTGAGCATCCTCTGATTATGAAATGAGAAATACGTTTTTCCATAAATAAAAAAGAGAGGCGCTAAAATGCCATATGATTTTTTCTCAAATGCCCACAACTTTCAAAGTGCGGCCACAGGCAGCGTTGATCCACGAACCGGTTTGTTTACTTATACCATGCTGGTTGCCCAGTTAACCGGCAATAATCATCTCGGACCAACCCAGACGATAGCGCTGGCGTATAACCCGCTTAATACCGACAACCAGGGGTTTGGTATTGGCTTTTCCCTGGGGCTGACCCAGTATGACAGCTGGCAACGGTTATTAAGTCTCTCCACCGGTGAGCGCTATAAAGTGGATGAATATAAGGACGCCGTCTATCTGAAACAGTATAAGCAGGATATTGTGCGGTTTGAAAAGGACGTTGCACGGAATGTTTACTGGGTGATCCATAAATCGGGTACAGTTGAAGTGTTGACCGGGCCGAACAATGCCTATCACCTCAAAGTTCCTACACAGATATTTACCCCGCTAGGCCATTCTCTGAAACTGGACTGGATTTATAAGACGGAGACTATGCCCCGTCTTGCTGCTATATCGGACGAAAGGCGGGTGCTGTTAAAAATCGAGTATAAAACGGCTTTTTATACCCGTATTACGGTCTGGCCCGAATCATCGGAATCTTATGATATCCGATTACTCTTTGATAATGATAAAGTCACTCAGATTAGCAATGAGACGAGTAACCACACATTAATTTGGAAGCTGGAATATGATTCAGACAGCGGTTTTTTAAACCGGGTTTCATCTCCGACAGGTGCCACTGAATTTGTTGATTACGATTTTGACGGCCATCAGTTTCCCAAAGGGGCAGAATTACCACCTTTGCCTTATGTCACCCAGTACACGCAACATACAAAGCAAGGTCCTGAAATCATCAGGCACTATAAATATACCGAATATAATTTTTTGGGTTATGGGAGTAACGAGAGCTGGAATGATGATGAAGATTATCTCTACGGTGCCTTAAGCAATTACTGGTATGGCTCGACCGAACGCTGGGACAACGGCACAACGCAACGCCATATTACCCGAAAGTATAATAAATACCATCTATTGGTTTCCGAATCTACGGAGCAAAATGGGTGCAAGCGGGTGCATAAGACCGACTATTATGCCCAAACGGGGTTGTCGTTTGAAAAACAACCCCCTCAGTTCCAGATGCCGAAAACGGCCAGTGTCAGCTTTAATGATGCCTCTGACGTGGAGGTTGTTCAGACCGAATTTGATGAAGCGGGTAACCCGACAATGCAGATTGCCCCGGATGGCACCCGCACTGACTGGGTTTATTATCCGGTAGAGGGGGAAGAAGGTGCCTGTCCGGCCTCACCGCATGGCTTCGTGCGTTTTGTCAAATCCAAGACCGTTACACCCGGTAAATCCTCTCCTGAAGGTGTTTATGATGATGCGCCGATATATCAGGTGGTTTATCGTTATGATTCACTACCCACACTCGCCGGTGCACCCTGTGCTTATACTGTGGTCTGCACCTATCAGGGCTGGCATAGCTCAGGCCAGTTGTTGCATAAAAGCCAGACCAGCTATGTGAATGATGTGAATTCTCCCGATCATGGGCGCATTCACCGTATTGACGAGACCCGCTATGCCACCTTGGAAGGAAAGATCGCTGCGGCGGGCAAGACATGGACAAGCCAGCAAACCTTCAGTTATATCCTGCGAGGTGAGGCACTGATAAAAAGCACCGAATGGACAGGGCATGACCAGCTTAGCTTCACAACCCAAGTCACTCAATCGCAGGTCAGCGACAAGTTATGGCATGAAGTGGATGCACAGGGACGGACTACTGATTATGTCTATGATGATATTGGACGTATTTCAAAGCATATCAGTAATGCCCATACCGATTATTGCCAAATGGTGCAGTATGATTATGCCATTGAAGCGATTGGGGCGGTGACGACAACGAAAACCGATGTGTGGGGCAATCAGGTGCGTATCCGCTTTAATGGGTTGGGACATGCCTATCAGAAGGAAATACTGGAAAAGGGGCAGCCCGATCAGCGCTGGCAGTTAGTGTCTGAAATGGAGAGGGACAGTTGGGGACGTGTGGTGACCCAAACGCGGCATGACTGGCTGCCAGTGGAAAATGGCACTGACAGTGCATCCCGTGTGGTTCAGGTTTCCTCCCATCAACGGATTGAATATGATGACTGGGGAAAAGCACATCGGATTACCCAAGATACCGGCGGGAGCATCCAACACGATTATGATCCGGTGACCCGCACCGCGCAGATCACCCGACAGGCGGAAGGGCTGTCTTTTAGTCAATGTACGGTGAAGTACAATAAACGTCACCAGCCTGTCACGTTAACGCTCTATGATAGCCAGGGCAAGCAGCATAGCCAGCAGTACCATCACTATGATGGTCTGGGACGATTGCGGGCCACCTTTGACGCATTGGGGCAAAAAACCGAGTACGCCTACGATTTATTGGGACGATTGTTGACGATAAGTTACAGTGATGGCACTGTTGTTCGAAAATCTTATGCCCCATTTACGGCAGACAGTTTAGTGACGCAAATTGCGGTTGGCGATAAGGTGCTGGGTACGCGTAGCTTCGACAGCCTGCATCGCTCGATTTCAACCACCAGTGGCGGGCGTACCTACTGTTCCTCCTATCAGGGGGAAAACCCCTATCCCAGCCAGATCACTGATCCGTTGGGTCAAACGACGTTGTATACCTATGAACCCTTGCTCGGTCAGGCCTTGACACAGGTGGATGCGGGGGAAATACAGCAGCGCTTTACGTATGATCCCAAGACTGGGGTAATGACGGAGGCCAGTGCCGCCCAACGGGCTACTCATAGTATGGGATATACCGCTTCCGGACGTTTGCAGCGGGAAACCTTCCGTTTTGAGGATGCCAAGGCTGGGGCTGCACGAGAGGCAAACTATACCTATTCCCCTGTCGGCGGACTGACCGCTTATCAGGATGTGACAGGAAAAAATTGTCATGTCAGTTTTGATGAGTTTGGCCGTCCGATTGCAGCGCGGGATGCTGATATTGACGTTGTATTAACCTATGATGCGGCCAGCCGGGTCAAGAGCTGGTGCGTTCACGATAAACAGCATGACAAAACATTAACCACCACGCTCAGTTTTGATGATTTTGAGCGTGAAACTCAACGCCAAATCCAGACGGAAACGGATACGCTGACGCTTGAACAGACTTATACGGTCACAGGACAAATAGCATCACGCATGACCCGTTCACAGAATGCTGGTTTGTTGCGTCAGGAGAATTACACGTACGATCCCGCCCGTTATTGGCTAACAGTGTATCACTGTACTGGCTCAGAATGTCCACGTGATGCCTATGGCTTTAGTATTACCCGTCAGCGTTTTACTTATGACCATTTGGGTAACATCCTCACTTGTGTGACGACCCTCAATGATGGAAGCTGTGATACAGCGACATTTACCTACAATCCGTCAGATCCTTGTCAGTTGCATACCGTAACCCATACGCACCCAGATTATCCAGCCACAATCACTTTGGTGTATGACGCTGCGGGTCGCCTGATACACGATGAGGCTGGTCGTCATTTAACTTATGATGTCTTGGGGCGGTTGATTTCAGCCAGTTTAAGTGACACCACCAGTACCTATACTTATGATGCGACCAACCGACTGGTGCTGCAACAAATGGGAACAGACAAGACCCATGAACTTTATTATCAGGGGGCGACGCGCATGACAGAAATTCTGCGCGAAAGTGGCATGGCGACCCGACTGTTA
Organism: Xenorhabdus sp. TS4; assembly: GCF_014467265.1. Classification (NCBI taxonomy): domain Bacteria; kingdom Pseudomonadati; phylum Pseudomonadota; class Gammaproteobacteria; order Enterobacterales; family Morganellaceae; genus Xenorhabdus; species Xenorhabdus sp. TS4. The sequence goes on along the minus strand of NZ_NKHQ01000003.1, from coordinate 18,359 downwards.
CGTGCTCAGGGGGAACTCGTTGCTACCATTACGGATACCCATACGCATTTATTGGGTACTGATAGACATAGCAGTGTGTTGGTTAGCGACAAAAGTGATGGTACCCAAACCCGCTATCGCTATTCGCCTTATGGGCAGCAGGCAGAAGAGGAACGCAACCCTGATATTCCGGCTTATAATGGTGAGCGTGTTGATCCCGTGATGGGAACTTATCACTTGGGTAATGGCTATCGGGCTTATAATCCGGTTTTGATGCGTTTTAATGCGCCTGATGGCTGTAGTCCGTTTGGCGCAGGGGGGCTAAATGCGTATGCCTACTGCCTCGGTGATCCCATTAATCGTATTGATCCTACGGGGCATATCAGCTTGGGCAGCCTGTTTGGGATTATTGGCGGAGTCATCGGGTTGGTTGTTGGCTTGGTTGTGGCTATTCCCACTGGCGGGGCATCACTGGCTGGTGATACTGCCATTATTGCGGGGCTTGTTGCCGATGTCACGGGGATTGCCAGTGCTGCCACAGAAGACAGCAATCCCAGAGCCTCAGCAACGCTCGGATGGATCTCTCTGGGGCTTGGGGCGCTGAGTCTGGGAGCTGGTGTTCTTGGCGGTATTGCGACAGGCATGAGGAAAGTAGGTGAGCAATTGATGGAAAGTTTTAGTCATGGATTGAGTGGAAGAGGAGAGCAGCGTGGTATGAACCTGGCTCTTCCAGGGGGAGTACAAAATAGTACTAGCGATTATGTAGTCGCGTTTAGGAATGCTATAAATGAAGGGAGGGTTATGCGCGTTGAAAACCCTGCAGGAACTGGTATTTATACTATAGGACTTGAAACTCAAGGATTATTACCTGAGGGAGAAGTGGGACACTTAAGAAGAGTATTCTTTAGGCCAAGAGGAGATAATTCCACTATAGAAATTATTAATAATATGATTCCATTAGGAAATGTAGTTGAACGTCCAGTAGATATCTCGAGTGGACAATTTGAAGCATTATATTTGAACTTTACAAATACCAGTATATTAGGTACTGGTGATATGTCTTCTCGTGTGGTTGACTCTGTCAATACACTTCGCCTTATCGTGCAATCTCATATAGTAGAGGGACTTCAAATGAATAACAATACTATAAACACGATGAAAGAGTTATGGCAAGAAGCTGGATTTTCTCGTTTTAAGCTCAATGACTGGCTATATTATATGATACGAGAAGCATTTCCTACCGCAGATTTCCCGCCCAATATTTTATTAAATGATACAGCATTTCAATTTTTTAATAATAATTTTATTCCAAAGATTAGGGTATTTACAGCATTAATAGAGGCGAGATTGCACTTGTAATATAAGTTAGTTTAACTATTAGGCGCTTAATTTTATTTTATGTTCCATGTCCCAACACTAATTAGCCTGTTGGTTCATTTATTGCAACTTTTACAATTTGCAATTCTTTTCGTTGGTGTCTTAAATTAAGGCGTAGAAGAGAAATTGAATTTGTAAACCAATAAACTCATCAGTTTTGGAGGTTGTCTATGGGTATTCTGTCATGGATTATCTTTGGCCTCATTGCTGGCATCCTTGCTAAATGACAAGACAGGGCATGTTACTTTGATGCCCTTTGTTACGATTGATTATTTCGAATAATCTATTTTTCTAATGGAAGTGAATCATTGGCTCCCCATTCAGCCCAGGAGCCATCGTATAATCTTGCTTCCTTATGACCAATCATATCAAGCCCCAAGACTAAAATAGCGGCTGTCATACCAGAGCCACAACTGGTAATGATAGGTTGGTTTAAGTCAACGCCCTGTTTGCGAAATATTGCCACAATTTCTTCTGCTGACTTATAACGCCCATTATCAATCAGGGCCGTCCACGGAACATTTTTAGCGCCGGGAAGGTGTCCCATTCTTAGACCAGGACGGGGTTCTGGCACTTTTGCCTGAAAACGGTCTTCTGCTCTGGCATCCACAAATTGTACTGCTACCTCATTACGGAGAGCATCAAGGATCTGCACCTGAGAACAGACTTTTTCAGGGGTAAACTGCACATTGAAAACTTCAGGTGAGCGGGTAACTTTTCCTGATTCGGTTGGATAACCAGCTTGTTGCCAGCCTTGTAAGCCTCCTTCGAGGATACGGATGTGATGGGCGCCAAAGATTTTGAATGTCCACCAGGCCCGTGGGGCGGAAAACATATTGCCTTGATCGTAAATTACCACCAGATGATCTTCACTGATGCCCATTTTACTGACAGCCTGACGGAAAGTTTCTGGCTCCGGCAGCATGTGTGGCAGGTTGGTTTGTAGATTGGCAACTTTATCAAGATCAAAAAATTGTGCGTCCGGAATGTGTTTCTCTAACCAGAGTTGGTGATAATCAATGGATTGGGTGGGCATTGGGGCACTGGCATCAATGACAATGACATTCTCATCATGAAGATGTTCGTTTAACCATTGTGAACTGACAAAATATTCATTTTTCATGAGATTCCTCATCTGGTGTTACGATACAAACCAACATATTTATTGTGGCCCTGTTGGCGTATTTTCCTGCTGAGTCTGTTGTGGCGTTTCTTCTGGTGTGGTTGAACGGGTATATATATTCATCCCTGCCAGAAAGATCCCACCCATTGAACCGATGGAAAATAATATAATGATAATGAGCAGGATTTTTTTCATCTCTGTGTCCAATAAGGTTTTAATAAAAAGATTATAACAATCATCAAAATCCAAAAGATAGAAAGGCAAAAGTATATCGGCTTCTCTATTTCAGACAAGCACTAACCCATTTTCTTGCATTCACTTTTGGCATTGATAGAAAAAGTTGGCAACCGTTTCCCAATAATGGCCTTATGAAGCTGATTTGGGATTAACTCTATGGGAGAATAGCCTCCTCATTTTTCAGCAGCAAAACTTATGGCACTTTCCAGTTCAATAAAAAAACAGATAAGTCAGTGGTATAAATCATTGTCTACTCATATTGATGGTTTCATTCCACGCGCCCCGCAACGCCAAATGATCGCTGAGGTTGCCAAGACATTGGCGGATGAAGAAGGGCGGCATTTGGTGATAGAAGCACCAACAGGAGTAGGAAAAACGTTGTCCTATCTGATCCCTGGGATTGCCATCAGTCGGGCAAAACAGAAACCATTGGTAGTCAGTACAGCCAATGTTGCTTTACAAGATCAAATCTATAGCAAGGATTTACCGCTGCTGCGTAAGATTATTCCTGATCTGAAATTTACCGGCGCTTTTGGTCGGGCACGTTATGTCTGTCCGCGCAACTTGGAAGCCATTTGCGCCGCAGAAGGGGAGCAGATTGACTTGATGTTTCTGGTTGAAGACCAGACTGAAATAGCCAATAGTGAAGAGCGGGAACTATGCCGTCGATTGCGTAGTGATTATACGACATTTGTTTGGGATGGCTTACGTGATCACCATAAACTGGCACTGGCAGATTCTCTGTGGACAAAAATTAGTACGGATAAAATGAACTGTCTGGCACGCAATTGTCAGTTTTACTCCCGTTGTCCATTTTTTCTTGCCCGTAGGGAAATTGAAGATGCAGATGTTGTCGTTGCCAATCACTCTTTGGTTATGGCTGCGTTGGAAAGTGAATCTGTTTTGCCGGAAGCAAAAAATCTGTTGTTGGTTCTGGATGAAGGGCACCATATTCCCGAAGTAGCAAGGGATGCCTTGGAAGTTGAAGGGGAAATAACCTTATTCCAACTTAATGGGCAGTTAGATGCATTTATCCGTCATGTAGAACAGTACCTGGTTCAATTCCGACCGACAAAACCGCCTGCTTTGGCAAATATCCCTCGATTGCAGACTCATTGTGCAACAATCCGTGAATACTTTACGGAATTGGCGGAGATAACACAGGCATTATTGCCTGAGCGTGGTGAAGCGGAAGAATACCTATTCGAACTGGGAAAGTTACCGGATAGTTTACTGCTATGCTGTCAGCAATTATTTAAACTCACTGATGGATTGCGTGGTTTGGCGGAAGCGATTTTAAATGATTTAAGTGATCAGACAGCCAAACAAGATATTGTCCGCTTGCATCGTGCTATTTTGCAATCCAGCCGGATATTGGGTTATTTTGAGAATATAACAAGACTGTGGCGTTTGGCTTCACAAGAAGAGTCTTCCCATGCGCCGATATCAAAATGGTTAACGCGCCGCTATGAGAAAAACCAATCACATCTTTATTTTCATTGTGCCGGAATTCGGGTCAGCGAACAATTAACTCAGCTACTATGGCGCACCATTCCTCATGTTGTAGTGACATCGGCCACGTTATGTTCACTAAATAGCTTTTCCCGCATTCAAGAACTTACCGGATTACACCAAAATTATGGTGATCGTTTTATCAGCCTGTCATCACCTTTTGAACATGTGCGACAAGGGCGTTTGGTCATTCCTCAAATGACACAAGAGCCGACCATTCAGCATGAAATGCAGCATCTTGAGGAAATGTCACGTTATTTTCGTTCCCAACTGATGGCAGGGAAACATCGGGGAATGTTGGTACTTTTTAGCAGCCAACGAGCAATGGAAGGGTTCCTGACTTTTGTTACAGACTTGCGGTTGATGTTATTGGTACAAGGTGATCAGCCTCGTTATCGATTAGTAGAAACACATGGCAAGCGTATTGATGAAGGACAAACCAGCATTCTGGTTGGGTTGCAGTCATTCGCAGAAGGATTGGATCTAAAAGGCGATTATCTTTCACAAGTCCATATCCATAAAATTGCATTTCCCCCCGTAACTAATCCGGTGATTATTACTGAAAGCGCATGGTTGAAATCTTTAAAACGTTATCCATTTGAAGTACAGAGTTTACCCAGCGCTTCCTTTAACTTGATCCAACAAGTGGGGAGGCTAATTCGTAGCCATGAGTGTTATGGTGATGTGGTGATTTATGACACTCGGTTATTCACCAAACGTTATGGTTCACGTTTATTGAATTCTTTGCCGGTATTTCCAATTGAACGGCCAAAGGTGCCGTCGGAAAAGGAATTGGCGATAATGAAAAAGGATAAATAACTCAAGGATGGGTTATTTATCCAATCACATTGCATCAGTGTTCCATTCTGATGACTTGGTTTTGATGTATCTTATAATCATTGATCATTAACCCTTGCAAAAAATTCTCATCATGAGGGCTTAAAATAAAATTTTTTTGTCGGCAAAGGATTCGATCTGCGCCCTAAAAAAAGTGATTAATTTTAAATCAATATCATTGGTGGGTTCATCAAAAATATAAACATCAACATCAACATCAACATCTACTATCTAGGCAATTTCATGTAGTTACCCTTGACAGAACCCCAAAAGATTTGCGCAAGCTGGTTGGCGGGAAAAAGACCTTATTATTGCAAACTGGCCGGATCTTTTTCGATGCGCAATAATAATGCCTTCAGGAAAAATCAAACCAATCCAGTTATTGAGTAAGCTTGCTTCTTACCCACGACAAAATGAACTGGCAACAGCCTTACGTGAAGTGAGGTGAGTAGAAAGAACCCTGAGAATATTTGTGGCCTTGCGAAGGAAAAGCTTAGAGTGTCATTTTGCCCCCTACCAGAACCGCCCCCTATTTATAGAAATTTTTACAAGAAAATGTCATTAATCAATGATGCCAATTATATTGATAATCATTTCTATTTGCATTATCGTAATGGCGTTTTCCTTCTCAGGAGTTCATGTCTCTTCCTGATGAACGTTTTGTCAACCAAGCAAGCCACATAATGTTACAGGATATTGTCATTGATGGGAGCGCAACGCTCGGTACCTGATAAACCGAATGTTTAAATCTGTTTACCTGTATGCCACTATAAAAAACGGAAAAACTATAATTCCATGGAATGGGTAAGTATTAAAAATTTAAACCAAAAACTAGTTAAAGGAAAGGAATATAACATGAGCCATATTGCAGCATTGAGAAAAGTCAATAATTTAAAACAAGAATTTGATTTAATAGAAGAAATATGGTCACCGAAGGTGATAGCTCAAACAAACGAATATAAGATAATCATATTACTCGCTGAGGGTGATTTTATGTGGCACACACATGAAGATGAAGACAAGGTGTTTATGGTTATTGAAGGTGAACTTCGTATAGATTTTAAAAATGATCACGTAATAATAAAGCAAGGTGAGTTTTTTGTGGTACCTAAAGGGGAAGAAAGTAAGCCTTCGTCCAAGGAATTAACCAAGCTATTATTAATAGAACCCTATATAATTGCGAATTCAGGCCAATAAATTATTAATAAAAATTGTCAGGTCGTGAATTCAGATAATAAGTGTTACGCGTGATTTGAGATGGAGGTAGGGAGAGCGGCTGATTAGCTCCCCCCTGTTCCTACCACCTACCAGTCGGTGCGGTCAATGTGCTGATTTTTAGAAGCGTACTTTCATACCGATACCCACTTCACGCGGCTCCAGCATGTATCCTGAAGTCCCAGCCTTACGATCGTTGTATTTCTGTGTCGGCGCACGTCTGTCAAAGATGTTATTTCCGTAAGCAAAGAGTTCCAGATAGTTGGTCGGATTATATGATAAACGGAGATTGGACACTAAATAGGAACTGACTCGCAACTCGGGATCGTTCTGGTCATTTGAGAAGTAACGATCTACGTAACGAAGATCGCTACTCAGACGAACTTTTTCGGTGATGTTCCAGTCAGTACCGATATTAAACATGTAGCCAGGCGCTTTAGCGAACTGTTTTCCCTCAAACAAGTTACCTCGATAATCGGCGAATTTTTTGATTTCGGTATGAAGCAATCCAAGTCCACCACGTAGGCGAAGATTGTCCAGCACACGATAATCGGCCCCCAGCTCAAGTCCATAGGTTACCGCCTTATCGGCGTTGACAAGGATAGAACCACCGTTAGGTCTGTCTTTCGTGTAATCCTCTACAGAACTCTGGAACCCCTTATAATCTGTATAAAAGATATTACCGGTTACCAGTAATCGATTATTGAGCGCGTTACCACGCGCAAACAACTCATAATTCCAAGCCTTCTCTGGAGCGAAGGTGTAATAGGAATGCCCAGAGAAATTCACACCTGTACCACCCGGCGCATAGCCTTTGCTTATCAGAGTACCGATGGTTATATCGTCAGTAACGTCATAGGCGAGAGAAACTTTCGGCAGAATAGCATGGAATCCTTTGCTATATTCATGATAAACGCCGGGCACATAGCTGGTGACCCCTTTATGCTTAACCAGGTCATATTGATAACGTAAACCGCCAGTCAGAGTCCATTTTTCCGCAAAACGCCTGGTAGTCTCTGAGAAAAGACCGACACTGGTATTAGTCAGATCGGCATCTGCCTTGCCCAACTGATTATCAAGCACATTCGTGGCCTTATCACGCGAATAATAGAGCCCTGTCACTCCACTCCAAATTGAATATTCATCACCAAAATTCAAACGTATTTCGTTGGAAACATTGTTCGAATCGCGATTTGCGATACCTGGAATTGCCTTCGTGAAAGTGTAACGGTACTTCGATGCAGAATATTGGAGCTGGTTGGAGAGCACCATATCGTTTTCGAATGTATATTGAAGATCTAAGATGCCGACATCACTGTTGGTCTTGGCTCTGTTGGTGCTTAGCGTCAAGTTATTCAAATCACGGTAGGGTAATGACGCCGACTCACTGTCAGGATTTTTTGCGGCCATATGGGAGTAGGTCAGTTTGGCCAACCAAGGGCTATCCAGCGGTTGCCAAAGTGCCTTAACGCGGACATCCAGATTTTCGAAATCTTTGTTCATATCAGAATCAGAGAAACTGGGGTTGGTATATTTAATGAACGTATTTCTGCCGCTGTAATCCATGGCGAGGCGTACTGCGAGATCGTCTGTCAATGGGCCATTGACAGTAAAGGAAGCACGTTTCTTTTGGTGGCTTCCGTACAAAATCTGCCCATCGAATTCGGGGGTAAAGGTGGGATCATTAGTCTTGACAATCACCGCACCGGCGATGCTATTTGCCCCCTGTGTCGTCGTTTGTGGGCCTCGGAATACTTCTACTGAATTCACGTCCCAAACAGGCCCTCTCCCCAAACTAAATTCAGCGGAGCTGATATAACGTCCATCAACACTGATGGTCGCTCGCGGTATGGGTTTGGAAAGAAAAGTATTCCCTCCTACGAGAGGCCCGTTTGTCTCAATACCGCGAATACTCGGCGCACCTGTACTGCTAGTGTAAAGCACATTGGGTGTACCCTGCAAAATATCAACGATAGTTGTCGCCTCAGGCTTACTCTGTATCTCCTGCCCGGAGATAACCGTGACTGAGCTTGACGTTCTCTGCAGAGATCTTTCTGTTTTTTCACCCGTTACCGTGATGACATCGGCGTCATCGCTCCCCGTTTTGTTTTTCTCTGCTTGAGTCAAAGCGGTAGCTTGTCCCCCCAAGGACGATAAGGAAAACAAAATCGCACTGCTAAGTAACACTTTTCTGCGCGAAAAAAGCAGATTCCCCATCTTTATACCAATAGGCGTGACTGTCTTTATAGATTTAATTCTCATTATCATTATCATTATCATTAACGTTCACAGGCTGCCAATATTATGTTAACCTTCACATTTGTCAATTGTATATTTGTCAGTTCGCTTCAAATACGGCAGCCACTGCAACGCACATTCTGCGGGCAGCATTAGTCCTCCTATGTGGCATTTAATGGATATTGGCTCGTATTAATGCATTGTGAAAAACGACAGCTCAGTTTGATAAAACGAGAAAATCCATGTTGAATATTGATTCAGGAAAGTTATCGCACGTATCTGACAACCGGAAGACTATCGCAGCGCATGAAAAAGACACCAGAGACACTATCAATAATTCAATGCCGTATGCAGATGTACCATTCGATCTTATTCAACAATCGTTGGGGATGACACCTGAGAATGACCTAATCTTCGACGTTTATATTCAGATTCATGCCAATAATGTGCTGAATGATGCCCTTAAAACCCCGCCTGGTAGCGATATACGCTACTGGCAAATCGATTCCGATAAAAAAGCATCCATGTTCGGTCTTAAATTCGAAATTATGGAAGATGTTAATGAACCACCCATTATGGATGTGATTCGGTCAGGGGCGGTTTGTTATCTGACCGAGCCATATAACCCTACTCCGCTCTGAAAGAGAAAACGTTATGCGATCTGCTATTACTGTCATATTACTGTGCTTGATGGGGACATCGGCCTTTGCTGCAACGCGGCAGGTCACGGATACTATGGGACGGGAAGTCGTTATTCCTGAGGAACCCCAACGTATTGTGGTGATGAGCGAGCCAGCTATCGGTCTGCCCCTAATGGAACTGGGAGTTCAACCGGTCGGCAGTTATGGTCGTTCGGAAGATGGCACCTATCAGTTTGGTGCAGATTTCGTCGATGCTGTGCTCGGTGAAGGATACACAAAACCACAAGGTATCAGTGCTGGTCGGGAGATCGATCTGGAAAAACTTTACGCACTTAAACCCGACCTTATTATTGGAACAGAATTCGATATCGACAAGGTAAAACAGCTTTCAACGGTGGCTCCTGTTTATCTGCAAAATTTCCTTTCTGGAAAATTCCATCATTTCAATATTGAAGAAAATTTGGCCAGACTTACCGGGCGTGAGCAGAATTTTCAAGAACGGCGGGATATGTATTTACAACGCGTAGCGGAAACGCGCGAACTTTTGCCGGAAAATCCGGCTAATAAGACCTATCTACCTATTCTTGTAACAGATCAGATCAATGTCGTCGGAGAAGCAACTGGTTTCACTCAAGCATTGGAAGATCTTGGTTTCACCCGCTTGAATCTCTCGGCACAAGGCGGTCTTTCTGCCCCCTCATCTCAATTACTTTTACAGTTGAGTGCCGACAAATTAGGCGAACTCAATCCGGACGTTCTGGTAGTACTCAACAGTTGGGGCAGCAAGGAGCACGATGAGAACGCTATTCGTTCCGCACTCGATCGGATTGTGCCTGGATGGGCTCATTATATGAAACCCGCTAGCGAAAAACGGATTATTTTTCTTAATGCAGGCAAAGTTTTTACCCCCACGTTTGCCAGTGCGGAACATACTCTCAGAGCCGTGGGAGAATGGGCTAAGACAAAGCAATAAAATGATCTCGTCCGCCAGAGGCTGTGTGAATGCAACTTATTTTTATACTTGCTCCTATTAATCAGGATTTTTCAATCAAGTGAATAAGTGATGAGAGAATTAACGTCAATGCAGGCAGCCTGCTGGGTTGGGCGAGAACTATTCCCGGAGGAAACACTTTGTTATTCAAAATATACGCATTATTCGGTGGCAAAAATCGCCAAATTACTGCGTATCAAATCTTGTTTAGTAGAATCCTTACCCACTATATCGATTCTATCTGTGTCTCCGGGTAAAAATGATAATTTCCTCCATTACTTGCGGGATTGTTGTTGCAAAACGGAAAAACGTTGAACGTATTACAGTCGATGTTGATTACATTTCGGCTCAGGACAAGATCATCTCAGGTTCATGTAATGGCCAGACACCACTGATGATGTGGGCGTCCATTCGCAGTCACTCGTTTGCCGATTGGCAGCGCCGCGCCACCACGGCACATCATCACGACAGTAGTAAAATCGATGCATTAATCAATAATGTCATTGCTGAATCGCGCCAGATAGTCCAAATGCAGGATGCTGTCATGTGAGAGGTAAAAACAACTACATTGGGGCTTACCTTGTGATTTTGGTATGCTAGCCAAATCATAACTATTACACTGTAATTTATTTTATATAAGATAAACTGAAGGAGCCTTTGGTGCTTACAGCAAAAAATATCACCGCAACTTACGGCAAGAAAACCGTATTGCATGATTTGTCAGTAGACTTTGCCCAAGGGCGCATCACTGCACTCGTCGGGTCTAATGGCTGCGGTAAGTCGACACTGCTGAAGTCCATCATGGGTTTCATCCCACTGAAAAGTGGAGAAATTCTGTTGGAAGGTAAACTGATTACAGGGATAGGTCGCAAAGCGCTGGCTCGAAAAATCTCTTATCTGCCGCAGGAATGCCACTGCCCGGATTACATGACGCTGGGAGAGTTGATCGAGCTGGCAGCTTGTGGGCGTAATTCGTTTTTCGGCGGGCCATCCTCGCGGGATCGCAAATTGTTTCATGATGTACTGGAAATCGTCGGCTTAGCCGATAAGGCAGGCTCTCAAGTCAACTCCCTTTCAGGAGGGCAACGCCAGCGCGCTTGGGTGGCGATGGTGCTTGCACAGGACACTGACATCATTCTTATGGACGAGCCAGTGAACCACTTAGATATCAAATATCAATACACGGTGCTTAAACTGGTTCGCGATCTCTCACTCCAGCACGGAAAAACCATCGTTGTAGTATTACATGATTTAAATCTAACAACGACTTTTGCCGATGATGTTGTGATGCTGAATACTGGCAACGTTATTGCTGCAGGTGCTGTCAATAAAACGATAACGGTAGATAATATCCAGCGCGTATTCGATATTCCGGCCGATATTTTCAGTTACAACGGTAGCCTTATCTGTCAGCCTTATCCGGGCATAAACCACCCTGGAAATCAGTCCGGAGTATGGCGATGAAATCCAGTCTGTTCTTTATATTCGCGTCTTTTGTATTGCTGCTGATCTTTTTTTCTAGTCTCTCTTTTGGCGTGAATATTGCGTCAGTTTCGCAAATTTATGCGGCATTAACACAGTCCGAACCGCAAAACTATGAGCAGGCAGTTATTTTATACCAGCGACTGCCACGGGCTTTGATTTCTGTTTATGTCGGTGCGGTGATGGCATGCAGTGGTCTCGTCTTTCAGGGGCTTATCCGCAATCCACTGGCCTCCTCATCAACATTGGGAATCAATGCCGGCGCAACACTGTTTGTCATAATAGGTGCAATCAGCTTTGAGTTCGATCTGACATTGCAAGGCATAGCAGCTCTTGTCGGCGGGTTATTCGGCTTTCTGTCATCTCTTGCAGTATCTCGCCTGGCGGGCGTTAACGGCGTTTCTCGCGACTTGCTACTGATACTGTCAGGCACATTAATAGCGATGCTTTATCTTGGGATAAGCAATGCTGTTCTTCTTGCCTATCCTGCATTACGAACCGAATATTTGAGCTGGTTAGCAGGGGCTATCAATCATGCCTATATCACAAGACTTCACCATTTCTGGTGGTTCGGTATACTGGCCTTGATGGTACTTTTATTACTGGCACGTCCACTGACACTTATTCTGCTCGGTTACGAAAAGGCGCTTTCGATTGGCGCGAATGCAGCACTTGTTTCACGCATTGCGCTGATTGCAGCCATAGTTGCATCCAGTTCTGCCGTTGCCATATGCGGTCCGATTGGTTTCGTGGGACTGGTTGTACCCCATATTGTCAAGCCTCTGGTTGGTCAGAATTTTATGCTGTCGCTGCCAGCTTGTGCTCTAACGGGGGCAAGTATCTGCTTGATTGCCAATCTCTGTGCGCAGACACTCTTCCAGCCTTATGTCATACACACCGGCATTCTAATGGATTTTTTGGGGGGATTGTTTTTTATCTGGATTATCAGAAAGCGCTATCTTTCAGCAACATCGGAGAGATCGTTATGAACTTCGGTCAGGCAACAGATGGACAAAGGGTATTACGTTTCGATAACGGATTGCAGATGCGTACCCGCGATATAAAAGTCGGTTTATGCCTATTTACCATCACGATCATACTCGTGGCTATTTCTTTAAACGTCGGGATTACGAACGTTGGTATACGTGAATTCACGCATATGCTTTTCGGATACTCCCTTGAGCACCATCAGTTTTATGCACTCTGGGTTGTACGAATACCTCATATTTTATTGGGACTGATGGTAGGTTGGTGCGCAGCCCTTGCCGGTGCTATTTTGCAGCCGATTGCTCGCAATCCGCTGGCCGACCCCGGCCTTTTTGGCATAAGTCAGGGATCTATGACGATGATCATAGTCTTACTGGCGTTTGTTCCTTCCGCACCTAAGATGTTGATCGTCCTTGCTGCACTAGTTGGCGGACTGATTGTTGCGTTGTTTTTGACCTTGCTCGTCGGCAATAATCGCGCAAGTGGCTTGGCAATTTTACTGATGGGGATTGCTGTCTCATCCGTTCTTAGTTCTGTCAGTTCTTTTCTTATTCTCTATCTTCCGACAGAGTTATCCTTGAATCTTGCTGGATGGATGCAAGGATCGTTGTTTCAGGCCAGTTGGTCAATTATTGCATCATTTATGCCATTATTCTTATTGAGTATTATCGGAATTCTGATCACTGGCCCCGCTTTAAACCGCTATGAGCTTGGAAACGAACTTGCTATGTCCCTTGGGGAGCCTATCAAATATTCCCGTCCGTTGCTGATGATATTTGCTGTCCTGCTAAGCGCAGCATCTGTCACTGCAGTAGGGCCATTGAGCTTTCTGGGAATATTGGCGCCGCATCTGGCCAGCTTTATTTCATCGGCCACAGGCCGCGCCCGACTGTTTCTTTCCGCTTTGGTGGGCGGCAATCTTGTCGTCACTGCGGATATTATGACGAAAACAGCACCCGCAGGAGTCTTTCTCCCTGTCGGGTTGAGTTTCACACTTATTGGCGTGCCCCTGTTCATCCTGACGATGCGGCTGAGCGCACTACGTAAACGCTGAATATCTTGGGCGTAATATCAATTTATTGAATTATGTATAATTACACCGGATGCACGACCAGTTAGTGAAATTCAGAATCTCGCAAATCAATGCGTTGCATGGTTTGCTACTGGAATTTGGTGAAACCGTGCATAAGGGAAGAGCTTAAATGATTGACAGGTATTTCAAAGAGAACGATGCCTGTCAACGGCTAGCCACCATTCCAGGTATTGGGCCAGTGATCGCCACAACTATTGTCAGCCGTGTTGGCGATCCTGGCCTGTTGTTCTTTATGGGTATACCTAAACAAGACGGCGTAATGAGACACGCCTTATAATCTTTATTAGTTCAGGTGTTTCATAGCAAATTTAAATACCATCAAATATAAAATCTATTGCAGCCTTAATCCGGTTACGGTATTGCGTGGCATCGCAAAATTTTGCACCCAAGACATGAACAGATATGCTTGCCAGCTCATGAGTCATTACAGCGTATTCTTTGTCGTCTATAAGTCTGACCAGGGGAATCATTCGATCTGGACGACGGTTGTCTGGATATTTTTCAATAGGCAGTAGTGGAATAACAATTCGGCGGTTTAACTGTCCTATAATGTCGCTCGTTACGTCCAGCAACAGCGGGTAAACGGCAGTTCTTCCAATATTATGATAAACGGTGAATTGCATAGTTAAAACGTCCTGTATTCATCACTGAAACAGCCATGTTCATCATGGAAACGGTTTAATGCCTCTAGAGCCTCCGTGTTCTCTTCTTGCCATTTCCTCGCCTCATAATGACGTAATTCAGCATCCAGAGCAGCGGAAAGTGTTGCACTAAAATTGATACCCGCTTCACGTGCCCGACTCAGTAAACTTCGTTCTATAGTCATTGTTACGCTCTGTGTGTTTCTTTGTTTTGCTGTCATGGCTTATCTCCATCATCAATTCCACGTGTAGGATACACGGGCATCTGCACGAAGTATAGTTCTAAAAAGCCAGAGGTTCGGTGATAGTACAGATACCGATATTTGCATTATCATCACACATTGTGCTCACGTTTTTACTTGCCATATGTATTGTCATCCCGGCCACAGTGAACGTCACCTGCCAGCGCGCCCAAACATGAGTAACAATTTGCGCGGTCGTGTGCATCAAATTTACCGTCAGATATGCAACTAATTCTGTCGTTTGTTCAGCAGATAAACGGCTTTCAGAGCCGCTATTTTCAGGAGCGAGTTTTTCCTCAGAGAAATAATCCTTCAGATTCAGGTGCGTTTGCTGATGAAATTACATGTCCATGATCTGAGATGAATGAAAAATCAAGCATCTTCAATTACGATAGGTATAGTGACTTTATTGGTTGATTTTATTTATATCTTTAAATTTTATTATCTACCCTTTTGAAGATTAATTTTAGTAAGGCTATATACCCGTCATTATTAAGGTACTAAATACCTTCAATAACGACGGGTATACATCACCGAATTTAACTTACAGACTTCTGAAATCACACTTATTTAATAGCGTTGAAGTTATATCATATCTATTGGTGCATACATTCGCTATATACCTCTTTAAGGCAATATTGATATTTTTTATGATGTTTAATATGCTTGGAACATATAATTAGTGCGCGTGCTTCGCATTGTTCAGATTTATTATGCAATTTTGCTTCTGTTGCAAATGTATTCCAGGATGTTAATAGCAGAATAGCTGTGCATAGAGTAAGTGAAGTCTTCATCTTGTACCCTCTATATAAACTTTAATATTTTCAATGTTTTTATTCTGTATCAGAATAAAAACCCATTTATCATAAATTCTCTTGGCTGAAATTCCAATCTATTTAGTGATTTTCTGGAGCTTCGTCTATGAATTATGTATTTAATAGATTGATTTTCTAAGTGATATTGCTATTTTTTTGGCGGAAAAACTTAATTGGCAGTGGTAATGGTTAGTCTCCTGACTCAATATGAGCGATACTATCCGATTTTAATCCCATTAATAAAAAAGGATAAATAATATAAAAATTAATATTATTTATCCTTTAAGCAAGAATAGGATTGTAACTGTTATTTATCTATTTTTTTCAGGAAGCAGGTTTTCAGGACTAATCCCTTAATTTTATCGGCATTGCATTCAATCTCATCTTCGCGGTGAGTCAGGCGGATGTTTTTGATCAGCGTGCCGCGTTTCAGCGTTTTGGAAGTCCCTTTGACTTTCAAGTCTTTGATAACCTGTACTGAATCACCGTCGTTCAGTAATGTGCCGTTAGAATCTTTGACTTCGATATCCATCTTATAGAATCCTCATGTTTATTTTTAAATCAAACAGGGATTATAGAGAGAAAAATGATTTTTTTAAAGGCTTGCGGGATTTTTAAGGTTATAACTTCTTTTTTTAATGTTTTTTCCATCAATAATGGGCATTGATGGAAAAAAAGCCACAGATGTGGCCTTAACATAATGAAGAATAATATTTTTATTTTATTGCTCAATATTTGCTTCGATAAGCCATAAAAATTTGTCGAGATCACGGGATGCTGCGGTAAACATATCCGCAGTGTCTTCATCTTCTGCATCAACAATCGCCTGACGGATATCATTAGCAACGACAGCATAACGATCTGCCAGTGCCTTTAGATGATCTTGTACACTATGAATACCTATTGGGTAGCTTTCCAGTGTGGTACGTTTATACACTTCTTGAACAGTGCCCAGCGCCGTTCCACTTAATTGAACAGCTCGTTCTGCAAATGTGTCAAAATGATCCGTAATGGAATGACGAAAATCATCCAGCATTTCATGAATGGCGATGAAATTGCGGCCACGCATGTTCCAGTGAGCCTGTTTAGTCAACATGGATAGATCGATAAATTGGGTTACCATATGATTTAAGGCAGTAATCGTTCTCTGTTTAATACCTTCATCAAGATTGTTTCGGGTATAAATCAGGCCAGAAGGTTGGGTTTTGATTAATTTTGCTGTATTCATCATAATGCTCCTTTAATTCTGAGTAATGAGTTATCTCATTAGATAGAATAAATTTAGTTGATCATCTGCCGGAAGTCATATTGCTTATCTCTATCGAATTAATAGTTATTATATTGGTCGGTAACATATTGATAATTTGTGAAAATAAAAAACCAGAGAATGAAATTCTTTCTCCGGCTTCAATAAATCATATCAATTTTTCTAAATTCATTATTCTATTTTTTCTATTTTAGTTTTTCGCTTAATAGTCGAAGTGGAGCCTATAGAAGCACAAATAATGCAAAAGAGAGCAATCCATTGAGTTTTTGTCAAATGCTCATTAAGGAAAATGATGCCTGATAATGCTCCTAATGCAGGTTCAAGGCTCATTAATGTCCCAAATGTTTTGGCTGGCAGGCGAGTAAGTGCAATCATTTCCAGAGTGTAAGGAAATGCGGTGGATAAAATGGCGATCCCCAGAGCAATAGGCAGCAGAGAAGTATCGAACAGTAGTTCAGGGCCAGTCTGTATTAATCCGATTGGGAAGAAGATAAAGGCAGCAATAAGTGAACCGATAGAGACTGTCGCGGCACCATAGCCCGCACCAGCACGTTGCCCAAAGATAATATAAAGTGCCCAAAAAACGCCGGCTCCCAGTGCGTACACAATACCGACAGGATCGAGTGTATTGATGCTATTCCCGATTGGCAGCAGGAAGCTTAATCCGGCAATGACCAGGGCAATCCAGAGAAAATCGAGCGGGCGGCGGGAAGAAAACATGGCCACCGCTAAAGGTCCGGTAAACTCAAGCGCAACGGCAATGCCGAGCGGAATTCGGGATAAGGACAGATAAAACAGATAGTTCATTGCTCCCAGGGAAATGCCATAGGCGAAAAGGGGGAGTAATGAAGAACGCTGAAATTTCAGTCGCCACGGTTTAAAAATCAAAAATAGAATAATCGTTCCTAATGCAAGTCTCAGAGCTGTGACACCAGGCGCACCAATGACAGGAAATAATGTTTTAGCCAGTGAGGCTCCAGCTTGGATTGATGTCATTGACAGTAACAATAAAATCACAGGAAGCAGTGGAAAAGAAGCTGCCCGATGTTTGGAAAGAGACATTTAAAAAAACCTCAGTTACAACGTATTATTTAAGAGATGCCATCTTCGCAGTGAAACAGATATAACTCAACAGTATTCTCAGTTGCATGTTTGTTAATAGAGAGTTTTGTGTCTTTACCAGAAGGTTTGACACATTGGAAGAATTCAGTGGGGGGGACTTGATCGTTTTAATAATTATATTATTTTGTTGGTGGAAATTTATACTAATTCATTGAAAATAACCGAGAGAATCTAATGATAATAAGAACGGCTACTATGCAGGATATTGAGGATATTTTATCTCTTTATAGTGTATTGTTCAGTGAAATGGCGGCATTGCAGCCGGATAGGATGCAAGCGGCTGAACAAGACAGGAATTTTATTGCTTCCAATATCAATAACGATAAGTTTCACTTATTAGTTGCAGAAGATGAGAATGGCAGCATCAGAGGTTTTGCTATTGCTCAAGAGCAAAAGACGCCTCCCTTTAATTGCCTGGTTCCGAGAACTTATGGTTAACGCGATGCTCGACTTTAACATCTTATAACGTTGGCTTGTTGAAGCCAGTCGCGTTGACTTTTACCTTGTTTAAAATTGGCAAAAATACCCAACGTGTGAGAAAGAAGTTTTCTAGCAATTCG
>NZ_NKHQ01000029.1:0-221 GCF_014467265.1 Xenorhabdus sp. TS4 | reverse complement strand
GCCGGGCGTTTAGTTTCATTATTAAGGGCATTCCTTGAATCGAACGGTAAGTGCCCCGAATTATGCCCTTCGCTGCATCTTGATTGCAACAGACGAAACCAGACGTAGAAATAGGAAATAGTAACGCGATGCTCGACTTTTATGGTGAGTTGAAATGACATAGCCGCTCTTTTATAACTTTAAGTTGACAAACAAAGAGAAATAAAGGAACAAAAGGCTAT
>NZ_NKHQ01000028.1:0-207 GCF_014467265.1 Xenorhabdus sp. TS4 | reverse complement strand
CAGATACCCGTTGGCATCCTGATCTGGCGGGAACACTATACGCAGCGGCGTGATGCCTTTGGCAACCAGTGCTGCCGCCAGTTTGACGGCGGCATCATTGCCGGCGGTATCATTATCAAAGGCGATCAGCACCTGCTTAATGCCGTGCTGTTCGAACGCCTGCCAGTGATCCGCGGTGACGCCGTTCACCCCGTAAGCGGCTGTCAC
>NZ_NKHQ01000027.1:0-212 GCF_014467265.1 Xenorhabdus sp. TS4 | reverse complement strand
TCTCTCCAGCGACAAAAACGGCGGTGGGTATTTTTCCAGTCACCATAATCAGTATGTAGGTCTCGCCAAGGCGCACCCGTCCGTAAAATCCAAAACACCCCATTGATAAAACGCCGATTATCTTCAGCTACACGCCCCCAAGCGCCTTGACGTCCTGGCAAATGAGGTTCAAGTAGGCTCCAGACGCGATCTGAAATATCGTGGCGGCGGTG
>NZ_NKHQ01000026.1:0-1222 GCF_014467265.1 Xenorhabdus sp. TS4 | reverse complement strand
AGTCCCGCTCGTTCTCGGCCAGCAAGCCTTCGAGCGTCTGCTTCTGGCGCTGCACCGCATGGATAGCTTCGGTCTGTTCGCGGGATTCGTTGACCGTCAGCACCAGACAGCGGTTGAGCAGCTCTTCATCCACATCAATGGCGGTTGTGGTGAGCATCAGCATCACCGGACCTTTGACGGTATAGCTTTTGGTGACGAGGTTGCCGGTTGCCTCATCCTTGCCCGTGCTCGCCATCGTCAGTTCGCCATCACTTTGCAACAGCTTCAGCGCATAGGCGGCCTGCCGTACCCCTTCTTCTTCGGCGATAGCTAATATCTTGTGCTGGAGATTAGTTTCACCGAGATAGAACAGGCTTTGCCCGGTCATGGCGCTGTACTGGATGCGCTCTTCCTCCGGGATCAGGTTCAGTACCGCCTCCATCAGCGAGGATTTTCCGGCGGCGCTGCTGCTCTGGATAAGTACCGCTAACGGTTTGGGTAACTTTCGGCTCACTGCTGCCAGATAGCCCGCAAGCAGATTGGTGGATTCACCAACCACGCCACAGGCGGCTAAGTCAGCGGTAATACGTGCCGTCAGGTAGGGATCTTGCAGTAACGCCAGTGCCGCTTCCCGTTCAGCGATCCCCATCGCCGGTACGCGGGGTTCGGTGCCTGATGTGTCCTGCTGTTGCCCCTGTTCAACCGCCAGTAACACCTGCCCCAGCGAACGGCGCAACTCAGCCTCTCCCAGCCCCAGTTCGGTGGCGGCCAGTCTGGCATAGCTGTTCCGGCTGCGGGCACTCATCAGGTCAACCCCGTCGGTGAACAGGACGCCGCTTTGTGTGTCCAGCACCTGCGCATTGAGTTTCATCGTGGCAGCGCCGGCTTTGACTGCGCCCATGCCCCGTAAGCACCATTGCAGTGTGCCGATCGAGATAAGCCGCTCGCCATGCTCACCGGATTCACAGACGACATTCGGCGTCACGCGGGGTACGGGTCCAGCGGCTAAAGGGGAAGCGGGTTCTGGCGCGGTGTCCGGCTCAGGCGTCTGGCGCTCAAGGGCGACCATATCCGCTGCCGCCTGCATCGGTACAGCACTCTCAATCAGCAGGGCAAAGGCCGATTCGGGTTCGGCCATCTGACACAGATACCCGTTGGCATCCTGATCTGGCGGGAACACTATACGCAGCGGCGTGATGCCTTTGGCAACCAGTGCTGCCGCCAGTTTGACGGCGGCATCATT
>NZ_NKHQ01000025.1:0-1186 GCF_014467265.1 Xenorhabdus sp. TS4 | reverse complement strand
ATCAATGATAATCCTAGAAACTGCCATGCAAGCCACAACCCTCAGCAATGCTTTTGGACACCTCACTGATCCGCGTGTTAACCGGACTAAACAATATTCACTCATCGACATTTTGACTATCTCGATCTGTGCCGTAATCTGCGGTTGTGAAGGTTTCAATGCGATTGAAGAATACGGTAAATCTAAAGAAGATTGGTTCCGGCAATTTCTGGCTCTTCCTAATGGCATTCCCAGTCATGATACCTTTAACGATGTGATAAACCGGCTTGATCCCCAAGAATTTGGACTCGCATTTACCCAATGGGTGAAGAGCTTAGCCACATTCTCTGATGACATTATCGCCTTGGATGGCAAAACATTGCGGGGTACGCTTGACAAAGCGAATGGTGCACCGGCGCTTCATCTGGTTAGCGCCTGGTCAGTTGAGAATCAACTTTGCTTTGGTCAGGTGAAAGTCTCAGATAAATCGAACGAAATTACCGCAATCCCCAACTTGCTGGCCTTGTTGGATATTGAAGGTTCCACTGTCACGATTGATGCAATGGGCTGTCAGTACAAAATTGCTGATCAGATTGTCGGGGAGCAGGCTGATTATGTTCTGGCATTAAAAGGCAATCAGGGTGAATTTCATGACGATATCAAATACTTTTTAGATACTCAGCTAGCAAAAAGTTTTAGGGGGATCCCCCACGCTCAAACCCAGAGTACAGGAGGCGATCACGGTCGTATCGAACAGCGTCAGTTGTGGCTGGTTAACGATATTCGCTGGTTACGGGAACGACATCCTCAGTGGCACACACTGGGTGGCATCGCGGTGGTGGAGTCTTGGCGTGAAGAGCAGGGAAAACCCGAGAGTTACGCCCGACGTTATTATATTACCAGTCATCGTGATAAATCGGCGGACTTTATTGCGGGAGCGATACGTAGCCATTGGCATATTGAAAATAAATTGCACTGGCAGCTGGATGTGAGTTTTGGTGAAGACAGCCAGCGTCTGGGAAGCGGTCATGCTGCTGAAAATATCGCTTTAGTAAATAAAATAGCCCTTAACCTGCTGAAAAATGAGAAAACCGTAAAGGTAGGAGTGAAAACTAAGCGTCAGAAAGCAGGATGGGATAATAGTTACATGCTGAAAGTCCTCACGGTGGGTTTTACGTCAGTATAATTTAGACCCGTTTGCCCTGAG
>NZ_NKHQ01000024.1:0-271911 GCF_014467265.1 Xenorhabdus sp. TS4 | reverse complement strand
CCGGGTGTGTAAGCGTTGCGAGACGTTGAGCTAACCGGTACTAATGACCCGTGCGGCTTAACCTGACAACACCGAAGGTGTTTTGGGGTTTGAGAGAGAAGTTTCAGAGAAAGCAGGCTTGTTCGGGATTGAAAACAGAATTTGTCTGGCGGCAACAGCGCGGTGGTCCCACCTGATCCCATGCCGAACTCAGCAGTGAAACGCCGTAGCGCCGATGGTAGTGTGGGGTCTCCCCATGTGAGAGTAGGACACTGCCAGACATTCAATTTATAAGTGTTGCCGGCATAAAAGGCAGCAGGATAAAGAAATTCGGTGGTGCGGTAGTTCAGTTGGTTAGAATACCGGCCTGTCACGCCGGGGGTCGCGGGTTCGAGTCCCGTCCGCACCGCCACCGTATTTAGATGAAACCCTGAGAGACATCTCTCAGGGTTTTTTCTGTTGCCTAATCTACAGCTTATTGCTTATATCCTTATCAATGATTTTAAATTCGTATTTTTCATTTAGATGCTAAATGAGCTTATTTACGTTTTATTTTATTCCATTAGAGCGATGATCTTTTAATGTATAGTGGAATAATTACAGCTTTTATAAATTAATTAATTTTATCAAAATAATTTTAATTAATCTTATCCTTATATGTCCTTACCCAAGAGAAATTTATTTTTTAATATTAAATAAATCAATCTACTCATTCTAATGAGTAATTGTTTTACTAATATGTTGTGCTGTTATTATATAGTTACACAACCTTGTTGCTTTTTTAAGCACTAGAGATTGAAATCAATTACCAAGATGTCATATTAGTGGAGATAAAGGTGTTGAGGTAAGCTGGGGGAAACTTGATCAGGAATAGTTATTTAAGAAAAAGCTGGGCGAGAAAAGATTACGCTCAAAAAAATTTTGCCATGAGATATGTTGCTGGACAGCCTGTGGAACGGGTTTTCCCTACTTCTAAGCAATTACTTGAGGATGAGTCGCTACCACGTGGAGAACCGCTTCTTGACCATAATCGTGAGCTTTCTGTTGCCATCTGGAATATCTATAAACAACAGCGTCCATCATGGCAGTATGTTTTGGCTTCTTTGATTGAGAAGAGTGACCTTGTCTTGCTACAAGAAGCACAAACGACCCCAGCTTTATTGAAATTCATTACAGACAGCGGCTTGGTCGCGGACCAGGTTCCTGCATTTGCTATCCCTCAACACCCATCAGGTGTGATGACATTGTCCTCGTCTTCACCAGTTTATTGCTGTCCGCTGCGTGAAAAAGAACCGATATTTAGGCTATCTAAATCGTCATTAATTACAATTTATCCATTGCCAGACAAACGCCAGTTAATGGTGATAAACGTGCATGCCATTAACTTTAGCCTTGGCGTTGATGTTTATAGTCGACAATTAAATAACATTGGTATTCATATAAGCTTACATAACGGCCCCGTCATTTTTGCTGGAGATTTTAATACGTGGAGTCGGCAGAGGTTAAAAATATTAGAACGTTTTGCACACCGTATGCATTTGGAAGAAGTATATTTTAATGATGATCATAGAACGATTGTTTTTGGCAAACCGCTGGATTTTGTTTTTTATCGTGAATTAAAAGTTTCCCGTGCAGCAGTTGTAATGACCGGTGCTTCTGATCATAACCCATTGATGGTGAACTTCTCTTTATGACGATTTCTCTATGTGATGATAACTGATGGATAAAGTGGCGTATTGATCTTGCAGAGAAAAGATAAAAAAGCGTCGGAGATTATCGACGCTTTTTGAAACATACTTGAATAGTTTATTGGTTAGAAGAGCGTTTTGCTGATAGTTTCTTCTTCACACCGAAGAAATAGGCTAGAGTCAGAATAAATACCCAACCCAGACCAACATATAGCGCGTCTCTTGTTTGCTCAAAATAACCCAGTAATGCGATGACACTGACCATGAAGACAAGCGTGATTATCGGGGCTATAGGCCACATCGGAATTGGAAATTTCAATGTCTTGACTTCTTCCGCACTCATTTGGCGACGCATGGCAATTTGCGAGATTAAAATCATCAACCATACCCAGACGGTTGCAAATGTGGCAACGGAAGCGATAAGAATGAAGATCTCTTCAGGGATCAGATAATTTAGCACTACGCCAAGTAACAGAACCGCAGTCATGACAAGAACCGTCATCCATGGCACACCATTACGAGTTAATTTTTTGAATGATTCGGGAGCCTGTCCTTCTTGTGCCATACCATACATCATCCTGCCCGCACCAAAAATATCACTATTGATAGCGGAAATAGCAGCAGTAATCACGACCACATTTAAAATATTTGCGGCTGAATTAATTCCCAAATTGGAAAAGATCTGTACAAATGGGCTTCCATCCTGACCAATTTGATTCCATGGATAGATGCTCATCAGGATACACAGAGTCAAAACATAGAAGATCAAGATACGAAACGGGACAGCATTAATTGCCTGAGGGATTGTTTTTTCTGGATTTTTTGCTTCACTGGCAGTGATACCAATGACTTCTATGCCACCAAAAGCGAACATAACAATGGCGAATGAAGCTATCACCCCACTGATACCATTTGGCATAAAACCACCATGCTCCCATAAATTGGACAGACCGGTTGCATGTTCGGTTGCTTGCCCGAAACCGTAAAACATAATGGCAAGGCCACCGATAATCATGGCCATAATGGCAGTGACTTTAATGATTGAAAGCCAAAACTCCATTTCACCAAAGATTTTTACGTGGCACAGATTCAAGGCACCAATAAAACATACAATCCCTAAAACCCAAATCCACTGATCAACATGTGGGAACCAGAGCTTCATATACGTGCCGAATGCAGTAACATCAGCCAGGCAAACAAACAGCATTTCAAGAATATAAATCCAACCAGTTAAAAAACCGGCCAAAGGTCCCAGATAATGGCTGGCATATTGCGAAAAAGAACCAGAAACAGGATGGTGAACGGCCATTTCGCCAAGTGCTCTCATCACGATAAATACGGCAGCTCCGCCGAGTAAATAGGCCAGCAATACAGCGGGACCAGCTTGCTGTATTGCTGCTGCTGAGCCATAAAACAGCCCCGTGCCTATTGCAGAGCCTAAAGCCATAAAACGGATGTGCCGCACGCTTAGACCCTGTTTAAGCTGATTTTCATTATTTTGCATTCGTTATTCCCATCAATCCTTTCAGCCTGAGAGTATTTAGGCATACGATGCTCTGTCTGGCGTGAGATGCCAGCAAAAGCAACCTGGTACAATACCATAAAGATGGATGTTCGCGGGATAGATATCTGTAATAATAACGGGCAGTTTATTAAAACCAGAGTTTTTTTATGATTTACCCAATAAATGAAATCTTCCAAACTTTACAGGGAGAAGGCGTGTTTACCGGTGTACCTTCGGTTTTCATTCGATTGCAAGGATGTCCGGTAGGGTGCAGTTGGTGCGATACCAAACATACGTGGGAAAAAGAGGCTGATAAACAGCAACCGATGGAAAATATCTTGCTGAAATCGCAAGACAGCGATCTGTGGGGCGTTGCCACTGCAAGACAATTGCTGAGTATATTCACTCGCCAAGGTTACAGTGCGAAGCATATTGTCATTACCGGGGGAGAACCGTGCTTATATGATTTGTGTCCTTTGACTGAAACACTGGAAAGTGAAGGCTATCAATGTCAGATAGAGACGAGTGGTACACATACGATTCAGTGTTCTGATAAAACGTGGGTGACGGTTTCTCCGAAAGTGAAAATGCGCGGAGGCTATCAGGTCTTGCCTGAAGCTATTAAACGCGCTGATGAAATTAAGCACCCTGTCGGGCGGCGGCGCGATATTGAAGCATTAGATGAATTATTGACTATGCTTGATGGAAATCCTACTCCGGTTATTGCCTTACAGCCGATCAGTCAGAAAGAAGATGCTACTCGCCTGTGCATCGAAACGTGCATTGCCCGTAATTGGCGTTTTTCGATGCAAACCCATAAATACTTAAATATCGCTTAAATCTGATTCAGCACCAGGCTCTGGTGCTGAATCCTTATTCTCCCCGATAGATACAACCTGCGCTACAAGTCTCTTTAACCATAACAGCACTGAGTTGAGGCAATGTCGGTTTTAACTTCTCCCAGATCCACTTGGCCAACACTTCGCTGGTTGGATTTTCAAGCCCGGGAATCTCATTGAGATAGTGGTGATCGAGCTGTTCCCAGACAGGTTTAAAGGCAGTTTTGACATCGGCAAAATCCATGAGCCAGCCACTAAGCGGATCGACTTCTCCGGTGACCTCCAGACGTACCATAAATGAATGCCCATGCAAACGCCCACATTTGTGCCCTTCCGGTACGTGTGGAAGGCGATGTGCTGCTTCGAATTGAAAATCTTTAAAGATGGTTGTACTCATTGTGCTTTCCCCTGATTTCAAAAGGTCGGCTATTCTACCTGAACTTTGCGAGCTTAACGTGATTTTTCTGGAAGTAAAAAGCACAATGCTTAACGACTTTATTGATATATTAAATCTGTAAATAAAGTTAGGCGTTTTGGTTATGAGATATTGCGATCCTTTCTTTAAATACCGCTCCCATTCTGGGATAACCTTAATCAATTCATGTTCATGACTGGATTGATTCCTGCATCTTTTACAACATGGATACTGGCTATAGCAAAAGGCACTGGGACAATGACCGCAAAACCACCTTCAATTGCATTACTACCTGTTTCTCCAGAACAATTATCACGCTTGCAATCTGCAATTAGCGATTTTTCTCCCCATCAATTAGCTTGGTTGTCTGGCTATTTTTGGGGAATGGTAAATCATCAGCCACAAACTGGTGCAGAGACACCGGCCGTTTCCGTACAGGAAACCGTGACGTTGCTTTCCGCATCGCAAACAGGCAATGCCCGTCGTCTGGCTGAACAGCTAAGAGATTCACTATTAGCTGAAAATATCAATGTAAATTTAATTAATGCTGGTGACTATAAATTTAAGCAAATTTCCCAGGAACGTGTATTGATTATTGTTGCTTCAACACAAGGTGAAGGTGAACCCGCAGAAGAAGCTGTAGCACTCCATAAGTATCTCTATTCCAAAAAAGCGCCATCAATGAAAGAGACGATATATGCCGTATTTGGCCTTGGGGATACGTCATATGAAAACTTCTGTCAGGCAGGGAAAGATTTTGACAGTCGTCTGCATGAGCTTGGTGCCCAGCGCCTACTGGATCGTGTTGATGCTGATGTGGAATATCAAGCACAGGCTGCTCAATGGCGTCAGCAAATTACGGCTATTTTGAAGCAGCGTTTGTCAGTACAAGCAAATGCTGTCACTTCGCCAGCTACTGCATCGATTATTCCAGCGCATGTCAAGGAAACCCAAACGTATACCAAAGAAAGCCCTCTAATGGCCTCTCTGTTGACTAACCAGAAAATAACGGGACGTGGTTCTGACAAAGATGTTCGCCATATTGAAATTGATATAGGGGATTCAGGGCTGTGTTATCAACCAGGGGATGTCCTTGGAGTCTGGTTTGAAAACGATCCGGTTTTAGTGGATGAATTAATAGCCCTGCTTTGGTTGGAAGGTTCAGAACAGGTCAATATGCATGGAAAATCCCTTCCATTGCGTGAGGCGCTGATTAGCCATGTAGAGTTGACCCAAAATACCGGTGTGATTGTTGGGAAATATGCAGCGTTGGCGAAAGATGAAAAACTGTTATCGCTAGCCGCTAACAAACAAGCATTGCAGCAATATGCCCAGGCAACACCCATTGTAGATATGGTCAGAGCTGCTGCTTCACATCCAGAAGCCCAGCAATTTATTGATTTATTGCGCCCACTGACACCACGTCTTTATTCTATCTCCTCTTCACAATCTGAAGTGGAAAATGAAGTCCACATTACTGTGGGAGTCGTTCGTTATGATATTGAAGGGCGTGCCCGCACTGGCGGTGCATCAGGTTATTTGGCGGATCGTTTGCAGGAAGATGACAACATCCGTGTGTTTATCGAACAGAACGACAATTTCCGTTTACCAGCCGATCCTAATACACCAATCATCATGATTGGGCCGGGAACGGGGGTTGCTCCGTTTAGGGCATTTTTGCAACACCGTGATAGTCAGGGAGCTGAAGGTAAAAACTGGCTGTTTTTTGGTAACCCACATTTTGTTGAAGATTTTCTTTATCAGGTTGAATTTCAGCGCTATGTGAAAGAGGGCTTATTGACCCGCATGGATCTGGCATGGTCAAGGGATCAGCAGCATAAAGTCTATGTACAAGACAAACTGCGTGAACAGGGAGGAGAAGTCTGGCGCTGGATTCAGGATGGCGCTCATCTGTATGTTTGTGGCGATGCGAATCGCATGGCAAAAGACGTAGAACAAGCCCTATTGGACATTATTTCACAACATGGTGGCATGGATGCTGAACAGGCTGATGAATTCTTGAGTGAATTGCGCCTTGAGCGCCGTTATCAGAGAGATGTTTACTAATATGAGCAATGTGAGCAAAGAAAAACCAGATCCTTTGATCGTTGAAGGCAAACTTGCAGACAGTGAACGCATGAAGTTGGACAGCAATTATCTGCGAGGAACGATTAGCGAAGATTTAAAAAATGGGCTGACAGGCGGATTTGAGGGGGATAATTTCCTCCTTATCCGCTTTCATGGCATGTATCAGCAAGATGACCGTGATATTCGGGCTGAGCGTACAGAACAAAAACTTGAACCGCGCCATGCCATGATGCTGCGTTGTCGCTTGCCTGGGGGAATTATTACCCCAAAACAGTGGCTGGGCATTGATCGGTTTGCGACAGAAAATACGTTGTATGGCAGTATTAGATTGACCAACCGCCAGACATTCCAGTTTCATGGGATCTTAAAAAATAATCTTAAGCCTGCACACCAATTATTAGCACAGATGGGGTTGGATTCACTGGCTACTGCCAACGACGTCAATCGTAACGTGTTGTGTACATCTAATCCGGTGCAATCTGCGTTACACCAACAGGCTTACGAGTGGGCGAAAAAAATATCGGAACATCTGCTGCCTCGTACCAATGCGTATGCTGAAATCTGGTTGGATAAAGAAAAAATCGCAACAACCGATGAAGAACCGATTCTTGGTACTACTTATCTGCCACGTAAATTCAAAACATCGGTGGTGATCCCGCCACAAAATGATGTGGATCTGCATGCCAACGATATGAACTTTGTCGCCATTGCGGAAAATGATCAATTAATTGGCTTTAACGTATTAGTGGGTGGGGGATTAGCCATGACCCACGGCGACAAAAAAACCTTTCCACGGCTGGCGAGTGAATTTGGTTTTATTGCACTGGAGCACACACTGGCAATTGCAGAGGCGATAGTTACCACCCAACGTGATTGGGGTAACCGAACTGACCGTAAAAATGCGAAAACTAAATATACCCTTGAACGTGTAGGCATTGAAACCTTCAAACAAGAGGTTGAGAAACGTGCTGGCGTGAAATTTGCGACAATTCGCCCGTATGAATTCACTGGTCGGGGTGATCAAATTGGTTGGTTAAAAGGCATCGATGATCAATGGCATCTGACCTTATTTATTGAAAATGGCCGTGTACTGGATTATCCCAACAAGCCATTAAAAACTGGGATTGCAGAAATTGCGAAAATCCATAAAGGGGATTTTCGTCTGACTGCCAACCAAAACCTGATTGTGGCAGGGATACCTGAGGGTGAAAAATCGCAGATCGAAGAAACTGCCCGTGCTCATGGTTTAATTGACGATAGCGTGACAACTTTGCGTCACCATGCTATGGCTTGTGTTTCATTTCCTACTTGCCCGTTAGCGATGGCCGAAGCAGAACGTTTCCTGCCGACTTTTGTCGATTATGTTGATGCATTAATGGAAAAGCATGGTGTTGGTGATGAAGAGATCATACTGCGTGTTACAGGCTGTCCGAATGGATGTGGCAGGGCGATGCTGGCAGAAATTGGGTTGGTGGGTAAAGCGCTTGATCGTTATAACCTGCATCTTGGGGGAAATCGCATAGGTGATCGAATTCCCCGCATGTACAGGGAAAATATCACATCAGCAGAGATCCTTGAGATACTGGATGAATTAATTGGTCGTTGGGCATCGGAACGTCATGTCGATGAATGTTTCGGTGATTTTCTGATCCGTGCTGATATCATCAAGCCAGTATTGAATTCAGCCGTCGATTTTTATGATTGGCAGGAGGCAGTATGAGCCGACTGAATTTATCGGAGCTGGTGGTATTGGCTCCAGAGCAGCAAATCACGTCATTGGCAGAAATCAATCAACAACTGGAGATGTTGGATGCCAGTGAACGTGTGAGATGGGCATTGGAACATCTGTCTGGTGAATTTGTGCTTTCCTCTAGTTTTGGTATTCAGGCGGCAGTTTGCTTGCATCTTGTGACACAGGAGTACCCTGATATTCCTGTGGTTCTTACCGATACGGGATACTTATTTCCTGAAACTTATCAATTTATCGATAAATTGACTGAAAAACTCAACCTGAACTTGAAGATTTTTCGTGCAGAATACTCTCCGGCTTGGCAAGAAGTACGTTATGGCAAATTATGGGAACAGGGAATAGAAGGGATTGAACGTTATAACCAAATCAACAAAGTTGAGCCGATGAATTGTGCATTAAAAACGCTACAGGCACAAAGCTGGTTTGCGGGCTTGCGTCGTCAGCAATCAGAAAGCCGGACTAATTTACCTGTGCTGGCAATTCAACGGGGAGTTTTTAAAATCCTGCCTATAATTGATTGGAATAATCGGCAGGTTCACCAATACCTGACCAAGCATGGCCTTGAATACCATCCATTATGGGAGCAGGGTTACCTTTCTGTCGGAGATACGCATACCACCCAAAAATGGGAACCAGGTATGAGTGAAGAACAAACCCGTTTTTTTGGCCTGAAACGCGAATGTGGTTTGCACGAAGGTTAATTTAATATTTTAGCTCACAATAATTTCTATTAGACAGCGCATCTCGCAAAAAGAAGCGCTGTTTTTTTATTCTGAATTTCTTGCTTAATCGACCTTATAACATACGAAAAAATTAGCTTATGCGATTCAGGAACAAATAATTACTTTTTGTCATTTCATAACCTGATCACAGCCTCATATATTCATCCTCTGGTTATCATAATAATTAAGAGCTATATCCTTTGTGACTTGAAATCCATAGGGTAGAACATGAACAGGTTCTAACGCAGGATGGTATCGTGGATTATTTACCTTTATTTATTGAGCTTAAAGCCCGATCTGTACTGCTGGTTGGAGGCGGAGAAATCGCCTCTCGCAAAGCAGACTTATTACTTCGTACTGGTGCAGCGTTAACGGTTGTTGCTCCTAAGCTACATGCAGAACTGCAACAACGCCATCAAACAGGAGAATTTGAGTGGTTACAGGGAACGTTTAAAACAGAATATCTTGATGGTGTATTTTTAGTGATTGCCGCCACAGACGATCACAACCTAAATCAACATATTTTTGCCGAAGCCAATAAGCGCGCTATCTTGACCAACGTTGTGGATAACCAACCGCTCTGTTCGGCCATTTTCCCATCAATTATTGATCGCTCCCCGATTATCGTGGCGATCTCATCGGCTGGAAAATCTCCGGTATTAACCAGATTATTGCGAGAAAAGCTGGAGTCTTTGCTTCCATTTAGCCTTGGTACGATGGCAAATATTGCGGGGCGCTGGCGCGAACGCGTGAAACAGCGTCTTACTTCCATACGTCAACGGCGTCATTTTTGGGAAAAGGCGTTTAATGGGCGTTTTGCCACACTGATCGCCAATGGGCAATTACAACAAGCAGAAGAGCAACTTGAACTGCAGTTGGCACAAGATGATTCTCATTCTCAAGGAGAACTCGCGCTGGTAGGCGCTGGGCCAGGTGATCCAGGGTTATTGACTTTAAAAGGTTTGCAGGTGATTCAGCAGGCTGACGTCATTCTTTATGACCATTTAGTGAGTGCAGAAATTCTGGAATTAGTTCGCCGTGATGCAGACAAAATCTGTGTTGGAAAAAGGGCGGGTAATCACTCCGTGGCGCAGGAAGAAATCCATGCACTGATCATCAAATTAGCGAATCAGGGGAAAAAAGTGGTTCGCTTAAAAGGGGGGGATCCCTTTATTTTTGGTCGTGGTGGAGAGGAGTTACAGATTGCAGCAGCAGCAGGGATTCCTTTTCAAGTCGTGCCCGGCATTACAGCAGCAGTGGGCGCTTCTGCTTACGCAGGTATCCCATTGACCCACAGAGAACACGCGCAAAGCGTCACCTTTATTACCGGACATTGCCGTGAAAATGGCAATGAATTGGATTGGCCAGCACTAGCGCGGGGCAATCAAACATTAGCCATTTATATGGGGATCATGAAAGCAGCCTTGATCAGCCAAAAGCTGATTTCACACGGTCGGGATAGCAATACCCCCGTTGCCGTGATTGGTTGTGGCACTCGTCCAGAACAGCAAGTATTGACCGGGACATTATCTGAATTGGAGCGATTGGCACAAGAAGCACCATCACCCGCCTTGCTGGTAATAGGAGAAGTGGCTCAACTCCACTATCAGATAGGATGGTTTGAAAGCAAAAATGCTGCTGATCAAGTAAATCGCCCTGCTGTGATTGATTTAGTATAAGGAGTGCCCAATGGACGAAAAAAGACTGACACACTTACAGCAACTTGAAGCTGAAAGTATCCATATTATTCGGGAAGTGGCTGCTGAATTTACCAACCCCGTTATGCTCTATTCGATTGGTAAAGATTCCTCTGTGATGCTACATCTTGCACGTAAAGCATTTTATCCGGGAAAACTGCCTTTCCCTTTATTGCACGTAGATACAGGCTGGAAATTTCAGGACATGTACGACTTCCGTGATCGCACAGCGGAAAAATATGGTTTTGAGTTACTGGTTTACCGCAATCCACAAGGAGAGGTGTTGGGAATTAATCCTTTTATTCATGGCAGTGCCAAACATACCGATATCATGAAAACAGAAGGATTGAAGCAAGCACTGGATAAATACGGCTTTGATGCAGCATTTGGCGGAGCGCGGCGTGATGAAGAAAAATCGCGAGCCAAAGAACGAATTTACTCATTCCGTGACCGCTCCCATCGTTGGGACCCCAAAAACCAGCGTCCTGAACTTTGGCGCAACTATAACGGCCAGATTAACAAAAGGGAAAGTATCCGCGTCTTCCCGTTATCCAATTGGACAGAATTGGATATCTGGCAATACATCTATTTGGAGCAGATCGATATCGTCCCCCTTTATTTTGCTAAATCTCGTCCGGTTGTTCAGCGTGAGGGAACATTAATTATGGTTGACGATGATCGAATCGACCTGAAAGCCGGGGAAGTCATTAGCCAGCGTAAAGTGCGCTTTAGGACACTTGGCTGCTGGCCGCTGACAGGAGCTGTGGAATCAGAAGCAGAAACGTTGCCGGAAATCATTGAAGAAATGCTGATATCGACCACTAGCGAACGGCAAGGGCGGCTGATTGACAGTGATCAGTCAGGTTCTATGGAGCTGAAAAAGCGCCAGGGTTATTTTTAAGGAGTCCAGATATGCCAGCACTTGCATATAATGAAACTATTGCTAGTCAGATCAAGCAACAAGGCGGAGTTGAAGCCTATCTTCGGACGCAGCAGGAAAAAGGATTACTGCGCTTTTTAACCTGCGGTAGCGTGGATGATGGCAAAAGTACCCTAATTGGACGTTTGCTGCATGACACCCGTCAAATTTATGAGGATCAACTTGCAACTTTACAAAGCGATAGTAAGCGAATAGGGACTCAGGGAGAAAAGCTCGATCTGGCTTTATTAGTTGATGGATTAGCGGCTGAACGGGAACAGGGTATCACCATTGACGTCGCATATCGTTATTTCTCCACGGAAAAGCGTAAATTCATCATTGCGGACACACCAGGGCATGAACAATATACCCGCAATATGGCGACAGGCGCTTCAACCAGTAATCTTTCCATTTTATTGATCGATGCACGCAAAGGTGTTCAGGAACAGACTCGCCGCCACAGTTTTATCAGTACCTTGCTGGGTATTCGTCACTTGGTGGTGGCAGTCAATAAAATGGATTTGGTTGGATATCAGCAAGAGCTATTTGAACAGATCAAGCAAGATTATTTGAATTTCGCAGCACAATTACCTACTGACCTAAACATCTATTTCGTCCCCATTTCGGCGTTGGAAGGGGATAACATTGTTACCCGCAGTGCAAAAATGGTATGGCACAGGGGAGAAACGCTACTGGATATCCTGGAATCCGTGGACGTAAAAACAAAAGCGACGGAGCAACCCTTGCGTTTCCCCGTACAGTATGTCAACCGCCCTGATCTTGATTTTCGTGGATATAGCGGCACATTGTCATCGGGGATTTTATGGCAAGGCCAGCAAATAAAAGTTATGCCGTCTGGTGTGATTTCTACAGTGGAAAGAATTGTCACTTTTAATGGCGATCTCACATTTGCCGTACCCGGAGAGGCTATTACCGTCGTATTAAAAGATGAAATAGATATTAGCCGTGGTGATTTATTGATTGCTGTTGAAGATCAAATGAGCGCGACCCGCCACGCTTTGGTTGATGTCGTCTGGATGTCAGAACAGCCACTGATTCAAGGACAAAGTTTGGATATCAAAGTCGCGGGCAAAAAAAGCCGTGGTAAAGTCGATAATGTTCAATATCAAGTGGATATTAACAACCTGACACAGAAAGTCGCGGTTGAGTTACCCCTCAATGCCATTGGGCGGGTGGAATTTTCATTTGATGAACCTTTATTGCTCGACAGTTACGCGCAAAATGCAGATACCGGTGGCATTATCCTAATTGATCGTCTAACCAATGTTACCGTAGGCGCGGGATTGGTGCGTGAAATCCAGGCAGATGTTTATGAAGAGCCTAAAGAATACAGTGAGTTTGAACTGGAACTTAACCAATTAGTTCGTCGCCACTTCCCACACTGGGGAGTACGTGATCTATTGGGAGGAAAATAAGTGGCTCAGGATAATATCGTCTGGCATTCACATGTTTTGGATAGGGCACAGCGGGAAAGCGCAAATGGACATCCTGCACGGGTGATTTGGTTCACAGGATTGTCTGGCTCAGGAAAATCCACTCTTGCAGGGGCATTGGAGCAGGCATTGTTTGCACAGGGTATCAAAACATACTTACTGGATGGCGATAATGTGCGTTATGGCCTGTGCAGTGATTTGGGCTTTTCTGAAATAGATCGGCAGGAAAATATCCGACGAGTCGGTGAAGTCGCAAAATTGATGGTTGATGCGGGGTTAATTGTCCTGACAGCATTTATTTCTCCCCATAAAGCAGAACGGCAAAAAATACGTGAACTAATGGAAGAGGGACGATTTATTGAAGTGTATGTCGATACACCACTGGAGGTATGTGAGGCCCGTGATCCCAAGGGACTATATAAAAAAGCACGAGCGGGAGAATTGCGCAATTTCACCGGAATTGATGCTGCCTATGAAGCTCCCGAACAGCCAGAAGTCTATTTAGATGGTTCACAGTCTGTAGAATCTTTGATTGAAAAACTGCTTTTTGCCCTGAGAAACGACGATATCCTGCCAATTTAACGACCAAACCCAACAAACTGTCATGAAACACATTATTATTGTTAGTGAAATAATGTGTTTCTACACTCATTTAATGCAATGCATTTCTATTATGTCGTGCAATCCTGTTTTGCAAGTGGTTTTTTGCGAATGGTTTTGTAAATGGTTTTGTGAGAGTCAGTGGCGTCATGCTTTCAGTTGTGGGATGATTAGCGGGTTTTCAGGGGGGGAGATGGGCAAACTAACGCTACTATTATTGGTTCTTCTGGGTTGGTTACAGTATTCGCTGTGGTTTGGCAAAAACGGCATTCACGATTATATGCGGGTCAAAGCCGAAGTTGATAAACAAGAGGTTGATAACCTAAAACTAAAAGCACGTAACGACCAGTTGTTTGCTGAAATCAAGGATCTTAAAGGGGGGCAGGAAGCGATTGAAGAACGCGCTCGTAATGAATTGGGCATGATTAAACCGGGAGAGTCTTTTTATCGTATGGTGCCTGATACCTCAAAGCATAATGCGCAATAACCTTTAAATCAAAACAGTAAATAATAATCGAAATGAATAAGTCACAACTTCATTCCCCTGCTGGTGTTTCTCTTACTGAAATTATCGCCTTGATCCCTGCTGCGGGTATCGGTAGCAGGATGAAATCCGAGTGCCCAAAACAGTATCTGAAAGTTGCCGGAAAAACGATTCTTGAACATACCTTGGCAGCACTGTTTGAGCATCCTCGTATACAACGCGTTATTATTGCGCTGAATCCAGCTGATACACAATTTGCGCAATTGCCTATCGCTTCTGATCCAAGAATTACGACAGTTATTGGCGGTGAAGAGCGAGCTGATTCGGTTCTGGCTGGGTTAGATTATCTGGCTGGTTTGCCTACAGACAGGACAATCTGGGTTTTGGTGCATGATGCAGCCCGTCCTTGTCTTCATAGAAATGATCTCGATAGCCTGTTGCGGATTATTGATCACAATGTTGGATCTCCTGACATATGCGGTGGATTGTTGGCATCACCGGTGAGGGATACGATGAAACGCATGGTATCGCTGCCAGTAGCAGAGTCATCCACAATTAACCACACATTGATTGCTCATACCGTTGACCGTAACGGACTGTGGCATGCTTTGACTCCACAATTATTCCCTTTGCAGTTATTGCGTGACTGTTTGATCAAGGCACTTGCAGATCAAGCCTGTATCACCGATGAATCTTCGGCACTTGAGCACTGTGGTTATCGTCCCATGCTGATCAATGGACGGGCGGACAATATAAAAGTAACCCAACCTGAAGATTTGGCATTGGCTGAATTTTACCTATCCCAAAAAGCTAAGGAATCTATCGTATGAGAATTGGACATGGTTTTGATGTGCATAAATTTGGCGGAGAAGGGCCATTGATCATTGGCGGTGTCCGCATTCCTTATGAACAAGGATTAATTGCCCATTCAGATGGTGATGTCGCCTTGCACGCTGCTACAGACGCCCTATTGGGAGCGGCAGCATTGGGAGATATTGGCAAATTATTTCCCGATACCGATCCTGCCTTCAAGGGCGCAGATAGCCGTGAACTACTGAAAGAAGCCTACCGCCGTATCCGTGCAAAGGGCTATCGGTTAGGAAACTTGGATATCACCATTATCGCACAGGCGCCGAAAATGTTGCCGCATATTCCTCAGATGCGGGTTAACCTGGCGGAAGATCTTGAATGCCATATAGATGATATTAACGTTAAAGCGACAACAACAGAAAAACTGGGGTTTGTTGGTCGTAAAGAAGGTATTGCCTGCGAAGCGGTTGCTTTGTTGGTAAAAGAATAAGCGGGTAAAAGAAATAAGTATGATATTGAGTGAATTACATTGGCTTTATGGTCGACCGGAAGCGACCGGTATTGTTAAAGCCACACCAGAAGATTTTATTGTTCGCGAAGATTTGGGATTTTCTCCTGATGGAGAAGGCGAGCACTTAATGGTACATATCCGTAAAACAGGATGTAACACCCAATTTGTCGCGGATCATCTTGCCCGTTTTGCCAAAATACCGGCTCGCTCTGTCAGCTATGCGGGGTTGAAAGATCGCAACGCAGTGACGGAACAGTGGTTCTGCTTACACTTACCGGGGAAACAAGATCCGGATTTAGCGGCATTTCAACTTGAAGGTTGTGAAGTGCTGGCAACTTCCCGCCAGAAACGCAAACTACGGATTGGCGCATTGAAAGGCAATGATTTCATTCTGGTATTAAGAGACATTTCTGACCGGCAATCGGTGGAAAAACGCTTGCAGCAGATAGCGCAAACCGGCGTTCCAAATTACTTTGGTGAACAGCGTTTCGGGCGGGATGGACAAAATTTAGTTCAGGCTCAACGCTGGGCAGCTAATGAAATCCATGTCAAAGAACGTAACCGCCGCAGTTTTTATCTTTCTGCTTGTCGCAGCGCGATGTTTAATGCCATTGCCAGCCGACGTATTGTCCAAGGTAAACATCAAAAGGTAAAAAATGGCGATGCATTACAATTAACAGGGCGTAGTAGCTGGTTTGTCGCTGATGAATCTGAATTGTCGGTATTGCAGCAGCGAGTTATGGGTGGAGAATTACAGATAACGGCTCCTTTACCGGGTGACAAGGCATTAGGGACGCAGTATCAGGCCCTGGATTTCGAACAACAATGTTTATTGGATTACGAAGCGCTTTGGGCATTAGTCAAACGTGAGCGTGTGGAGAGCGCCCGTCGGGCAATATTGGTGAAACCACTTAACCTGTGTTGGGAATGGCAAGATGACCAAATTGTCACTCTGCATTTCTCTTTGCCATCTGGTAGCTTTGCAACCAGTGTCGTTAGAGAACTGATCAATCAGGATCTCGACTCTTCCCTTGATGTGGCTTGAATGCAAAGCACTCTACAAAACTGTTAACGTCATGCTAAGATCAAACACACACAGGGTAATTTACATTATTAACCTATTTATTTTTAGTTAAATCAATGAGATATATCAATGCTGCGGATATTGCTGAGTAACGATGATGGTGTCACCGCACCGGGAATTCAAACCTTAGCGGCTACATTGCGGAAACACTATCATGTTCAGGTAGTTGCACCTGACCGTAACCGTAGTGGTGCGTCGAATGCCTTAACGCTGGATCGCCCTTTGCGTATTAACACACTGAACAATGGTGATATTTCTGTTCAGGAAGGTACACCGACGGATTGTGTCTATTTGGGCGTAAATAATTTGGTGCGCCCTCGTCCTGACATTGTCGTTTCTGGTATCAACTGTGGTCCTAACCTTGGTGATGACGTGATTTACTCTGGCACGGTCGCGGCTGCAATGGAAGGACGTCACTTAGGCTTACCCGCATTGGCGGTATCACTCAATGGTGACCAACATTACGAAACAGCGGCAGAAGTGACCGTGCGTTTATTAGCTTTGCTGCAAAAAACCCCATTGAGAGCGGGCAATATTTTGAATGTTAATGTACCTGATATTCCCATTGAACAAATCAAGGGGTTTCGGGTGACGCGATGCGGTCGCCGTAGTGCGGCTGAGCAGGTTTATGCGATGGAAGATCCCAAAGGCAATATGCTCTATTGGCTGGGCCCTCCGGGAGAAAAAAGTGATTTTGGGCCTGAAACAGATTTTGCGGCGGTAGAAGAAGGATTTGTCTCCATTACCCCTTTGCAAGTGGACTTAACAGCTTATAAAGCCCAGGAGCTGATAAGTGATTGGTTGACAAAAGTCGGGGATATTGGGGAATGTTAAACCGATCAATGAAAAATTTGCTGGCGCAACTGCGTCAGCAAGGAATTCACAATGAGCCCCTGTTGGCGGTTATTGGCAAAGTACCTCGAGAATGTTTTGTTGATGAAGCTCTCGCCCATAAGGCATATGAAAATACCGCACTGCCTATTGGTCATGGGCAAACGATATCCCAACCTTATATTGTTGCTCGCATGACTGAGTTGCTGAATTTAACCCCGGCATCCAGTGTATTGGAAATTGGAACAGGCTCAGGTTATCAAACAGCAATACTTGCCCACTTAGCCAAACGCGTTTTCTCCGTGGAGCGGATTAAAGGATTGCAGTGGCAGGCTAAGCGCAGATTGAAGCAACTCGACCTACATAATATCTCAACCCGCCACGGTGATGGCTGGGATGGATGGCCATCAAAAGGACCCTTTGACGCTATTATTGTCACAGCCGCACCACCAGAAATTCCGCAGGCATTACTCCATCAACTTGCCGATGGAGGCGTGATGGTTTTACCTGTCGGCGAGCGTACTCAGTTACTGAAAGTAGTACATCGTTATGGGAATGATTTCCATGGCGACGTTATTGAACCTGTCCGTTTTGTACCCCTAATTCAAGGCGAGCTAACATAATCAGCTAATTTATTTGAGGGGGGGAGTTTCAAATTAGCTGTTATTTTTTCTGAAATTAAGCAAAATGTTTCGCTTTAAATCTTCCGTAATTCTAAATTTTTATAAATTATTATTATTTTCACTTATATTTGCCTTTATGGGGGAATAAAGTATGAATCTAGAAAAACCAGTGAAAAAAATAAAGTGGATAATCGCCAGTACTGTTATGGGCGTTGTATTGATAGGTTGCAGTAATACACCAAATCGTCCAGCCCCAATTGTGAATATCGACACAAATCGTGTTTCAGATAATCATGCTATTAAAAATCGCCAGCTAGTGAATAATGCTGCCAATAGCAGTTCATCTCAAGGGCGAATTATTTATCGCCGTAACTACGAAAGTATTCCCAAAGGAAGCTATAACGGAAGCACTTATACGGTTAAACATGGCGATACTTTGTTTTATATAGCCTGGATTACAGGCAGTGATTTCCGTGATCTGGCTCTCAGAAATAATATTTCAGAGCCTTATAGCTTAAATGTTGGTCAGGTCCTGAGAATAGGTAATTCAACCTCCAAAAATGGTGTATTAATAGCATCAAATAGTACTGAATCAAAAATTAGTCAGGTTGATTTTCAAAAAATTAATGCGTATCCTGCAAATATTGATAGACCAAGGTCAGGAAAAATGTTGCCAAAGGCAACCATTTCTGATGACGATAATTCTGTCCCAAAAGTATCTATAGCAACAGATACAGGGGTAAATAATGCTATTAATGGTGCTGATACTATTAATAGTTGGAGATGGCCGGCAGAAGGAAAAATTCTTGAAGGCTTCTCTGATTCTCAAGGAGGAAATAAGGGCATTGATATTGCGGGGAATCGTGGCCAACCCGTATTTGCTACAGCCCGTGGAAAAGTGGTTTATGCCGGAAATGCATTACGTGGCTATGGAAATCTAATAATAATAAAACATAACGATGACTACCTAAGTGCTTATGCGCACAATGACACCATGTTGGTTCGTGAGCAACAGGATGTTCAAGCGGGGCAAAAAATTGCCACGATGGGTAGCACCGGAACAAGTTCAGTAAGATTACATTTTGAAATTCGCTATAAGGGAAAATCCGTAAACCCGCTGCGTTATCTTACGCAGCGATAAACCGGGGCAGGGATCTGAAATTCCTGCCCGCATTATCATGGGTAGGAGCAGCTGATGAGCCAAAGTACGCTTAAAGTTAATGAGTTGTATGATGATGCGAATTTAGACGAAAATAGCATGGAAGCTGATGACTTTGATGAAGCGTTGCTGAAAGATGAGGATGATATAACTGGTCTTGATGAAGATTTGGATTTGTTGCAAGGAGTAAACCAACGGGTTCTTGATGCAACACAGCTTTATCTTGGAGAGATTGGTTTCTCACCTCTGCTGACAGCAGAGGAAGAGGTTCTTTTCGCCAGACGAGCACTACGAGGGGATGTTGCTGCACGCCAACGCATGATTGAAAGTAACTTGCGATTGGTTGTAAAAATATCCCGCCGATATAGCAATCGTGGATTAGCACTGCTAGATCTGATTGAAGAAGGTAACCTTGGGCTTATTCGTGCAGTGGAAAAATTTGATCCTGAAAGGGGTTTTCGTTTTTCCACTTATGCGACATGGTGGATCCGTCAAACCATTGAACGTGCCATTATGAATCAAACTCGCACAATTCGCTTGCCTATTCATATAGTCAAAGAATTGAATGTCTATTTACGTACTGCAAGAGAACTGGCACATAAATTGGATCATGAACCGAGTATCGAAGAAATTGCGGAAAAACTGGATAAACCGGTTGAAGACGTAAGTCGTATGATGCGGCTGAACGAACGCATTACTTCTGTCGATACACCGATTAGTGGTGATTCAGATAAGGCATTATTGGATATTTTATCTGATGAAAATGATTCAGGGCCAGAAACAACTATTCAAGATGATGATATGAAACAGAGTATCGTGAAATGGTTGTTTGAACTGAACGCAAAACAGCGTGAAGTTTTGGCCCGTCGTTTCGGTTTGCTTGGATACGAAGCAGAAACATTGGAAGATGTTGGGCGAGAAATTGGTTTAACAAGAGAGAGAGTTCGTCAGATTCAAGTTGAGGGATTGCGCCGTCTTAGAGACATATTGCATACCCAAGGTTTGAATATAGAATCATTATTCCGTACTTAATTCTTTATTCCTGAGAACGTATACCTAAGAAATTTCAAATTGCAGTGTTAGTGGAAAGTAGATGAATTTCCAGAAACAAAGATAATTAGAAAACTTGGTGATGGCAAGAGTAGAAGTAAGTCCAAAAGTGACAATTGAAAAGATAAAGATAAAGGTATAGAGAAGATAGGCGGTAATCCTAAGGTGGGCTAAATAAGCCCACCTTTTATTTACTCATTTATATTTTCATTACCATTTGGTGTGACATTTATCAATTTTAGATAATCGGAACACCACTATGAAATTTAAAATCATGATCGGGAGTTTGAATAAGTTCTGCTTCAACCTGGCCGAAATAATTCACTCTTTCTGTAATAT
Organism: Xenorhabdus sp. TS4; assembly: GCF_014467265.1. NCBI lineage: Bacteria > Pseudomonadati > Pseudomonadota > Gammaproteobacteria > Enterobacterales > Morganellaceae > Xenorhabdus > Xenorhabdus sp. TS4. Next base: position 251,365 of record NZ_NKHQ01000024.1, on the reverse strand, counting down.
CTTCTTTAGATATTGACTGAGCGAGCATCAAATAATCTTGGTAATGGCGAGCTTCTGAACGCAGCAGAGAAATATAAAACTTACCCAAATCCTCATCCAGATGAGGAGCTAATTTTGCGAAACGTTCGCATGAGCGTGCTTCAATATAAGCACCAATAATCAGTTTATCGACCAACGTATAAGGTTCATGATTGGTAACATGCTGAAATAGGGATTTAGCATAGCGACTAGCACCGATACTGTCATATCTTACCCCTCTGGCATCCATGATTTCTAATACTTGGTAAAAATGATGCAACTCTTCCTTAATCAATAACACCATCTTATCGATGAGATCTTGACTATAAGGTGATTTTGCTCGCGCGGTAATTTGCTTGGTGGCCTGATTTTTTCCTTTCAATGAATGAATATCACCCATTTTTTTATAGGCAAAATCCTCATAGGGCTGAAACCAAGCGAGCAGAGCATCAGCACTCTCAGGAGCAACGGCATATTTACGAATTAAGAACATAGCACTTTGTGCCGCTTTCAATTCACATAGCAGATGATCGCGCAATAAGATTGGCAAATTCTCAGGCAGCCGTGCTTTTTCTACCCATTGGTCGGGAGTTTCGCACTGTAAAAATTGATAAATGGGAGCTAACAGATTAGTATCAAACTTCATTGTTGTTCCATTCATGGCTGTTTCATTCATTGTTAAACCATATCTTTCAGACGATAAATCCACTCTAATGCCTGACGTGGTGTCAAGGTATCTGGATTAAGGTTTTCCAATGCTTCAATTGCCGGAGAGGTCTCTTCTGTCAGCAAGGTTAACTGTGGTGTATCGACATGGCCTACTGCCGCATTATTGGAGAGTGATTCCAGCTCTTTCAATTTTTGGCGCGCACGTTTAATGACATCGCGTGGAACACCTGCCAGCGAAGCAACAGCTAGCCCATAACTCTTGCTTGCTGCCCCTTCTTGCACACTGTGCATGAAAGCAATGGTGTCGCCATGCTCGACAGCATCAAGGTGAATATTGACAACTCCTTCCAGTTTCTCAGGCAATGTTGTCAGTTCGAAATAGTGAGTCGCAAACAGGGTCATTGCTTTGATGCGATTAGCTAAATTTTCAGCACAGGCCCACGCCAGGGATAAACCATCATAAGTTGATGTACCACGACCGATCTCATCCATCAAAACCAGACTATGTTCAGTCGCGTTATGTAAGATATTGGCAGTTTCGGTCATTTCCACCATAAAGGTAGAGCGTCCTGATGCCAGGTCATCGGATGCACCGACACGAGTAAAGATACGATCTACAGGGCCAATAACCGCTTTTTCGGCAGGAACAAAGCTTCCAATATAAGTCATCAACGTAATCAAAGCCGTCTGACGCATATAGGTACTTTTACCTCCCATATTTGGCCCTGTAATAATCAGCAAACGGCGCTGTGACGAGAGCGTCAATGGGTTAGAAATAAACGGTTCACTTAATACTTGTTCGACAACCGGATGCCGACCGCCAGTGATCTGAATACCCACTTTATCGGTTAGTATCGGGCGGGTGTAATTTAGAGTTTCAGCGCGTTCAGCAAGGTTTGCCAGTACATCCAGTTCTGACAGTGCTTCGGCACAGGTTTGCAAATCGGCCAGATGAGGCAGCAATAGATCGAACAACTCTTCGTACAGAGCTTTTTCGATGGCAAGCGCTTTGCCTTTGGAAGTCAGTACCTTGTCTTCATATTCCTTTAATTCAGGAATGATATAGCGTTCTGCGTTTTTGAGCGTTTGACGACGAACGTAATGGATAGGGACTAAATGGCTTTGTCCACGGCTGACCTGAATATAATAACCATGCACTGCATTAAAGCCCACTTTCAGGGTATCAATGCCAAGTTTCTCGCGTTCACGGATCTCCAGTTTATCGAGGTAATCACTGGCGCCATCGGCTAGTGCTCGCCATTCATCCAATTCAGCATTATAGCCCGTGGCAATGACACCACCATCACGCACCAGAACAGGAGGCGTTTCGACAATCGCATTCTCTAGCAGAGTCTGCAATTCATCAAAATGTCCCACACGCTGCTGTAGCGCTTGGATATAAGGGGCATCTGAGGATGTCAGGATCTGATGAATATCAGGCAATTGCTGGAAAGCATGACGCATTCTGGCCAGATCACGGGGGCGGGCAGAGCGCAGAGCAAGACGGGCAAGCACACGCTCTAAGTCACCGACCTGGCGCAAAAACGGCCGTAATTCATAACCGATTTCCTGTAATGCGGAAATGGCTTGATGGCGATTTTCCAGTATATCTTTATTGCGGGTTGGTGCATGCAGCCAGCGTTTCAGCATTCGGCTGCCCATCGGTGTCACACATTGATCGAGTACCGCCGCCAGCGTATTCTCAGTGCCACCGGACAAATTTTGTGTCAGCTCCAGATTACGGCGGGTGGCAGCATCCATAATAACCGTTTCCTGCTGGCGTTCCATCGTCATGCTGCGAATATGAGGTAAAGTGGTACGTTGAGTGTCTTTGACATATTGCAGCAAACAGCCTGCGGCACGCAGAGCGAGCGTCGCTTTTTCCACCCCGAAGCCAATCAGGTCACGGGTGCCAAATTGCAAATTAAGTTGTTGTCTTGCTGTATCCAGCTCAAATTCCCACATTGGGCGCCGGCGCAAACCATGACAACGTTCAATCAGCGCCATATGCTCAAAGGTTTCAGGATAAAGCAATTCCACGGGATGGGTGCGTTGCAATTCTGCGGCAATACTATCTTGATCGGACATTTCAGAAACGCGGAAACGGCCAGAAGTGATATCCAGCGTCGCGTAACCAAATCCCTGATTATCATGCCAGATAGCGGCGAGCAGATTATCCTGACGTTCTTGTAGTAAAGCTTCATCAGTTACGGTGCCTGGAGTGACAATACGCACAACTTTGCGTTCAACAGGGCCTTTACTGGTTGCAGGATCTCCAACTTGTTCGCAGATCGCCGCAGATTCACCAAGTTGTACCAGTTTTGCCAGATAGTTTTCGATTGCGTGATAAGGAACACCCGCCATCGGAATAGGTTGACCAGCCGATTGTCCGCGCTTGGTTAGGGAGATATCCAGTAACTTCGCCGCCTTTTTGGCATCGTCATAGAACAACTCGTAAAAATCCCCCATTCTATACAGCAGCATAATATCAGGGTGCTGCGCTTTCAGACGCAGATACTGCTGCATCATGGGAGTGTGGCTATCTATATCCTTTGCTGGAGATTCTTTCATATTGACTTGATTCAATTCTATTATTCCTGTTGACTCAGTTGGGCCATCGACGCTCAGTCAACCCATCTAAATGACAAAACCTAAATATAATCAGCTAAGGATGGAACGTTAATAGACCTCATCCTGGGCGAAAACGCTATCTTATCACTGATAATCTGTGTGATTCATCTGTGGATGCGATTAGAAGATTTAAACGGTAGGTTAGCAGGATTACTCGCAGGAATGTATCAGATTTTTTCACAATTCAGCAGGATTGCGAAGCGGCTCGATTGTTGTTTAGTTTGAGTCATACTATCAAATAACAAATAATAGGAAAGCAGATGGCATAAAGCACTTGAATTCTATTTATCGGCTCAGTTTGAGCATACGATCTTGGTAACCCATGATGGTTTTAAAGTGTTGACGCTGCGGGATGAAGAACACGAAGTTTTTGCACGTGACCTGTCGATCACTCAATAAATTATAATTTATGATGTGATAGTTTTCCCAATACTGTATTGCGCAGTGTTGGGTTTTATTTGGCTAAAATATCGCCACGTTGGGTTTGTAGAAATTTAACTATGGCTATGTGAAATTACAGGGTGATTATGTCTTGGCTTTATAAAAACAAGAATCTCTCTTGTTTTATTGTTCTCTTTTTTCTTATTTTTCTGATACATAAATGTTTGGGGTATCAGTTAAAACTAATATATGTCTTCAGTGCCTTTGCACTCTTTTTATTTTTGGCTGCTATCAGTAGACGAATTTATATCTTTTTGATTGCTTTTTTTTCCTTGATAGGAATGCTCTATACTCCAATTGGCCTCAATTACGGTTATCCAGACATCAATGCGGTAGGATCATTAATTTATACAAATAGGAATGAAACAACGGAATATATTAGTGGACTTTCTGTTTCAACTTATTTAACTGCTATAGCTATTTTTGTTCTGATGATATTTTCACTTAAGCTAAATGTTACCTTAACAAGCAAAAGTAAAAAGTGGTTGTTTACCCTGTTTTTTATTTCGGCTTTCTGGTCCCCAGCCAAAGGGTATATAAAATCGGGTTTTGAAGATAGCTCGGAACTTTTGAATACCAGTTTACCGGAAGTTCGCTTTTTCAGTGATGCCTATCAGAGCTACCAGCAAGTCATGTCAGAAAATCACCGATTTGCCAAGATTATTAAATATCGGGATGACTGGCAGCCAGTGGTGAAAGAAGAGAAATACGACACTTATATCATGGTGATTGGTGAGAGCGTCCGAAAAGATTTTATGAGTGTCTATGGGTTCCCGGATAAAAATACCCCTTGGTTGGATAACGCGAATGCCACCGTGTTAACCAACTATATTTCTGCGGCACCATCGACACAGTTATCGTTGACTAACTCTTTGGCGGTTCGTGAAGCAAATGAAATTCAACTGAATAACAGTATTGTTTCACTGGCGAAAAAAGCGGGATTTGAAACTTACTGGCTGTCCAACCAGGGAATGAAGGGAGGGTTTGATTCTCCTGTAGCACTGATTGGGCAGCAGGCCAATCATTATACTTTTCTAAAAGAAGGCAATTCAGATGATCGCAGTTATATGCCGGATGAAAATTTATTGCCTTATATTCGCAAGGCATTAATGAAGAATGAGCAGAAAAAGAAACTGATTATTATTCACTTAATGGGTTCGCATCCACAACCTTGCACCAGAACGAATGATAAATATGGCACCTATTTTCATTCCAAAAATATTTCATGTTATCTTCAGAGTATTCATAATACGGACAGACTGCTAGCTGACATTGAAAGTATTGCCAATAAAAATCAATTGCACTGGACAATGCTTTACTTTGCGGATCATGGTTTGTCACTTGTGAATAAGAATACAGATAGCGAGAATCTGACCCATAACGATAGTAATAAGCAGAATTATCAAGTTCCCTTTATTATTACCGGTTATGACTATGTCATTAACAATGCCGACAAGAACACAGCAAGCAAAAATATCATAGATGCTCACCGCAGCGGTTTGAATCTACTGTCTATGTTATCCACATGGTTGGGAATTGAAGAACTTCGCTTGGTATCCAAATGTGCTTGGTTTTCCAACCAAGCGTGTCTGAACCAACATACAGTGATTTCATTCAGTAACGAATATAAAGACTTTAACCACCTAAAGGATGACGCCATTAACTTCGATTGATGAATATACCTTCGTCTTGCAATTTATTAAGGAAGTGAGTTACCTCACAAAACTTGGCTCATGCTTTATATGTATGAACCACTGATTGGGGGATTTTGACCGCTTAATGTTGGTATTCAACCGCTGAGTAAGATCCTCTCCCTCTTATCAGGGAGAGTTTTATATCATAGTGCAGTGTGACGAGGAGTATATCCCTTTTATGGGTATTGCTTCCTGCCGGCTGTAGATGGTCGGTTTATGGAGAAGGAAGTAAAAATTAAATAATGACTCGCTGTTCGTCTTACTGTGGAAAAGGAAGTTTTATGAAGAATAATAAATTGTTAAAACATATCCCCTGGATGATATTGGGGATAATTGGCGCATTCTGTCTTGGAGTCGTTGCGCTGCGTCGGGGAGAACACGTTAGCGCTTTGTGGATCATTGTCGCTTCCGTAGCCGTTTACTTGGTTGCTTATCGGTATTATAGCCTGTATATCGCCACGAAGGTAATGAGACTGGATGCCACGCGAGCAACCCCCGCTGTTGTCAATAATGATGGTTTGAACTATGTTCCTACCAACAAAAATGTCTTGTTTGGTCATCATTTTGCCGCTATCGCGGGGGCAGGTCCGTTAGTCGGGCCAGTATTGGCGGCACAGGTCGGTTATCTGCCAGGAACATTGTGGTTGCTGGCAGGGGTAGTGCTTGCCGGAGCGGTGCAGGACTTTATGGTGCTGTTTATCTCCTCCCGCCGTAATGGGGCATCATTGGGTGAGATCGTCAAGGAAGAGATGGGGCGTGTGCCAGGCACAATAGCTCTGTTTGGTTGCTTCTTAATCATGATCATCATTCTGGCGGTACTGGCGTTAATCGTCGTGAAAGCATTGGCAGAAAGCCCGTGGGGCGTATTTACGGTTTGTTCAACAGTGCCGATTGCGCTTTTCATGGGGATCTACATGCGATATATCCGCCCGGGGCGTGTGGGTGAAGTCTCTGTGATCGGTATTCTCCTGCTGATTGCCGCCATTTGGTTTGGTGGTGTTGTCGCCGCCGATCCTTACTGGGGACCCGCGCTGACTTTCAAAGATACCACCATCACTTATGCGCTGATCGGATATGCATTTATCTCTGCATTATTGCCAGTTTGGCTTATTTTGGCACCGCGTGACTATCTGGCAACTTTCCTGAAAATTGGGGTTATTGTTGGTCTTGCAATTGGGATTATCATCCTGAATCCTGAACTGAAAATGCCAGCCGTCACACAATATATTGACGGTACTGGGCCAGTCTGGAAAGGAACGCTGTTCCCATTCTTGTTCATTACTATCGCTTGTGGTGCGGTGTCTGGTTTCCATGCTTTGATCTCTTCGGGGACGACACCTAAGCTGTTGGCAAATGAAAAAGATGCACGTTTCATTGGTTATGGTGCGATGTTAATGGAGTCGTTTGTGGCGGTCATGGCATTGGTTGCTGCATCCATCATTGAGCCGGGTCTGTATTTTTCGATGAATACCCCTCCGGCCGCGCTGGGTATTACTATGCCTGACCTGCATAATTTGGGCACTGCCGAGGCGCCAATGATTATGGCCTCTTTGAAAGAAGTAACGAGCCATGCGGCCGCGACTGTAAGTTCTTGGGGCTTTGTTATTTCCCCCGATCAAATTCTGCAAACGGCAAAAGACATTGGTGAGCCATCCGTTCTGAACCGCGCAGGAGGAGCGCCAACTTTGGCAGTGGGTATTGCCCATGTATTCCATCAGATCATTCCTGCGGCAGACATGGGCTTTTGGTATCACTTTGGTATTCTGTTTGAAGCGTTGTTTATCCTGACGGCGTTGGATGCGGGCACACGTTCTGGTCGTTTCATGTTGCAGGATCTTTTGGGTAACTTCGTTCCATTCCTGAAAAAAACGGACTCTTTGATTGCGGGTATCATTGGTACAGCCGGTTGTGTTGGCTTATGGGGTTATTTGCTGTATCAAGGCGTGGTTGATCCATTGGGTGGCGTCAAGAGCTTATGGCCGTTATTTGGTATCTCTAACCAGATGTTGGCCGCCGTTGCGTTGGTATTGGGTACGGTTGTCTTGATCAAGATGAAACGCACCCGATATATCTGGGTAACGGTTATTCCTGCGGTTTGGTTGTTGATTTGTACCACATGGGCGCTGGGGCTGAAATTATTCAGTGATAACCCACGGCTTGAGGGCTTTTTCTTCCTGGCGAAAGAATACAAGCAGCGAATTGCCGAAGGTGGTGCAGAATTGACGGCTGGGCAAATCAGTAACATGAATCACATTGTTGTGAACAACTACACCAATGCGGGATTAAGCATTCTGTTCCTGATAGTGGTGTACAGCATCATTATTTATGGTATCAAAACTGCGATTAAAGCAAGCAAAAACCCGACGCGTACCGATAATGAAACGCCTTATGTTCCGGTTCCTGAAGGTGGGGTGAAAGTCTCTTCTACGCACTGATGCAATACTAAAACTGATACCGACCAAATCATTCCGTATCAGTAACCGCTATACCCCACATAATTGACTTTGTACTATGTGGGGTATTTTTTATTGGGGAACTATTCCTTATAGAACAAGCCTTGGAGAACAATTTATGTTTGGTAATCTTGGTCGGGCAGGCAAGTATTTGGGGCAGGCTGCCCGAATGTTGGTGGGCGTTCCCGACTATGACACATATGTACAGCATATGAAAGAAAACCACCCTGATAAGCCTTATATGTCTTATGAAGAATTTTTTCGCGAACGTCAGAATGCTCGCTATGGTGGCGATGGCAAAGGCGGAATGCGCTGCTGTTAGTGAAAAAAGTGGTTAATTCATTGAAAATTATTTAGCAATCAATAGCATCGGGAAACGAAAATGCAACCAATATCAGTCACGATCCTGAGCGGTTTTTTGGGATCAGGCAAAACGACGCTGCTGCGTCATATCCTCAATGTTGATCATGGTTACAAAATAGCCGTCATTGAAAATGAATTTGGTGAAGTCCCCATTGATGATGAATTGATTGGTGATCGTGCAACTCAAATTAAGACATTAATCAACGGATGTATCTGCTGTAGTCGTTCGAATGAGCTGGAAGATGCATTATTGGACTTGCTGGATAGCATGGATAAAGGGCAGATCAACTTTGACCGCTTGATTATCGAATGTACCGGCATGGCTGATCCCGGCCCGATTACGCAAACTTTCTTTTCCCATGAAATTTTGTGCCAGCGTTTTTTACTCGATGGCATTATTACGCTGGTGGATGCAGTTCATGCGGAACAACAGTTAGATCGTTTTTCCATTGCACAGGCGCAGGTAGGATATGCAGACAGGATCCTTTTAACCAAAACAGATATTGCTCCCATTCATGATGCCTTAGTTGAACGTTTGCAGCGAATCAATGCCAGGGCACCGATTCATAAGGTTATTCAAGGTGAAGCCGATTTAGACTTACTGTTCGATATCGAAGGTTTTATGTTGAATGACAAACTGACGGTTTCGACACCCACTTTTCGATTTGCACCCAAACAACAAAACTCGGTTCAGTCGATTGTCATTAACTTAGCACACCCAGTTGAACTGCCGGAAGTTTCTAACCTGATGGACGAGCTATTACTGAGTTTCGCGGATAATCTCCTGCGATACAAAGGTATTCTTGCTATCAAAGAAGAACCATGTCGGTTACTGTTTCAAGGGGTTCAGCGTCTGTATGGCGCGGATTGGGATAGAGAATGGCGCGATAATGAAGTACGTGAAAGTGTGCTGGTTTTTATTGGTATAGATCTGCCAGAACAGAAAATCCGTGAAAAATTTGCGGAATTGTTTAAAGAATAATTGATTGAGTAATAATTTTTTATGGAATTTTAATTGTTCATTTTTATTTCTTATTGAGTAGTGAAATTGTTCATATAAATTCGCTGCTCAAAATTAAATAAAAATTTATATATTTACCTGTTAGACTTAAGTTTTTTAAAGAACCAACTTGGTGTGCTAACAAGTGTAAAACAATAAAAATAAAAACCATTTACAAATTGAGTTTATCATACGTAAAAAATAGTCATTTATCTTAGATTTTCATGACATTGTCTATTTTATCTGCCAGCAATCTCCACAAATTAACTAGTGGAGATTGTTACAATAACAGATCATGTGAGTGAAAACAGCAGAAAAAATAACACAACTATTTAGAGTGAGATTCCCAAATTCTGGAAAAACGTTTCACATTACTGGCGGTGTAAATTACAGTATGTGAAATATTACGGTGTCCGAGATAGTCTTGAATCAAGCGGGTATCGCGACCGAGATCAGCTAATGCATAACCACAAGCATGTCTTAACATATGCGGATGTGGAGAAACACTGACAGACGCCTGCTTTCCATAACGTTTTAATAAACCATAAACTTGTTGCCGTGAAACAGGACCCGATTTTTGAGAAAGAAATACCCACGGAGAATCGGCTTCGCGCCATTTTTGGCGAATATCTAGCCATTTATTTAACGCTTCAATTTCTTCTGGAATTAAAGGATGTGTGGTTGAAAGTCCACCTTTTAACCGTCTGATATGAATGATCGCTGAATTCAAATCAAGATCAGATAGGCATAGATTACATAACTCACTTACCCTAAAGCCGTGAATGAAACACATTAACAGCATGCAATAATCCCGTTCTGCGTGACGTCCTTGTTTTGTTGCTGCCAGAATTGCGTCTATTTCGTATCGGGTTAAAAACTTACGTTGTTTCATGAAATTATCATTCCTATGAAATCAGAGAGATAAATTGTAAATAGCAAGGTATTTAAGTTAATCGAATACAACAAAACATTAGTATTTTTTAAACATAATTAACTAAATACCAGATTAATTTAATTGGAATAACACAAATAAAAAAATTGCTGCTTATTTTTGTCTTGTTTTTAATGAAAATGCTAATTGAAATCGTATAAATACGTGTTATGTGATTCTGATACACAGAATGAGGCAATCATAAATAGAATTCCATATATAAAAACAGCTCTATTGAACTTTACAACTAATCATTTGGCCTGGTTTGTTTTTTAGTTTTTTATTCTTTTAAAAACTCTTTTAAGTGTATTGGGTTTGTATTTTTACTGTATTTAGTGGAAAAAGTAAATGATTTATCTAAGTTGTTTAGATAATGCCTTATTATTGATTGAAAATTAACTTTTATTTGGAGTTTTTGAAATAATATTTTAATTTTTTATCTATTATTGGATTTTTATTCTAAGTTACTGCGTTTTTTGGATGAAAAATGAGAAATACTGAGGGTGATCAAGAGATAATGTTTGAAATAACATTAGGTTAAAGGAAGGGTTTTCGTTAACTTAATAACATTAGTTATAGTTTTCATTGTTTATTATATCTTTATTTGGATTGAATTGATTGGTCGTTTTTTGTTCTGTTTGTAAAGTTTAATTAAATAGATATTTTTCATGATTAATTATGTATGGAATCATCATTAAAAGGATTATTTAATGAATGCTCCTGCTAATCCTAATTAAAAACATGTGGATTTTATTCATAGATTGCCACAAAATCATCTTAATATTATTATCATATGGAAGATGTAAAAATGAAAAATCTTTATTGTACTGTTGATGATTTCCAGCTCTTCATTATTAGATATCGCCACACCAAGTAATAAAGAGGATTTGTTTATTGGTTTAATAAAAGATACCTGACGATGATTAACATTACTCATTCTTGTTATTTCATGCTCAAAGGAAAAAATCAAGATCCCATTTTTATGACCCGTTTGATATTTATTACCTATGGAATCAAAGGTAGAGCAACCCGCAGATATCAAACCTTGTTTCTTCCCTTTCATCGTTGCATATATTAAATTAGCCACACAATCTCCTTTAGACTAATATAGTATTCCTATTGTAAATAGAATTAATGATACAAAATAATCTTACTATAATGGGATCTAAAAAAATTAACCGGCTAATTTAATTTGTTTATCCTCTTAAGGTAATATCATCGGTAAGAGAAATATCATCAATCATACAGTCCCCTCGGCAGCTCGCTTAAAACTGCGAGTTTTATATCAGAACCAGATAGTTCCACAGCATGGACAATAATTCTGGATGCGGCCATTGTCAATACTGCAGGATTACCCTGCAAATGAAAGTCGGAAAGTTCACGGGTGTTAGGTTGTATAAGCCACTGTTCATTTCGTCCTATGAATGCAGGGTATGTACGATTTTTTCCGTTTTATCAGACGACCCCAAAATTAGTACGACAAAATTTTGGACTATTCCGGCTTACAACCCCTACACGTAAGTTGCTGTTCAAATGCTTCCGCTAGTCCTGAATAAGTGCAGTAGATTTTGTAGGGAGTTGATTAGTTGAATGCGCCTTATATCTCCTAACAGAAAGATGAGAATTTAGGGCGCACTGGGTAAACCTTAATAATAAGCCCTTATATCAGGAGAAGGCCAGGAAAGGGGAAATACATAGCAAGATCCCAGTAAAGATGATCAAGATGAGCGATACCCCTTTGTAATAGCGCAGGCCAGGGATCTTGTAGACCAAATAAGCCGGAATAAGGCAGCCAACGATGCCAAATATTGGGCTACAAATAGAAGTAAAACTTAAGACTGGAGCATTCAGGAGGATCGCGCTCCATGCCAATAAGATGGCAAAAACCATGATGCCTTTTTGTACCCACTTTTCATTGATCTTTTCGGCAGGTACCAGGCGACTAAGAATATTCATGGCAATGCCTTGGCTGGCTTCGCGAAACCCAAGGTAAACACCAAAAAATGCAGTCATCACAGCAAAGACATTGAGCATGATACTGACGGCAATAACCCAACCGCCGGGAAAGAATTGGGCGGCAATTGCTAATGCTGAAATATTCTGTTCATAGGCTTTGAGTGCTTCGTCATGTCCCATTGCCAGCGTAAAAGAGATGGCATAGAAAAATACCGTACAAAACAGGATACCAAAGGCAATGTTCATAGCTCGCAGTGCCTTGTGACGGGCAACTTCACGGTTTTTCTCCCGATTGCGATAAGAAATCACCATTGGGCTAAGTGTTTGGATAAACAGGATGGACGTGAGCGTAAAAGGTAACGTGATGATGGCTTGTTTGATCAATAGCCCTAGAGGAGGCAATGCCCCGATATTGTAAAGATGCCACATACCGATCATGGAAAATCCTAATGCCGCGATAACAAATAACTTTGTTATGACCATCAGACTGGATATTTTGAACAGTAATTGTTCACCACGGGAAGAGATGGCGACTAATACACAGATTAATACCAATCCATAAAGCGGATTTTTCGACATTAATTCATCGGTGACCCCAAATGTTTGCAGGTAAGAAGCACTATCATTGGTTATCGCGGTGGAATAAACAAACATCCAGATCACCAGCATAATAAAGTAGAGTATTCCTAACAGAATGCCCCAATTTTTACCAAGATAACCACTGATAACACTAGGATAATCTTTGCATTCTGGTGACTCTGCAAGGGTATTGATGAAGAGCCGCTGAAAGAGATACATGGCAGGATAACCAATAATGGAAGAGAGCAGGAAAACCCACAATCCCATCAATCCAACCTGAACAGGCAAGAAAACAATTCCGGCCCCGATTGCCATGCCGATACTCATAATGACCCAGCCAGTATCGGTATGGTCGAATTTTATTGCTTTTTTCCACTCCTCCTCCGTCATGTTGGCGCGTTTGGCCGATGGAGATAACAGTGGCGTGACATCATTGTTTTTTGTTGCTGTTTTCATATCTTTTAGTAAGTGAATTATCGTGTGCTAATAGTCAATGATTTCAAGGAGAACAACTTCTTCATGAAGAAGAAATTGCAAAGGGAAACTGCGCAAAAAAGAAAATTGTCGAAAACACTTTGTCAGGATTAAATCCTTTTTATCGTTAATATTATGCTGTAGTTCAGGGGATTAATCTAGAATTTTTTACTAGTGAAAGGGGGTGATGCATAGTTTAATCCTGCTTTCCGATGAGAAATAAAGACAAATCAATACCTAATTGGTAAGCCTTATTTTACGATGGATTTGGGATTAATAAAAAAGAATAGAATCGTGTCATTGATAAAAATAAAATGGAAACAGCCCAATTTTTTTATTTTTATTTCGTAACAGTCCTGAAATTAAATTATCAGATAAATACTTGGTGAATTATTTTTAATTCTTAATGAGAAAATTGTTCAAGTTACCATTGCACTTATTAGTTGAATCCACCTTTGATTGAAATTAAAATGCCACAAATAGACTTATGGCATTTTTTGCTGTTATTTTTTAATTAGACATCCAATCGCTTGGTTTGCCATCTTTTAGACTTCCAACGCCAAGAGTTCACTAACCCGCGGATCCACTCGTCGCAGAAGAACCCTATCCAGATCCCCAAGATCCCCATACCCATGGTAATACCCAAAAAATAACCGACGGGAATAGATATTCCCCACATACAAATCAACGCGGTATAGAGTGGAAAACGGGCATCACCAGAAGCACGTAGGGCATTGACCATCACAATGTTGAAAGTACGTCCTGGTTCCAAAAAGACTGAGAGCAGGAACAAGGGTAACAGAAGTTCAACAATCTTTTGATCTTCCGTCATGACATAGAGAAGCGGTTCCCTGAAAATCCAGAACATTAAGACGATGCCTACAGTAACAATCACACCAATTCTCAGGCTTTTCAGCCCCCGAAGATAGGCATCTTCAAAACGCTTTGCCCCAACAAGGTGACCTACCATAATCTCATTGCCAATGCTGATAGAGATGCCAAACAACATAATGAACAGAGATAGCTGGAAGTACAGTGTTTGCGCGGCCAGAGACATTTCACCCATCAGGCCGATAAACGCCTGTGCAGTCATATATTGCAGGATCCACACCAAATTTTCACCTGCGGCGGGTAAGCCGATATGCAGGATTTTGCCCAATATATTCTTAGACCAGTTCACGAACAATTTAGGCTCGAACTTGATCTTCAAACCACAAAACAGTAATCCGCAGAGCAAAATAACAGCGACAGTACGACCAAATACCGTAGACCAAGCCACGCCTTCGAGTCCATATTGAGGCAATCCAAAGAATCCATACAGCACGATCATATTGCCGACAATGGTAAGCAGGTTGGCAATTAGCGTGACATACATGGCCGATTTTGACTTTCCATAAACCCGCATACAGGCTGCCAGAATAATCGAAATCGCTTCGGGTATCAGACAGATACCAAGAACATGCAGATAAGCGAACCCATCTTTCATCAGATTTTCGGGCAGGTTCATGATATGCAGGATCTTATAACCGAAGAACACCGTGATCAGAGCACAACTGAAACCCAGCACAAAATTAAAAGCAATGGAAATGTGAATAGCCTGACTAGCCTTATCACGTCTCCCTGATCCCAAATATTGTGCAATGACAACACTGCAACCTACGCTGATGAAGTTAAAAATTGTAATAAAGAGATCAAAAACATGATTACCCACTCCCATTGCAGCAAGATAAGCAGAAGAAATATGGCTGACCATATACGTATTGATTAATAACGTCGCCATATGCAGAAAGATATCAATGAAAATCGGCCAACTTAACGAAAAAAGAGAGCGATTAACAACATCAGACTGATGCATTAGTAAAACCTATTTATTAGAAGTGAAATGAATGGTCTTTTGCGGTGTGACATACCTAGAAAGCATAGCTGATTTTACAGGGTTTATTGATGATTTGATAGGCAGAACAAGCGATTTATGTTTTGGTTGCAGTTGAGTAGCATTAACTTGCAATAGCAGCGTTTATCCATGCCAGTCACCATCATCAAAGCTGTAAACCAATGCAGATAAAATAGCGGGACGTAAGAGTAGTAGCAGAATATGCAAAATTGTTTTCATTGAACCTGCTCGCAGGCTGAGAGAGGCCTCATCCAGTGATTTATCAATTTGCCCAAGTCCTGCAATACCAGCTCGAATGCCAACGGGTACATTTCGCATCGTCATGGAGATGATGATAATGAATGCTGTACCCGTGATATAGAATGGCGTGTTATTGAAAGCCAGGAGATAAGATATCCCTGTTACTGTACCGGGAACGGCAAAACAGAGCATGGTAGTGAACTCAATGATTTTTTTGCCGCGGAATTGCTGTGTACCACGATATAGGCAATCAATAACCCGAAAATGGCGGTAATGGGGGTAGCAATGCCTGCATACAGTAATGTATCGGATGTACCTGAGCTTTGTGGATCTGCAAATTTTATTGTATTCATAATATAGAGTTGTTTTAATAGTGCAGTGTTCAATTTACTTGAACACTACAGGGAGGTAATTCTGTTATCAGTATGTTTTATACTCTTTACTGACGTCAGTCATTAATATTGGCATCAGTAATAACCCCATCACAGCGGCTGCAAGAGTCAGCAAGGCAAACATGCCTGTCCAATCATAGTGGTCAATGATTTGGCTTAATGGCCAACCAGCAATTGCAGCACCATAATAGGCATACAATCCTAAATATCCAGTTACCGTACCTGCCGCTTTTTTGTGGCAGTGTTCAGTTGCTGAAAGGCCAATTAACATCTGGGGACCAAATACAAAAAAACCAATACTAAAAATACAGAGAGATAATAGTAAATAATTATTTATAGAAATTAACCAGAGCGCGGCCATAGAAAAGAAAAGACCGAGAGAAAATAGTAGAATCACTGGTGTACGTTGACTGCGAAATAATAAGTCAGAGCCCCATCCAGCACAAAGAGCACCTAATAACCCTCCCAGTTCAAATAGTGATAGAGTGGCATTGGCATTCAGTAAATTAGCTCCATGTTTTTCTAATAACCATAAATTACCCCAGTCATTAATTGCGATCCTAATGAAATAGATGAGAATATAAGAAAAACCAAGGAGCCAGATGGTACGGTTGAATAAAATGGTTTCCTTTAAGATTTTTATTATGGGCATGGGTAAAGACAACCGTTCTTGTCGTAGCTCCATAGTATCTTGTCGCCAATGCCCTACGCTAGGTAAACCATGTTCTTGTGGAATTCCCCGTATTCTCCGGCATAACCAAATGCCAAGCACAATGCTAATGAGTCCAGGAACGAATAATGCAGCGCGCCAACCATAATAATTTGCTAAAAGTGCAGACAACAATGGCAGAAAAATACCACTTATATTGATGGATATATTCCAGCAGCCCCACCAGAAACCTCGCTCATTACGAGAATACCAGTGAGTGAGAAGTCGAGCACATGTTGGCCATCCCCATCCCTGAAAAAAGCCATTCAATGTCCAGACAAATAGTAAGGAAGGCAGTGATAAGCAGAAGGTAAAAATAATATTCAGTACTCCTGTCATTAATAGCCCTACCCCCATGAACCAGCGATAACCAGTATGATCATGAAAAATGCCGGAAAAAAATTTTGAACTGCCATAAGCAAGGTAAAATAAACTGGTTATCCATCCAATATCAGTTTTATTAAGAGCCAATTCCAGCTGCATGGTTGGCATAACTACATTTAAACTTTTGCGAGTTAGGTAGAATGTGGCATAGCCTATAATCATTGACATGAGCAAATGGCTTCGCCAATAACGATAATGTTGTGATATTTGCTCATGGCTGGTGCCTTGCATAAGTGCCTCCATAAAAAAGATACGAGTAGTCGTTGTTGCTTTAGTCGTCCCAAAGAGGATACTTTGTTATGCAGTATCACTACCTGAATCTATTGGTAAATATATAATGACATGGGTTCCTTGTTGGATTTTGAGCCTCCAATGGCCTCCAAGCGCCCGGACACGTTCTTCAATACCCTTAAGCCCAAATCCCGTATTTTTTTTATCATCAATAATACCAATACCATTATCGCCAACCTGAAGTACGATTAAATTTCTTTTTTGCTTTAATGTAATGTTTATTTGGTTGGCGTTAGCATGTTTACTGATATTGTTCAGTAATTCTTGAATCAGCCTATAAAGTGTCAGAGTGATCGTGTTATCACTGGGAGTGTGTGGTAACTGGTAATCAAAATGGCAGAAAATGTTTTGTTCTTCAAAAGCAAACTCATTTATTAAGTGATTAATTGATTGCTCAAGAGACATTTCGTCAAGTGCAGGTGGGCGAAGTTCACGCAGCAGTTGACGAGTTGTTTGATGTATTTGTTGGGAGAGGTGATTAATCTGTTCGGCAGAGTTATGAGCTAATGCTAACGTTGAAGTTCGTTTTATTAGCATAGATTGAATTTGAATGGCAGTTATATTTTGTCCAATGGCATCATGAAGTTCTCTGGCAATATTTTTACGGATATCTTCTTCTGTATGTACTAATTTTTGCATCAAAATATGGCGTGTTGCTAACTCTTTTTCTAATCGTTCACGATAACGGTTTAAATTATTTGCCAACTGTTTTTGATAGGTTAGGCTACCTGCCAATTGTTGCTGGCGACTGATGGCAATACCAAGCCCTATCCCTAATAAAGCCTGAGTGGTTAAAAAAATCTCCAATTCCTGTAATTCGCTGAATGAACCATTGAATTGACGGGCAGAAGTGACGAGTAAACTTCCTAACAATGCGGAGAGAACACCGCCTTGCCAACCATAATGATAAGCCATAAATATATTAGGAATAAAGACTAAAATTGATAGTAACCATTCTATTTCTGAGGATAGAAGATATTGGCCACTTATTCCCAGAAAACTAAACAGGAAACACCATATCAGCAAGGATATTCTTAATTGTGGATCGGGTATATCAGCTTTAGTATGCTGATTCTTCCAATATTTCTCATATAAATAAACATAAATCAGATAGATGAATGGGGAGAGTAAAAATCCGCCAGTTAAGGAAGAGAGAAAAATAAAGCTGATTTGATCGGGCAACGAAAAGCTTAAAAACAAGATTTGTAAAAGGCTATTAATGATAACGCCTGCCAACAAGATAGAAAGCTGTTGCCAATAAAGAGAATAATTCCACCATATCTTTTGAATAGTTAGTGCAGTGATCACACTAATAAATGGTGAAAGCAGAATGATTGGATATATAATAAGTTGCTCGCTTTTTAGCCATAGCAATATACTGGTTTCACTCATCAGAAGGATTGGAAGATAACGCCGCCCCAGTAAAATCATAAATACTAAACGTATCCCTTGGGGTAAAAATAGTGTCGCCTGTAATCCACTATTGTGAAAATAAAAACTAATTACCCATAATGAAATCCAAATCAGTGAATAAAATAGACAGAGGAATAGTGATTGTAAAATGAAGAGAAATTTTTCATTCATTGATTGATTAACTCGTCATAATGATTTGATTCTTGAGGGCATAATGAACTAGATCAATAGTAGTATTACATTGTAATTTATCTAAAATTCTGGCTCGATGAACATGAACTGTATTGTGACTAAGTTCAAGTTGCTCAGCAATCACTTTTACACTGCTCCCATTGACTAATAAGGTAAAAATTTCTCTTTCTCTTGGTGTCAGAGCGTGTAGTGCTGTAATTTCTTGAGGTTTTTGGCGAAGTGCTTTCAGTGCATGAGCACAAAGATAAATGTTTCCTTGATGGACTAACCGGACGGCTTGTACTAATTCCTCTGGCCCACAAAATTTTGTCAAATAACCTCGCGCACCTGAATCTAGCGCACTTTGTACAAGCGCAGCAGTGTCATAAATACTTAACATGATCGTACGAAAATTTGGGCCGGTGGGACGAAGCCGGGTCAGAAGTTGTAGGCCACTTTCGTTGGGCATGGAGATATCCATGATGACGATATCAATCGTTTTTCTTAGTAAATCCGGCCATGCTTCATCGGCACTGCTGTATTGACCAACGATTATAATATCATCTTCAAGTGTCAATAATTGGGCAAAACCTGAACGGACAACAACATGATCATCAATGAGAGCAATTTTTATAGTCATTTTTATTGTATGTTGTAGGGAGTTTTATTATAAATCATTTAGATATCATAATGTTCATAAAATAAAATTCATGCAAATAAATAAACTAAATTTGTTAGTTAGATAACAAAATTTATTTTAAGGCAGCTAAATCATATCGATTTCAATTGGTTATTATTATTTCCATTTCTATACCTCCATATCGTAATGATGAATTCTGTTTTTATTAATTCTCAATAACAAAATAAAAATATTTATTGATATTAAATAGTGTTTTTTCTTTATTAAATGAAACTGGTGGGTTTAATAAAGAAATTACACTGTTATTTTATATATTTTCATTATTATATTTCATGTGTTATTTTATGGTGAATGATATGAAAAAAATTTTACCATAATCCCTTTGTAGGGGGAATTATGCTAGATTCTCCTATAAAAAATATTGGATATTTTTCTATATAGGAAGCGATATTATTGCATCATCAGATATGCTTTATTGTTTTTCCTGGCGTTGATCATGGAGCCGCCCTTGATTATTTGAAAACAATTTATGGCGCTAAAATTATCACAAGCACTGAGTTAGGTGTGCCGTCAAAATAAAGAATGCTATGTTTGATAAAAAATGAATGACTGGCAGACTGATATTCTGCCAGTCAAATAGATCAGGTCGAATACAATTATCTATAGATCGGGTAAATTTCGGCCGTAATAGATTTCCTGTATCTCTTTTTTAAGTAAACGGGTGATTTCTCTCTTTTCCATTTCGCTTAGTTCTTCCGCTGTGGTATTGAACAAATATTCATTCAGATCGAATTCTTTCAGCATCATTTTGGTATGGAAGAGATTTTCCTGAAAAATATTCACATCAATCATATGGTACTGAGATTGAATTTCTTCTGTCACATAATTCTGGATGGAGCTAATCTCATGGTCAATGTAGTATTTTATGCCATTGATATCTCGGGTAAAACCACGAACGCGATAATCCATTGTTACAATGTCAGATTCCAATTTATAAATCAGGTAATTCAGAGTATTAAGGGGAGAAATAACACCACAGGTTGATACTTCAATATCTGCCCTGAAGGTACATATACCATCATCTGGATGGCTTTCTGGATAGGTATGCACACAGATGTGGCTCTTGTCCAAATGGGCGACGACAGAGTCAGGGAGTGGGCCTGGGTTTTCCGTATTATCCACCCGTTTGGCAGAAATGGGTTCTTCACTAATCAGAATGGTAACGCTCGCTCCTTTGGGGTCATAGTCTTGACGAGCAATATTAAGAATGTTTGCACCAATAATTGAACAGGTTTCACTGAGTATTTCAGTCAGGCGGGTTGCATTATACTGTTCATCAATGTACGCGATATAACTGTCGCGATCGGCTTTCGTTTTTGCATAACAGATATCATAAATACAGAAACTCAAGCTTTTTGTCAGATTATTAAAGCCGTGCAATTTCAGTTTGCGCAATTTAGTTCACCTCCCGGTTTATGGGGGATCAGATAGGGCATTCAGTAAGTATTGCGGCAGTGCGAAACTTCCTGCATGTACGGCAGGTGTGTAGTAACGGCAGGTTATGGCCGCATCTTCAAAGCGTTGTTGTAGCGTTGTCAGAGGTACCTGACGCAAGGCAGAATTTTGGGTTGCCCATGCAAATGTCATGATCCCACCGTGATAGGTTGGAATGGCTGCCTGATAAAAACTGCTGTCAGTAAAATAGTGGCTTAACTTTTTATAGCTGTTAACGGCTTCATTCTGCTGAAAGAAACAGACACCGTTTTGGGCGACAAAAATACCACCTTCGTTTAAGCAACCAGCGCAGCCTGCATAGAAGTCAGAAGTAAACAGGCTTTCACCTGGTCCATCAGGATCAGTACAATCAGAAATGATGACATCAAATTTTTCAGATGTGGTTTTGACAAAATTAACACCGTCGTCAATCACCAGCTTGAAACGGGGATCATTATAGGCTCCCGCGTTATGGTTCGGCAAATATTGGCGGCAGAATTCGATTACACCAGCATCAATTTCTACCATTGTAATATTATCGAGATAGTGATGACGGCAAACTTCACGCAGCATCCCGCCATCACCACCGCCAATGATCAACACTTTTTGGGCTTGGCCATGAGCAAATAGTGGTACATGGGCCATCATTTCATGATAGATAAATTCATCGCGCTCTGTGGTTTGAACCACACCATCAAGTGCCATGATGCGGCCTAGTTCTGTATTTTCAAAAATAACTAGATCTTGATGCTCTGTTTTATCGTGATAAAGCACGTTTTCAACAGCGAAATACTGACCGAAATTGGGATGCAACGTTTCATACCAAATTTCTTTTTGTGACATGTTCCGCTATTCCTCCATTGTGATCTTCATCGGCATTGGTTGCACATAGTAGCCAATAATTTACATTGCTGTCACTTAGTTTCAACATGAAATTAACCTTGGAAGTATTCAAAAGGAATTATTTTATATAAGAGAGTAGGCTGAGGGAGTTCCTTGCAAGAGAACGGCATTTAACCTCATGAGGCAGGTTGATTCCCTTTAAATCTTTGTAACCTAATTGATTTAGTTCTTGCATTAACTGACTATCATAGTTACTGAGATCCCACTTGTTACGTTGGGCAAAATAGATAATTGTACGCTTAATTTGAAAATCTGGGATTTGGCTATAGCCGCAGTCATGTTTTAGATAGATATAGACGGCTGTCAGATCGGCGAGATCTTCAGCTTCATTCTCAGACAGCGCTGTTGCAGGTTGAGCAAAACTAAACAGAGCCAGAATGTACGCGAATAAGGCAATTTTTTGCATAATTTCTATTATACTGATTTTCTACTATTTTACTTAAATTAACATATTAATATCTTTGTTAGCCAAACTTTATTTGCTTCATTTTAATAAAATTACCGTTTTTTCTGCCAGTGAGAAAATTGGGTTGTATGTTAACGAACAGGTTTGTTCTGATGGCAGAGAGTGTTATTTTATGCGCTCGATGAAGCTTATGCTATTGAGCGGTATGTAAATAGTCACATTCATTTTTTGGTTTGACTTGTGATTATTTAGAATAAAATCAACTGGTTATATTAATGAAGAAACATATTGTAGAAGCAAAAGACATCGTGTTTTTATGCTATTACGCGCTTTCATTATCCTGCCTTTTTATCCTATGATATCAATCAAATAGACTACTTTTGTGTTTGAGTGTTTATGCGTCTTTTTTGACTGTTGCAATGAACGGTGTATCACTCGGTGTATCACTCAAAAGTCATGTTTTGAGGTAAGGAAATGGCGGGTACAAACAAGCTAAGTGACAAAAAGCTAAAAGCTCTTTTAGGTGCTGAGAGAAATGCTCCGGCTATGTTTGCAAATGGTGAAGGATTAAGTGTTAAAGCCTCCAAAGGTGGACAACTAAGTTGGGTATTTGCATATCGTCATGGTGGGCGAGGCA
Source organism: Xenorhabdus sp. TS4 (assembly GCF_014467265.1). Lineage (NCBI taxonomy): Bacteria > Pseudomonadati > Pseudomonadota > Gammaproteobacteria > Enterobacterales > Morganellaceae > Xenorhabdus > Xenorhabdus sp. TS4. Next base: position 228,582 of record NZ_NKHQ01000024.1, on the reverse strand, counting down.
GTCGGTTAGAGCGTCTAACTCTGGGGCGTTATCCTGACATTTCCCTAAAAGTGGCAAGGGAAAAACGCGATCAGTGTAGAAGATGGCTAGCGGAAGGTTTCGATCCCCGGACAGAATTCGAATTAGGGAAAGAAGAAACACTAAAGCCTGTAACTGTAGAGGACGCATTAGAATATTGGCTGGTGCATTATGCGCGAACAAAAAGAACGGATGAAGAACTTACAAGAGCGCAGCTAAGAAAACACATTTACCCTCGATTGGGGCATTACCCCCTTGCACGGTGTGAAACTCGTCACTGGGTAACCTGTTTCGATGAAATAAGTGAAAAACAGCCTATGACCTCTGGGAGAATGTTTCAGATTTCAAAGCAAGCATTAAGGTTTTGCAAAGTCCGACGTTATGCCACAAGTGATGCTTTAGCTATTCTCACCATTCAAGACGTAGGACAACCAGCAGGACAGCGTGATCGCGTTTTGTCTGATTCTGAGTTAACCGATGTCTGGCGTTGCACATATGGCAATGAGCAGCATCCGTACTATTTGAGGTTATTAAAAATTCTGGTTTTGTTTGGTGCTCGAACGATGGAAGCAAGGCTTTCTCGTTGGCCTGAGTGGGATTTTGAATCATGGATATGGACAGTACCTAAAGAGCATAGCAAAACCCGTGAAAAAATAGTGCGCTCAATTCCTGAGGCGATTAGACCTTGGCTGATGGAGTTAAAAAAAGAAACGGGTAAATCAGGGTTATTATTGGGTGAAGATCGAACTCGTGCATCAGTATCATTAAAAGGACGTAGGCTCTATAAAGATTTCAAACACTCAGAACCGTGGACATTGCACGATTTACGCCGAACATTTTCAACAGGGCTGAATAATATTGGCATAGCTCCCCATATTGTTGAGTTGTTATTAGGTCATACATTACCGGGTGTGATGGCTATATATAACAAGAGCCAATACCTACCAGAGAAGCTGGACGCTTTAAACAAGTGGTGTGAGCGATTAGATGTATTGGCGGGTAATTATGAAAATGTGGTTATATTAAGGGCAGCTCAATAATGGAAATTAATGAGTTTCATTCTGTGCATGACCATTGTGATATATACGTAACAAATGTGCCTTTCTTTCGTAATAATTTCTATTAAGTAAAATACCCTCACAAAAACAATTAAACAGTGAGGGTAACATGACCATTCAATACAGTACTCCTACACCAGAAGAACGCCGCGCTATCCTTTCTGAATATGGCGAACCTTACGATCGTCTTATACGTGAAAAGGAACGCCAGCACATCACCTCTATTTCCAGAACGTCAGCATGGAAACTGGAAAATGAAGGCCGCTTCCCTGCCCGTAAGCCATTAGGCCGCAATTCTTGTGCTTGGTTGCTTAGTGATCTACTGCATTGGGTACGTAATCCGCCAATAGTAGAAAATATAAATAACCCATATAGCCGTAAATCTTCCAATTAAAGAATAACATCATGGAAAAATTAACTGTCTTGATTGGCAGCGGCCTAACTCATTCTAAAAGCAACTTAATTTTGGGGAATAGGGGGCGTGATGGTAGATATTAGCTATAGAGGCTCTTTAAGCTTAAGCAGCCATCAATTTGAGAGACAACCCTCTTTAAGAGGGTTAATTGATTATTCTCACTCCGATGATGATTTAGCTTTGCGCTGGCGGCGTTTGATCTCACCTTTCATTGCAGCAACAATAAAACCAGCATTGCTTTCACCATTGGTTTTAACCTGTTCCATATCCTCCATGACTTCATGTGGTATGCGGACAGTAGTCATTTGTGATTTTGCATTCTTTGCACCAGTTGCCATTACTGAATCCTCTACGATTTGGTGTATTTCATTATACATAAAAAGTAAACTGGAAAAAGTATTGACGTTTATTTCGCTCAAGGATAAAGTGAAATACACCTTGATGAATTCAAGGCAGAAAATAGCAACGCCCCGAAGTGCTACCAACACTATCGAGGCGTTTAACCACAACATTATCGGAGCTAATGCTATGGCTGATACACAGTCTAACCAAACTCGCCTAAAATTTACATTCCTAATTGCATCCGGCACTCAGCGGCTGGCTGGTATGTCCTCACTGATCTTCGTATCACGTCAGGGGGCATACCATGAGTAATAAACCTATCTCACTAAAACAGGCGCTGTATCGCGCAGGTCTGGGGATTTCACTTTTCACGTACATTACCAAAAAAGCCAAGGATGAACGCTGCGAAACCAACTTAAATAACCTGATTGCATTGGCACACGGCATTCATCAGGAAGTTCACCGCGCCCTGTTGAAACATGCTCCACAGCCACCGATGAATAAATTATTAAATTGCATTGTATACAGAAAATCCGACCCGTTAGGTCAGGCTTCATTTCGTGCGGGCTTATGTACCTCTTTATATGAAATCATTCTTGAGCAGGCCAGCCAGCATTGTTCGGAAGAGCTACATGATTTGCTTTCACTGGCCTGTGATATCAATCAGGAAGTTTACCATGCGCTTTATGTGGCAGTTAATGGAGAGGACGAGTGATCATGAGTCAGGGAAATAATAATCAGAAAAGCCACCCGTTAGATGTGATTCGAACAGTTAAAACATCAGCCATCAATCGTTGGCAAAGCCTGTTACCTGCTTGTAGCGTTGATGTTCCCGCAAAGGGTAAGCACGGTGCTTGTCCGATATGTGGTGGCACTGATCGTTTCCACTTTATCGACGATAACCATCATGGCGACTGGCATTGCCGCCAGTGTGATGAACCAAATCATGGCGATGGGCTGGATTTAGTAGCAAGAACCAAAGGGATCGCTGTCTTTGTTGCTGCTAAGTTGGTATCTTTCTTTTATGGAAGCGCACGGCTTTGAACGCCCTCTGACACTGACCAAGTTCGGCGAATCGCTACCTAAAATTATGCTGGAATACAAAAAGGAGTATCGGAAAATGCGAACCAAGAAAGGTTACTCTTATAACGTTGAGTTGTCGGAAGAAGCCGAAGAGTGGTTGCCGTCATTGCCTGAATGCCGGGGCTTTAAATCCCCGCTATAAACTTTTTGAATTTAAGTCTGCATTCCCTGCATCATTTTAAGTATCCATCTGTATTTAAAAGAAAATAATAGATGTATAGTTATTTCTTAGCTATACATCAAATATACATTCTCTTCATTAGGGTAAAAAAGGAGGGTGAACAGAGGATACAGTCAGTGAATATCATATTAATTACCGTAAAGCCAGATGTAGCAAGGCTTTCAGAGTATTGCGTATAGGGTGCATAACTGAGAGGGCGAAAAAGGTTTTTAGAGGACTCTCTTGGTAGAAAAGTAGATGGTAAAAAGGAAGAATTATGGAATCTCTTATTGTTACATTATTAAATTATGGCATTGCTTCTGGATTAATTATATTTTTAGTTTTTAAATTCATTTTTTGGATGTTTCAAATAGATCCTAATGTACTTATTGATAGGTTATTTTCTCTGGATGAAAGAATACCTAAAAAATTAAAAGAAATTATTGATGATAACGAATTTGATGAAGACACTTCTGATTTGGCTGAAAAAGAAAAGCAACGCTTATATTGTAAAAGAGTTTTAGGTGTAAAAAATTGCAATAATCAAGTTTAAGTTGTTAAAATACTTAAATCCCATCCTGATGGTTATTCAAATGTTAAATATTTTAAGATCTTTGATGAATATTTGCATATGGATGGAATTAGGTTAAACATAGACGAAACAAGGATAAATAAAAATAGACGATCTTCTTATTATTTATTTGTGGCGTTAGCTGTCGATGCTTTATTATTTATGTTTTCTTCAAATAAATTTCTAATATATCCTTCAATAACTTTTGGTTTTTATGGTCTGATGTTATTTATCTTCATCTTTAAATTAACACCACCAAGTAACATATTAGTAAAAAAGGCAAATAAATATTTAGATGATTTTTATTTAAATTGATATTAATTTAAATAATGGAAGAGCTATAGCTCTCCCATTAATGTTAGAAAACAAATCACTTTCATGGTTGATTAATTCAATTGAAATAATATCCAAAGTGACTATAGAAAAAATGCCTGAGCATAGATATCTCAGTACGATACCATAATAGCTTTTGAGGTTTAACTATACAATCGGTGCATTAAACCCTGTATTTTTATGATATTAAATATAAAAATAGCATGTATAATTATTACCAAAATGTACATCTATTATGCACTTTATACATAGTTGGAAAATTTAGGTGAACAGGTGTATAGCTGGTGAATACCGTCTTAATTGCTATACATGCACAATCGATGGCTCTAAAAAGATTTTTAGGGGAGCACCCTGAGAAAAGTTATTTTTATTACCATCATACTAATTTCAAAATGAAATAATATGGAGATTTTATTAAATGACAAGGCGCAAAAATTATAACCCTACTTGGGATGGCTATCTTGGCGATTACTTAAATGGGAAAGTGGGAATTAACCAGTTAACCCCTCAACATGAGTTTTTTGATTCTATAGGATTGGAAAAGGTATTAAGTGATAATACCCAATATCACTATGTGCTCACATTGGCTCAAGCTCAAAGTATTATCGAAGATATTAATCCTAGTCCTCCACGAAATCCAATTTATGGCGAAGACTTTGCAAGGGGGACAGAAGTAGAACGCCATAAAGAAAAACCAGCTTGGTCTTTATTTTCTATCACAGATCCTATTTCTACTTATGCTGGAAATATCTATGACTCATTTGGGTTCTCTGACATTTGCCGAGAATTCAAGCGGTTAAGCATTACTGCAAAAACCTATATGGGAGAAAATGGAAAAAAATATATTCACCTGTCAGGTCATGCAGGCCTTAGACGTCTCGTCAGGGGAACACGATATGGTGCTAGCCATCCCCAAATGTTAGCAATGGGAATAGGACAACAAGGCCTTAATGCAAGTATTATTAAGGGTGTTCGATTTTGTATTATTTTTTCTATTGGATATCGCATAATAGAAAGTATTTTTAAGGATGAATATACCTTAGCTGATTTTATTGGCAACATAACAATGGATATGGCTAAAACCGCTATTGTTGCTGCTTCTTCTTGGGCTGTCGGTACACTTTTAACAGCGACGGCTATTGTAGGTGGTAGCATTATTGCTGTTGCTGGAATAGTTTTGATTACTGGAATTGTGGTAGCTTATGGTTTAGACGTTCTTGATAAACAATATGGAATAAGTGATAAAGTAATAGCATTTCTAAAAGAAGAAATGAAAAGAAAGCCAAGAACACGGGAAGCCGATTTACAATATTTCTTTAATACAATGGGAAACATCAGGTGAATAACAAATATTTAAAAGCATTAGCTGGATTAATACTTTTATTATTTCTCACATTTATGATGTATCTAGTGAGTAAAAGTGTTTTTTCATTAATCCTTATGGAGGATGAAATAACATTTTCTAGCTCTGTTGTTATAGGTTTTATATCTTCCCCTCTATTGTTTTATTCCATATCAGGTTCTGTTTTTTTCTTTATATTCGACAGGCTGCCAAAATATAATAAGATAATTGTTAAATACCTGAGCATGTTGATGATTGCATCATTTTTCATTAGCTTTCCTATATCTTTGTATGTTAGCTATAAATTAAAAAACGAGGGGTATGTTACATGTGATAAAATATCGTGGATGTCACCAACAACCTACGTAAAAAATTTATCACTTTGTAAATGAAAAAGTTTGTAAATATTCTGTCTTCATGTTTCCCCTTGTTTAGCCTCTAAATAACAGAGGCTTTTTTATTATTTTTCACGGTGTTAAATAGTGTTTTAAAGAAAATAACTATTCCAAAAAACACCATGAAAAAACTACTCGAATTACGCCAGCAAAAAGCCGATTTAACTCATCAAATGCGTTCGCTGCTTACCAAAGCCGAAGACGAAAAGCGCTCACTGAATCCCGATGAAGCCAAACAGTTCGACGAGCTGCGCAGCCAATCAGATACCCTGAATACAGAAATCGCTCGTTATGAGGTGTTGTCTGATGAAGAACGTAATCAGGTAGGGAAAAACCAGCCGACCAATAAAACACTCAGTAATGACGAGCTGCGTCACTATATTCTGACTGGGGAAACACGTTACCTGTCTACGGGTATCCCGGCAGACGGTGGCTATACCGTTATCCCTGAGCTGAACAAACAAATCATGCAGCAATTAGCTGATGAGTCTGTCATGCGCCGGATTTGTACGATTAAGACCACGCGCAGCAACGAATACAAACAGCTTGTTTCGGTCGGTGGCGCAGCCGTTGCCCACGGGGAAGAAGGCAAGGTACGCGCTGAGACAGCCACGCCGAAGATGGAAGAAGTCAGCATCAAACTGTTTCCTATCTATGCTTATCCTAAGACTACCCAAGAAATCATCGATTTTAGCGATGTCGATATTCTGGGCTGGTTAACCTCAGAAATCGCTGACACCTTTGTTGATACCGAAGAAACCGATCTTGTCAGTGGTGACGGCAGCAAGAAAGCAAAAGGCTTCCTGTCGTATCCCCGTGATACTCAAGCCGACAAGATACGTGCGTTCGGTACACTGCAAAAGCTGGATGCTGCCAAACTGGAAGCCGATAGCCTCATCAACCTGAAATTCCTACTCAAGAACAAATCCCGTAAGAATGCTGTTTGGGTGATGAATTCGACAACAGCGGCTCAGGTGCAGAAGCTGAAAAACGGCAATGGAGATTACATCTGGCGCGAACGTCTGCAAGCGGGTGATCCTGATATGTTGCTGGGCTTGCCTATCCATTATCTCGAATTTATGCCGGATAACATCATTGCTCTGGGGGATTTCAAACGTGGTTACTTCATCGTTGACCATCAAACGGGCACTCGTACCCGTCCTGACAATATCACCGAACCGGGATTCTATAAGGTACATACTGATAAATATTTGGGTGGTGGGCTGGTGGACTCCAACGCAATCAAGGTGCTGGAAATCAAAGGCACTAAAGCGGGTTAATAGCAAGGGGCACGATGCCCCTTTGTAGTCTTGGAGTCTATCGAATGAATAATATTGAATTAAGAACGGCATCACTTTCTGCCAGTGATAAGAAACTGACAGGCTATGTGATTAAGTGGAACAGCCGATCACAAGTCTTGTGGGATGAGTTTGTCGAACAGTTCGCCCCGAATGCATTTAGTGCCAGCTTAACAGCGAGTGCAGATGTCAGGGCATTGTATGAGCATGATCACATGAACCTGTTAGGCCGTACTACGTCTGGTACATTGCAGCTTGCCGAAGATGCCACCGGATTACGCTTTGAGTTAACCCCGCCTGATACCCAATTGGGGCGCGATGTACTGGCGTTGGTTGAACGGGGTGATATTTCCGGTATGTCCTTTGGTTTTCGTGCCGTTAAAGATCAGTGGGATACCAGCCAAACACCGTATGTCAGAACTGTTTTAGAAGCCGAACTTCGGGAAATCACCATCACCAGTTTGCCTGCCTATCCTGAAAGTGGCGTTGAAATTGCCAAACGCTCATTAAACGCAGCCAAGCCCTGCAATGTGGATTTGCGCCATTACTGGCTGCAACTGTCTGAGGTGTAGTTATGTGGCCTTTTAAGCGTAAAGCCGCTGAGACTCGTAGTATCAGTATTGATGAGTTTCTTTCTCTGGCGGGTATGTCTAATACCAAATCCGGCGAGCATGTTTCCCCCTCAACCGCCGAGGGTTTACCTGCCGTGATGAATGCCGTCACAGTGATTAGTGAAGCGGTCGCCACCATGCCCTGTTATCTCTATCGGATTCAGCACCTGCACGGCAAAGAATCCCGCGAATGGTTGAGTGATCATCCCGTAGATTATTTGCTTAATGAATGCCCGAATGACTGCCAGACCCCATTTCAGTTTAAGCGAACGCTAATGCGCCATTGCCTGTTAAATGGCAATGCGTATGCAGTCATCGTCTGGGGAAAAGACGGACAGCCACAATCATTACACCCTTACCCGCCGTCAGCGGTTGTCCCACAGCGATTATCCGATCACCGATTTGCCTACACCATCACCGAACCCTATAGCGGCAAAATCAGAACCTATCTACAGGAAGAAGTATTGCATTTGCGTTATGCCACCGAAGATGGCTTTTTAGGGCGTTCGCCTGTCACGATTTGCCGTGAAACATTGGGCTTAGGTCTGGCACAACAGCGCCACGGGGCAAGCATTATGAAAGAAGGCATGATGGCAGCAGGCATGATTAAAGCCGCTGACTGGCTGGATGGCATCAAGGGAAATAAGGCACTGGAAGCCCTCGAACGTTATAAAGGCGCTCGCAATGCTGGGAAAACGCCCATTCTTGAGGGTGGCATGGAATATCAACAATTAGGCATGAGTAACCAAGATGCCGAGTGGCTGGCGTCTCGTCGTTTCACCATTGAAGATATCGCCCGTATGTTCAACGTCAGTCCGATCTTTCTGCAAGAGTATTCGAACAGCATCTACAGCAACTTTAGTGAAGCGTCCCGCGCCTTTCTGACCATCACTATGCGCCCGTGGCTGGCTAATTTTGAGCAACAAATCAAAGCTGCTTTGCTGATGGCATCACCGAAACGCGGCATTCGTTACCAAGTGGAATTTGATACCGCCGACCTGCTGCGAACAAATCCGAAAGAACGCTTCCAAAGTTACGAGACGGCGATTAAATCCGGTGTCATGTGCCCGAATGAAGCCCGTGAACGGGAGGGATTATCGCCCCGTGCTGGTGGCGATGAATTTAGTCAGGCATGGAAACAGACAGTGGAAATCAAGAAACAAGCGGAGGGGAAGGCATGAGGGCAGGCAGATTGCGGCATCGGATAATGAAATGTTATTGCTGACCCGCCATTATCTGCCCGAAGTCCAGCTACAGAATCCTGCCAATAAGAATCGCGCTGTATATCGACAGTGGGTAAAAATGGGCTGGATACGCACCACTGTAGGCGACTGCATTGATTATGATCGTATCCGTGATGATATTCTTAAAGACAGCCAGCACTTTGATATCAAGCTGGTGGGTTTTGATACATGGAACGCCACTCACCTACGAACCCAATTACAAGGCGCGGGGCTTGATGTTGAACCCTTTCCGCAAACCTATATGCGTTTTAGCCCAGTAGCGAAATCTGCTGAGGTGTTCGTTAACCGTAAAATCATTCGTCACAACGGCGATCCGGTACTGGTGTGGGCGATGTCTAATGTCGTGATGGAGACAGACGCGAACGCCAATATCAAACCGAACAAGAAGAAATCCGCCAATAAGATAGATCCTGCAATTGCGTTTCTGATGAGCTTTGGGACATGGCAGGTGGAGCATAAAGAGTTTGCGTTTAACTTAAGTGAAGAGCAACAGCAGAGACTGGATAGTTTTGATGGGGTTTAATTAAATCAAATGCTCAAAAGGTGAGATATTTTACTAAGTTTTATCAGTCATCTGATGAAATTGATTAATTATTCATCTGTTATTTTATGTCATCCTGCCATTAAAACATGCAACTCATCCACTGAATGAAATCAAGCCGTACTCTCCAATATTGATGAACCGATTTTATTGATGTTCACTGGCGGAGAAGTATCCCACCGCCTTCATGTTATTTAGCAATGTGTATTGTTGATTAAATGAGGGAATAAATTATGAGTACTCAAGATAGTAATAGCTCCGTAGTAGTTCCGACAATGGACGATGTCAGAAAAGCAATCAAAGAAGCAATTGAAGAACATGCCGCAAGTCGTAATCATCCTTATGCAACTTTGGACGATAGAGGTTTTGTCACTCTCAGTAATGATGTTTGTAGCGATAGTGAAACTCATGCAGCAACATCTAAAGCAATAAAGGTAGCAAATGATAATGCTAACACTCGTTTGTCAAAAGAACAGAACGGCGCAGATATTCCTGATAAAGCAGAGTTTGTAAAGAATCTAGATTTATCAGAACTGGTTTATAGAACTATAGGAAATGGACCTAACCAGATACCGGATATGTCATTTTTCACGTCAGGGGCTAATTGGTTCAAAATGCCTGATGGTAGAATTATCCAATATGGTAGATCTTGGTTTTCAAGGGAAAATGAAGGATTTTTTTATGCTGATGCTCATTTCCCTATACCATTCCCTCATGAGCTATCATGTATGCTTGTAACACTATGGGGTGTCTCAGATCCATCCACTGCACTATTCCATTTAGCATCAGATATGAATAGTAATACATGGGCTGCAATTCCTATGAGGCGTCCGATCAAAGCAGGAGAATTGCCCAATATACCAACAAAACAATCTGTTATGTGGTTGGCGATTGGATATTGATGGAATAATTCTTATGAAATATCAATATTCTAATAATGAATTTTATCCATACATATTGAAATAGGATTATATAAAATCTGGTATATGGCCTAATGATGGAATTGATGTTGATGAATCGGTTTTCAAAAAATACACTGCCACACCACCAATAGGCAAAACTCGGATCATTGGAAATGACGGATTGCCCACATGGGAAAAACTTCCTCCATTGCCTCCATTAACGGTAGATGAATTAAAAAAACATGCTGAATTTCAAAAACAGGAGTTACTGAGAGCAGCTAATGAAAAAATTGATATCTGTCAGGATGCCGTTGATTTAAGCCTCGCTACAGATGAAGAGAAAGCCATACTCATAGAATGGCGTAAATACAGGGTGTTACTCAGTAGAATTGATTGCTCTACTGCGCCTGATATTGTGTGGCCTGAACTGCCAAAAGGATGACAAGGTTTGTAGCCATGTATTGACCTCATACCAATCTGGACATGGACGTCTAAACGATACTTTTCCGAAATATCATAAGTTCTCCCATCGCTAACAAAACGCACTAATCACACTATAACAGAACGAAAAAGTCTCTGATGAATTTTGACACATGGCAAATTTTCAAGTGCAAACAGCAATAGAACCTTGAGGTATCTAATAGGATATGACGTAAAAAGTTAAGCGTTTATACTGGTTCGCTTATTGAACCAGATAAACCAATCAGTTAAAGTAGCCCCGCCATTAGCAAAATCTAGTGGTCAAGGATTCTCACCCTTGTAAAGAACTATCCACTGGTAGGAAGTTTCTGCCAGTGTGTCTGCTATCGCCCTTTCAATGGCGGTTCAGACGGGGGAGGCTTCGGCCTCGCTGGAAGATAGTTCCCAGTTGTGAGAACCCTGTTTGAATCGCCACCATCAATATTAATTAATGGAAGGGGTAGCAGGAATGTTCAATACCAAAAACGACTGGCATCAAGCCGATATCATCGCTGCATTACGTAAACGCGGTACAACCTTAGCGGCTGTTTCTCGTGAATCTGGCCTCAGTTCATCTACACTAGCAAATACGCTCAGCAGACCATGGCCGAAAGGCGAATGGATTATTGCGGAGCGTCTCGAATTACATCCCTCAGAAATCTGGCCTAGTCGCTATTTTGATATTAATGGTCAACTCATTGAGCGTAAGGCTCGCAATAAGTCAATAGCCTGACTGCAATTTGAAGTCACAGGGAAGATAACCGTAACGGGGTATCTTCTCACTGGTAGGGATACCAATTAACAGCCATTTCAATAACTCCCGACGAAATACACTGCAACCTCTTCATAAGATCGAAACGTTCAGTGTACCAACCTACTCACTGACGATGATTTTTGTCGATAGACGTTCATCTAAGCCCAGCTTCCTCTTTTACCGCAATCGATACCTTCTGGTATACTCCGCAAATATTTTGTTCTCATGTTTGCTTATGTGTCCGCCTTTGTGCGACTAACTGTATATCACTCGGTGTATCAATATTGGTGATTTATCACATAATTAAAGATGAGTTTATTGTTTTAAAACAAATGGGTATGTGAAAATTGAAACATATTGTAGAAGTAATGATCTCCGAGCAGGAGGTTAAGCAACGTATTGCTGAGCTGGGGCAACAGATTACAGAGCACTATCGTAATAGCGATCGTGAATTAGTATTGATTGGCCTGTTGAGAGGGTCATTTATCTTTATGGCAGATTTATGCCGTGAAGTTCAGGTTCCCCACGAAGTGGATTTTATGACTGCATCCAGCTATGGCAATGAGATGAGTTCTACCCGCGATGTGAAAATCCTCAAGGATCTGGATGAAGACATTCGTGGTAAAGATGTGTTGATCGTTGAAGATATTATCGATTCAGGCAATACACTGAACAAAATCCGCGAGATTCTGGCGTTGCGTGAGCCTAATTCACTGGCGATTTGTACTTTGTTGAACAAACCATCTCGTCGCGAAGTCGATGTTCCAGTTGAGTGGATTGGTTATTCAATTGAAGATAAATTTGTCGTCGGTTACGGCATTGACTATGCACAGCATTATCGCCATCTGCCTTATATCGGGCATGTCACCCTGTTAGAAGATTAATTTTTGCGACAAACAGAAATAATCAATTCGGCATAAGCAAATGGCAGCTTTTTTGCTGCCATTTGTTTTTTATAATTAATAGGTTGTCCTTCGATCTGCTATTTTGTCTGGGATAACTTGGAAATAGCCTGACGGTAATTAAGTTCCAATTTTTCACGGCTGTCAGCTGTAATATCCAGATCATGTAATTCACCATCCTTTAAACCATATACCCAACCATGAATCATCACTTTCTGCCCGCGTTTCCATGCGGATTGCATAATGGTTGAGTGGCCAAGGTTGTAAACCTGTTCAATGACATTCAATTCACACAGGCGATTCAGCCTGTCGTTAGGAGGTAACTCACCAAGCATGGAACTGTGTTTGTACCACAAATCACGGATATGGAGCAGCCAGTTATTGATTAAGCCCAATTCAGTGCCATCTACGGCAGCTTCAATACCACCACAACCGTAGTGACCACAGATGATGATGTGTTCAACCTGCAAAACATCAACGGCATATTGTACAACAGATAAACAGTTTAAATCGGTATGGATAACGAGGTTAGCGACGTTTCGATGAACAAAAAGATCGCCGGGGGCTGCATCAATCAGTTTTTCGGCAGGTACTCGGCTATCAGAGCAGCCTATCCACAGAAAATGAGGTTTTTGCGATTTTGATAATTCTTTGAAAAAAACTGGGTTTTCTTCGTTTACGGACTTTGACCACTGTTTGTTCCTGGCAAACAGCTCTTCAATTTTTCTCATCATAACTAATAGCCTGATAACATTTTTGAGATAGAATCATATACGACATTAATTGAGAATTTAACATTTAATTGAAGAATGTTTTTTATTTTACCCCCTACCATTGCTAAGAAATAGGGGAAAAATAATGGCATAATTTCTATTTTTCAGCAGTCAGAAATAGCAAATAATAAAGGTATTTTTTACTTATGGCTTACGCATTGGAATTGAGGCAGCTCACGAAAGTCTATGAGAGTGGAATAAAAGCGCTGCGAGGAATTGATTTGCGTGTAGAAGCAGGCGATTTCTACGCGCTTTTGGGGCCAAATGGTGCAGGGAAATCCACCACGATAGGTATTATTAGTTCTTTGGTTAATAAAAGTGGGGGTAAGGTCAAGGTTTTTGGCTACGATATCGATATGGATCTCGTTAATGCCAAACGGCAGCTTGGCCTTGTTCCACAGGAATTTAATTTCAACCCATTCGAGACGGTGATTCAGATTGTATTAAACCAGGCGGGATATTATGGTGTCCCGCGCAATGTGGCACAGGAGAGGGTGGAAACCTACCTTACTCAATTGGATCTATGGGAAAAGCGCAACGAGCGGGCAATTCGTTTATCTGGTGGTATGAAACGGCGTTTAATGATTGCCCGTGCCTTAATGCACCAGCCAAAATTGTTAATTCTTGATGAACCTACGGCGGGAGTAGATATTGAGCTGCGCCGATCTATGTGGGAATTTTTGAAAGAATTGAATGCGCAGGGAACTACCATCATTCTGACGACTCACTACCTTGAAGAGGCTGAGATGTTGTGCCGAAACATCGGCATTATCCAACATGGCGAGCTGGTGGAAAACACAAGCATGAAAAACCTGCTTAGCCAACTTGAAAGTGAAACATTCTTGCTGGATTTATTACCAAAAGAAGCAAATCCTGTTGTTGAAGGCTACGACTACCGTCTGATTGATGCAGTAACACTGGAAGTGGATGTAAAACGTGGGCAGGGATTAAATGATGTTTTCTCCCAGTTAAGTACGCAGGGTATACAAATCAGCAGTATGCGTAATAAAGCGAATCGTCTGGAAGAGCTGTTTGTCGGATTAACCAATAGTAATCAAGGAGATAGTTAATGATCCAACTATATTGGGTGGCTCTGAAAACCATTTGGATTAAAGAGGTTACCCGTTTTGGTCGTATTTGGGTACAGACATTATTGCCGCCAGTGATCACGATGTCCCTTTATTTCGTTATCTTCGGCAACCTGGTTGGTTCCCGCATTGGCGAAATGGGGGGAGTTGGTTATATGCAGTTTATTGTGCCTGGATTGATCATGATGTCAGTGATCACCAACTCTTACGCTAACGTTTCTTCATCTTTCTTTGGTGCTAAGTTCCAACGCAGCATTGAAGAAGTGCTGGTTGCTCCGGTTCCAACCCATGTCATCATTGCTGGATTTATTGGGGGAGGGGTAGCTCGTGGGGTATGCGTTGGCATTCTGGTGACATTGGTTTCCCTATTATTCGTACCGTTGCAGATACATTCATGGGGAATGGTGGTTATCACTTTACTGGCAACTTCGATCCTATTTTCATTGGCGGGGCTATTGAATGCCATTTTTGCGAAAACATTCGATGATATTAGTATCATCCCAACATTTGTTCTGACTCCGTTGACCTATTTGGGGGGCGTATTCTATTCCCTTACCCTGTTGCCTACTTTTTGGCAGGTAGTGTCAAAGCTTAACCCGATCGTCTATATGATCAGCGGCTTCCGTTATGGTTTTCTCGGTATTATGGATGTTTCTCTGGCGATGACATTAGGTATGTTGGGGATCTTTATTGTTGGATTCTATGCATTGGCCTGGTATCTCATTGAATCAGGGCGAGGGCTAAGAACTTAATAGCCAAAATATAATACTCCGCCGTTGATTGCGGCGGAGTGAGGGACACACATATATCCCACAATTAAAATCAGTCAGCCAAATCAACCTGCTGATTATCAATCAGTCTTGTTTGCCCTAACCATGCAGCCATCAGGATCACGGCTTTTTTACTTTGTGCCGTTAATGGCATCAGGTTTTCTGCATCACGGATAAATAACTCATCCGGCATAAAGCCTTCTTCCCGCAAGTGTGCAGATGCCAGTTCAATGAGTCGTTCAGTATCCCGTTCGCCATTTTTCAGCCTTTCTGCCATAGATTGCATAATTTTGTTCAGCAAAGGCGCAGTTTTTTTCTCTTCAGCGGACAGAAGACTATTACGTGAACTCAGCGCCAATCCATTTTTATCACGGACGATCGGCACGGAAACCAATGTAATATCGTAAGCCATATCGGCAATCATCTGGCGGATAATCTGTAATTGTTGGAAATCTTTTTCGCCGAAATAAACCAGATCGGGCTGGATCAGGTTGAACAATTTGCTGACAACGGTAGTGACGCCACGGAAATGTCCTGGTCGGCTGGCACCTTCAAGGATATAAGAGAGTTCTGGTACCTCAACAAAAGTTTGGTTGCCGTTTAAACCATGTGGGTACATCTCGTTAGTATTAGGGGCGAATACCAACTCGACATTGCGACGGCTTAGTTTTTCGCAATCTTCCTGCAAGGTTCGAGGATAATTGACCAGATCGTCTTCTCGATCAAATTGCATCGGATTGACGAAGATACTGATGATAACAACATCAGCCTGTGCTTTGGCGGTATCAACTAACGCCATATGACCATCATGCAAGTTTCCCATCGTGGGAACGAAGGCAATACGCTTGCCCGCCTGGCGCCAGCGACGGATTTCCCGGCGTAAAATTGGGATCGTTTCTATAATCAGCATTGCTGTACTCCTTTAATTCGTCGTCATGCTGGGGAATAATCAGTTGAATGAGTGTGCCTGGTCGGGATAGGCGCCGCTTTCTACTTGTTCAATATATAGGCGGATAGCATCCCTTATATTGCCAGTTTCTTTGAGGAAGTCTTTGGCAAATTTGGGTGGTCTTGCGGTGATACCCAAGGCATCATGCATAACCAGAATTTGACCGTCAGTCATATTGCCTGCCCCAATGCCAATAACCGGAATTTCCAGGGCTTCAGTGATACGCTGCGCCAGTGCAGTCGGAACACATTCTAACACCAGGAGTTGCATACCTGCTTTTTCCAAAGCAATAGCATCGTCAAATAACTTTTGGGCTGAGGAGTCATCACGCCCCTGAACTTTATAGCCACCGAGTACATTGACTGATTGTGGTGTCAGACCTAAATGGCCGCAAACGGGGACGGCACGCTCGGTCAGCCTTTTGACGGTATCACATAGCCAGTCTCCACCTTCAATTTTGACCATATTGGCACCAGAACGCATGAGTGCAGCCGCATTGTCAAAACTTTGTTCGGGGGTTGCGTAGCTCATGAAAGGCATATCTGCGATGAGAAAAGCATGAGAGGCGCCAGTGCGAACACTTCGGGTGTGGTAGGAGATATTTTCAATGGTAACCGGCAGGGTAGAGTCGAACCCCTGTATGGTCATGCCGAGTGAATCACCAATGAGCATGACACTAATGCCTTGTTCAGCGAAAAGGTGGGCGAAACTGGCATCATAAGCTGTGATAGTTGCAAATTTGCGCTTTTCTTTTTTTAACTGACTTAAATCAGCCAGAGTTGTTGGTTTCATCATTATTCTCTCCTGAATAGTTATACCCTCTATTTTTTAAGTTGCCTCTCTACTTTCTACTACAAGCTACAACCAAAGCATCAGGCCATTTTCCGGAACTTTTTTTAATTGCTCTGTCAGGGATTCTCCATCGGGAAACACAAGGTCTGGTGCGATTTCTGCAAGTGGATAAAGCATAAATTCACGCTGTTTTAACCCATAGTGGGGAACCGTCAAGCGTTCGGTGTTGATGATGTGATTACCAAACAGCATGATATCCAAATCGAGCGTTCTTGGCCCCCAGCGTTCGTCCTTACGAACGCGTCCTTGTTCCAGTTCGATTGCTTGGGTGTGATCAAGCAATGCTTCTGGAGGTAATTGGGTTTCCAATGCAACGGCAAGGTTGAGGTAATCTGGCTGATCCTGTGGCCCCATTGGTTTGGTTCGGTAAAAAGATGATCGCACCACAAAAATGGTATCAGGGATCTTGCTTAAGGCAGCAAGTGCGTTATTGACTTGCTGCAAAGGATCGGCCTGATTGCTGCCAATGGCGATATAGACTCGAGTCATATTAATAACCGTTATTCCTGTTCTGGCGAACGCGTCCACCACGGCGGGGGCGTGTCCTGCGGCGAATGGGTTCGCTGCCCAGATCGGATATCATTTCGCGCTGTTGTGATGAAGTTGATTGTTGGAATGCAGTCCACCACTGCACCAGTTCTTTCAGTTCATGGCGTGGTTCAATGCTGGCGCGTAATTCTAGTAAGTCATATGCAGCACGAAACTTCGGATGTTCCATCAATTTATTTGCTCGTTTTCCTTGACGGCGCGGCAAGCGAAGCTGAAGCAACCAAATATCGCGCATGGTTGTGGTATGGCGTTTCGGGATCGCAATAGAGCGGCACTGTTCATCAAGAATATCATTCATTGCTAACGCAAAGGCGTCGTAATACTGTAATCCGCCTTCTTGTGTCAATTTTTCCGCATGTTCAATCAATGGATACCATAACATGACCGCAAATAAGAACGCGGGATTCACTCTTTTGTCACTTTGTAAGCGAAAATCGGTATTTTTCAGCACTTGTGTCAACAGCTTTTCCATTGACGAATCACCACGTTGGGTGAAACCAGGTTGAATAAGCGGAAATAATGGCTGGAACAGATGATATTCGCGCAGCAGTTTATAAGTCTTGTAACCCTGTCCTGTCTGTAACAGTTTCAGAGATTCTTCGAACAGACGTGCTGCTGGAATATCTTTCAACAGAAATGCAAGGCGCGGGATAGGTTCAGCGGTAGCTGGCTCGATAGTCATATCCAGTTTGCTGGCAAAACGGACAGCCCGCAGCATACGCACGGGGTCTTCCCGATAGCGCGTTTCTGGATCACCAATCAGGCGAATGATACCTGCATTCAGATCGGCCATGCCACCAACGTAATCCCGTAGTGAGAAATCTTCAATGCCATAATAGAGGCTATTGATCGTGAAATCGCGACGAACAGCATCTTCTTCTACTGAACCAAAAATATTATCCCGCAGTAACATGCCGCTTTGGGCTTTATGTGACTGGTTGCGGTCATTGTTTTCAATTTGATCATGTGGCCCGCGGAAGGTGGCAACTTCAATCACATCAGGGCCAAACATGATATGGGCAAGGCGAAAACGACGTCCGACAAGGCGACAGTTACGGAACAGTTGGCGAACTTGTTCAGGTGTAGCGTTGGTCGCTATATCAAAATCTTTGGGTTTTTTGTGCAGTAGTAGATCACGAACTCCACCACCGACCAGATAAGCTTCAAAACCTGATTTATTTAGGCGGTACAGAACCTTCAAGGCATTATCACTGATGTCCTTGCGTGAAATTGGGTGCTGGTCGCGTGGGATCACCGTGATCGGGGAGTCCGAAGGTATTGCCCTGACGGATTTTTTCTTCATTTTGTCGTTTTCGGCATGTGATGAAGATGAATGATTCCCTCTGCGACGTTGACGCAGAGGACTGCTCTCTGTTTGAGCAGAATGGTCAGATACGGTGACTGGCCTTTCACTGACTGCCGGTGTTACGCGCTTTGTTCTGTGATCGCGGATTAATAAATTACGGCAGAAAGTTGCTACTCGGTTAAAAATGGTACACCTCGGTAGTGACTGATCAATTAAAACAAAAAACAGCCGCCAATCATAACTTACTGGACATTTTTTGAGAATGCTTACAGTACCAATAGAAAGACTTTATTTAACTTAGTCTATTAGCTAGGTTTTTTTGGCAGAACCGCGTTTATATTCCAACCGACGACAGCTTGCTGTAGCAGTTGATCTGTCGTGAGATCCTGCCAGCCTGCGATAGTGGGCTGATTTAAAAATGATAACGCATCAATAAGCAATGGCCTTGGATCGCTCAATGGGATCGGCTGGGCATGATTTTGCTTAGAAAGTTTATTTCCCTCTTTATTTAGCACGAGAGGTAAATGCACATAATCTGGTGTTGCAAAATTTAAATGCTGATATAGAGACAGCTGACGAACCGTGGGTTCAATTAAATCCGCTCCTCTGACAATTTCAGTGACACCTTGATAGTTATCATCAATAACAACGACAAGATTATAGGCAAATAAACCGTCTTTGCGATAAATAATGAAATCTTCCTCAGCCATTTCCGTGGGCACAGTGATATGGCCTTGCAATTTATCGTAAAAACCATAAATCGGATGGTGCTGTTTTAGACGAATTGCAGCGTTGTGAGCTGGCAGAGGTAAATGTCGGCAGTGGCTATTATAAAAACCACCTAGTTGTTGGATGCGTTGGCGGGTACAGGTACAGTAATAGCTATCTCCTTGCTGTTTTAATTGATCGAGGATGGCACGGTAAGCGTCATGACGCTGAGATTGATAGAGTATCTCACCATCCCAGTAAAGCCCATAATGCTCAAGAGCTTGCAATATCCGTTTGTCTGCTCCGGGAATTTCCCGTGGGGGATCAATATCATCAATACGCATCAGCCATTTTCCGTGACAGGCACGGGCTTGCAGATAACTACCTAGTGCAGTTACCAGAGAACCAAAATGGAGATCGCCGGAAGGAGATGGAGCAAACCGCCCAATATATAACGAGGAATGTCCAGATTGAGTCATAGTGGATTCAACATAGGGGCATACGGCGCATTTAGCGCCGTACTTAACCCTATTGGTTAGCCAGCCATTTGTTTTTCACGAATTTCGGCCAACGTCTTGCAGTCAATACATAAATCGGCTGTTGGACGAGCCTCTAAACGGCGGATGCCGATTTCAATCCCACAGGCTTCACAATAGCCAAAGTCTTCTTCTTCGACCTTTTTCAGCGTTTTTTCGATCTTTTTGATCAACTTACGCTCACGATCCCGATTACGTAATTCAAGACTGAACTCTTCTTCTTGCGCCGCACGGTCAACTGGATCAGGGAAGTTTGCTGCCTCATCTTGCATATGAGATACAGTACGGTCTACTTCATCCCTGAGTTGATTGCGCCATGCTTCCAGAATCAGCTTGAAATGCTTTAACTGGGCATCGTTCATGTATTCTTCGCCTGGCTTTTCCTGGTAAGGTTCTACCCCAGCGATGGCGAGAATGCTCAAGGACGAGGTTTTACGTTTTTGCCCTTCTTGCATAATGCTTCTCCTTACACACGCACTATCAAACGACCCCCCGACAAGAGGGGGAAAAAAATAGGCCGCTATAAATAGCAGATGACTGCGAGGTTGGCAATTGTTCCTGCCATTAGTTTTGCAATGGTGTGAAGGCAGGCATGTTTACTGCCTAAATATGTTGCAAAACCCCTCTCGTCAGTATGATTTGTTTACAAATTATCCCATTGATACGAAAGGTAATTTGTCACTTATAACCATCCCGTTTTCTGTCATGCTGGCCTTATAACAGATTACTTCGACCCCTGATTGGCATGCTTGTTCCAAAAGAACAGCATAATCATGGTCAATATGTTTTGCTGCTGCAACCTGACTGATGCCAGAATGTAAAACAGCAAATAATAAAACAGCACGCTGGCCTTGTTGTGCTATCAATGATAGCTCACGTAAATGTTTTTGCCCTCGAATTGTGACAGCGTCAGGAAAATATCCATAATTTTCCTGTAACAATGTGACTGATTTGACTTCAATATAGCAGTTAACCTTTTGTTTTGATTGTAACAATAAATCTATACGACTTTTCTCTTTTCCATAGCTAATTTCACGACTCATGTGCTCATATCCAGATAATTCTGAAATGGTATTTTTTTCAATAGCTTGATAGGCCAGGTCATTGGCTCTGAGGGTGTTGACACAAATCCAGTGACCATCTTGGGTTTGCGTTAGTTCCCAGCTATTGGGGTACTTGCGTTTGGGATTATCGGATGTGGAATACCACACGGTATCCCCTGGCGTGGCACATCCTGTCATGGCACCCGTATTGGCACAGTGTATAGTGAGTATTTCACCTTCTGGCGTGAGGACATCCGCAAGAAAGCGTTTATAGCGGCGGATTAAGGTAGCAGGTTTTAGGGGCGGTGAAAATTCCATAAACTTTCCTTCATAACCGGTGGGCGAATGAAATCAAAGGCGCTAATGCTACAATGGCATCCATTGAAAGTTAATTCATTATGGTGATCCTTTGTCATTGCCCATTTGTGACTTATTACCCATTTATAACGTCGTGGACTCCGTTATTGCTGCATTGCAAACATCGAAGCAAGTGTTATTACATGCACCAACGGGAGCTGGAAAATCGACCGGATTGCCATTGGCAATTTTACAGCAGGCGCAGTTGTCGGGGCGCATTATTATGCTGGAACCACGGCGTATTGCTGCACGTAGTGTGGCTGAGCGTCTTGCCGAACAACTCAATGAGCCTGTTGGTATGACTATAGGCTACCGGATGCGTTCGGAAACCAAAGTCAGTGCTGCAACACGGCTTGAGGTTGTGACCGAAGGGATTCTGACGCGTATGCTGCAACAAGATCCTGAATTGAGTGGTGTCTCTCTCGTCATTCTTGATGAATTTCATGAGCGTAGCTTACAGGCCGATCTTGCATTGGCACTGCTGCTGGATGTACAGGAAGGGTTGCGTGATGATTTGCGTATCCTGGTAATGTCGGCAACATTGGATAACCAGCGCCTTTCTGCTTTATTACCCGATGCGCCGGTGATTGTGTCAGAAGGGCGCAGTTATCCGGTAACGAGGTCATATCATCCACTTCCTTCTCATCAATCTTTTGAACAATCAGTTGCATCGGCGGTATTGCGATTATTGCAGCAGGAGACGGGATCGTTGTTGCTGTTTCTGCCCGGTATCGGTGAAATTCAGCGGGTGTTGTCGCAATTGGAAGGCAAGATCAATGACGATACGCTATTGTGTCCATTATATGGTGCATTGTCGTTGGCAGAACAACGCAAGGCAATAACGCCAGCGCCTGTCGGGATGCGTAAAATTGTGCTCGCCACCAATATTGCAGAAACCAGTTTGACGATTGAAGGTATCCGCCTAGTGGTAGACAGCGGACTGGAGCGATCTGGTCGATTTGAACCGAAGACTGGTCTAACGCGTTTGATTACTCAACGCATCAGCCAAGCATCTATGGTTCAGCGAGCAGGGCGGGCTGGGCGATTAGAGGCAGGTGTCTGTTGGCACTTATTTAGTCAGGATCAGGCAGAAAGAGCCAGAGAGCATAGCGAGCCGGAGATGTTACATTCAGATCTAAGTGGATTACTGCTCTCTTTATTGCAGTGGGGATGCCGTGATAGCACCCACCTTCATTGGCTGGACAATCCACCACAACCCGCATTGGCGGTTGCAGAATCCCTGTTGCTTCGTCTGGGAGCGTTGGACGACAACCAGCAACTGACTTCCCGTGGTTGGCAAATGGCAGAATTCGGCAGTGAACCGCGTTTGGCTGCAATACTGTGTTCAACTCAGGAGAGCGAAGGTAAAGAAGGCGAAGGCTGTGCAGCATTGATAACGGCAGCGAAATTGGTTGCCATTTTGGAAGAACCACCGCGTCGTGGACAGCCTGATCTTCTCTATTGGATGACGACGAATCAACGTCATTGGCAGCAACGAGCCAATCAGCTCGTCAGGAATTTTACAAATCATCTGATAAGCCACCCTGAAAATCTCAGATTGGATCTTGTGCCTGAACTATTGGTGCAGGGTTTCCCAGACCGGATAGCCAAAAACCGCGATAATCTTGGGCGTTTTCAATTAGCTAATGGCTTAGGGGTAGCACTGGAACGTGAAGAGCCGCTTTCGGGAGAGGCCTGGTTGGTGATCCCTACGTTACAGCAGGGAAGCAGCCATCCTGATGCACGGATTTTGCTTGCCTGCCCGTTGGAGATTGAACAGACCATAAAGCGACACCCTCTTCTGTTTACTGAGTATACAACCGTAGAGTGGGATGATAGTAAAGGTTCGTTACGGGCGTGGAAGCGTTTGCAATGTGGGCGATTAATTGTCAAAGCCCAGCCATTGGCAAAACCTTCGGCATCAGAATTACAGGAAGCCTTGCTGAATTGGGTCAGGCAGGAAGGATTGTCGGCATTGAATTGGTCACAGGAAGCGTTACAGTTGCGTATTCGCCTGCAAAGGGCGACAGAATGGTTACCGGAGGTGGAGTGGCCTGCGGTTGATGACGAAGCGTTGTTGGACTCTCTTGAACAGTGGTTGCTTCCTGCCTTGGATGGTGTTGAGGACTTGAAAGGCTTGCGCCAGATTGAGCTGTCCTCCTGTTTGATGGGATTGCTTGATTGGCAACAACGGCAAATACTGGATAATGAATTGCCTACTAATTACACTGTGCCAACTGGGAGCAGGATCACTATCCAGTATTTCCATGATAAACCTCCTGCACTGGCAGTGAGAATGCAGGAAATGTACGGAGAGCAGCAAAATCCAGTATTGGCGAAAGGACGGGTTCCGGTTGTTATTGAGTTGTTATCTCCTGCCCATCGTCCATTACAGATCACGCAAGACCTCGCCGCGTTTTGGCAGGGAACTTATCGTGAGGTGCAAAAAGAGATGAAAGGGCGTTACCCCAAACATTTATGGCCTGATGATCCTGCCAACACGGCACCGACCAGGCGTGTGAAAAAACAGATGTAATTGTTTCAGTTAATTAATAAACATTTGGAGAATTCGGTATGTCTGATGATGATCGTCAGCCAATCGGACGCAAGGGTAAAAAATCTGAACTTCGTCGTGGACAAACATCTAACAAACGCGATCGGCGGGATGACTATGATAAAAATGATGATTTTAATGACGATGATGAGGATGAAGTCATGACTAAAAAAGGGAAGAACGCCCGTAGTCCTAAGTCCCGCCCACCTAAAAGAGGAGGGCATTGGTTTTTATGGTTGCTGCTAAAGATCTTTATTGTGCTAGCGGTACTCATTGTCATTTATGGCTTCTATCTGGATAACAAAATTCGCGAGCGTATTGACGGAAAAGTCTGGGATTTACCGGCCGCCGTGTACGGACGGATGGTCAATCTTGAACCCGGCATGAATTACAGCAAAGACGAAATGATCCATCTGCTGGAAGGTATGCAATATCGAAGAGTGACAAAAATGACCCGAGCAGGTGAATTTGTAGTCAGGGGGAATAGCATAGAGATGCTACGCCGCCCATTTGATTTCCCTGATGGTAAAGAAGAGCAAATTCAGGCACGATTAATTTTTGATAATAACCACCTTGCCAGCATTGAAAACATGGAAAACCATCGCCAGTTTGGTTTTTTCCGCCTTGATCCAAAATTGATCACAATGATGCAATCGCCGAATGGTGAACAACGTCTGTTTGTCCCGCGTTCTGGCTTTCCTGATTTACTGGTTCAGACTTTACTGGAAACAGAAGATCGGCACTTTTATGAACATGATGGCGTCAGGCCGCTTTCCATCGCCCGTGCGTTTTTAGCTAACTTGACGGCAGGACGTACGGTTCAGGGGGGCAGTACCCTGACGCAGCAATTAGTGAGAAACTTGTTCCTTTCCAACGAACGTACCTTGAGTCGTAAAGCGAATGAAGCTTATATGGCGTTGCTGATGGACGCACGTTATAGCAAGGATCGCATTCTGGAATTGTATTTGAACGAAGTTTTTTTAGGACAAAGTGGTGATGAGCAGATCCATGGTTTCCCATTGGCGAGTTTGTACTATTTTGGGCGTCCGGTTGATGAACTGAGTTTGGATCAGCAGGCGTTGCTGGTGGGAATGGTCAAGGGAGCTTCGTGGTATAACCCATGGCGTAATCCTAAGTCCGCGTTGGAGCGGCGCAATATCGTTTTGAAAATCCTCCAAAACCGAAAAATCATCGATCAAGAGCTGTATGATCTACTCAGTGCCCGTCCGTTAGGTGTAAAACCGAAAAGTGGGGTAATTACGCCACAGCCAGCCTTTATGCAATTGGTTCGTCAGGAATTGCAGGAAAAGATGGGCGATAAAGTCAATGATTTATCAGGAGTGAAGATATTTACGACCCTCGATCCTGTTTCGCAGGATGCGGCGGAAAAATCTATTGAAGAGGGCGTTTCTGCCCTGCGAAAAGCCCGCAAGATTGATGATTTAGAAGGGGCGATGGTCGTTGTTGATCGTTTCAGCGGTGAGGTTCGTGCCATGGTTGGCGGCTCCCAGCCACAATATGCCGGATTTAACCGAGCATTGAATGCCCGTCGTTTGATTGGTTCGCTTGCCAAACCAGCCACTTATCTGACCGCATTGAGTCAACCGGATCAATATCGCCTGAATACCTGGCTGGCAGATGAACCTATCTCTATCCCTCAGGCGGGCGGAAAGCCTTGGAAACCGAAGAACTTTAGCCGTACTTTCAGTGGGCGTGTCATGTTGATCGACGCGTTAGCACGTTCGATGAATGTGCCGACAGTGAATTTGGGGCTGGATGTTGGGTTAGATCGCATTTCCAGTACCCTGATTGCACTGGGTATTCCTGCGAAAGAGATCCAACAGAACCCTTCTATGTTGTTGGGAGCGATTAACCTAACGCCAATGGAAATGGCACAAGAATTCCAGACTATTGCCAGTGGTGGTAATCGGGCGAAACTTTCTGCGTTACGCTCTATCATTGCTGAAGATGGTACGGTGATTTACCAGAGCTATCCACAGGCAGAGCGTGTTGTGCCGCCACAGGCTGCTTATCTGACGCTATACGGTATGCAGCAGGTGGTAGAGAGAGGTACAGGGCGCTCACTGACAGGAAAATATGGCAAATATCACCTGGCAGGCAAGACTGGAACAACCAATGATCTTCGTGACAGTTGGTTTACAGGCATTGATGGTAAAGAAGTCGCGATTGTTTGGACTGGACGTGATAACAATGGCCCGACGAATTTAACCGGAGCAACGGGGGCACTGACGATTTACCGTCGTTATCTGGAAAATGAAACGCCACTGGAACTGAATAACCGTCCACCGGAAGGGATTGTGGATATGTCAGTCAATGAAGATGGTAGTTTCAACTGTGAAGGAAGCGGTATCAGAGTATTACCGGTTTGGACTGATGATTCGCAGAAGCTGTGCCAGCAATCAGTACAGCAGCCTATAGAGAAGAATGAAGAAGAAGCGCCTGGCTGGCTACGTGAGATGTTTGGTCAGTGATAATTTTTTGACAAATAATAAAATATAGCTCCCGACTCGAAAATGAGTAGGGAGCTTAATTAAATGTATTATCGTTGGAAAACGAAACATCTTGAATCAGTGGGCATAACACTTTGAATATCCTTATCTTATCCTTACTCTTTATTACTGCGGCATTATTGCATGGTATCAGCGGGATCGGTTTTCCGATAGCCAGTACAACAGCGTTAAGTCTATTTATGCCATTAAAAGAGGCGGTGGTATTAGCCTTATGGCCGACTTTATTGGTGAGTATCTTAAGCGTTATTTCAGGTGGAAAGATTGGTAAGGTATTCCATAAATATGGCTTATTGGCACTTTTTTCATTAATTGGCAGTTTTATCGGAGCGAAACTTTTATTCTTAATTAATCCGGCCTACTTGCAATTATTATTGAGTGGTGTCATTGCATTTTATATTGTCAGCAGTACTCGTAGCCGTCATTTCCATTTGCCGGACAATCCAATTATTTTGTCGCTGTTTGGTTTAGCCGCTGGGATTATTGGTGGGGCAACCAATGCGATGTCACCTATCCTGATTATGTGTTTATTGGCAATGAGCAGTGATCGCCATGAAATTGCACGGGCAGCCAATTTATGCTTTTTACTTGGCAAGATCAGTCAATTAGTGGTGTTACGCCAGGAAGCGTTCGAATTGTTTTCTTCAACCTATTTATGGCCGATACTCATATTAACGGTTTTATCTCTGCTTTCTCTCTTTATTGGTACACGCCTAAGATCGCGTATCAGTCAACATCATTTTCGCTGGTTAATGCTAATATTACTTGGCGTGTTGGCGGTGATGTCAGCTATTCAGGCGATACGGGCTTTGGTGTGAAGACGTCACTGATAAGGCGAATAGTGACGTCTGGGATTTGGGAAAGCAAAATATTTTATTGCAGTTTTGCAAAACAACGTGCTGCCGCATCAACAGTACGTTGGATATCTTCCTCTGAATGAGCGATGGACATAAAACCCGCTTCAAATGCAGAAGGAGCCAGATAGATGCCTTCATCCAGCATCAAGTGGAAGAACTGCTTGAAACGTTCTACATCGCACCTCATGACATCCTGATAACAGGTAACGCTTTCCGCATTGGTAAAGAAGATACCGAACATGCCGCCAACGTGGTTCACAACCAAGGGGATACCGGTTGCTGATGCCGCATTTTTTAAACCATCCGCCAGTTTGTCAGTCAGTTCGCTCAAGCGCTGATGAACACCAACCTGGGCAACTTCTTTCAGGCAAGCAAGGCCAGCCGCCATCGCAATTGGGTTGCCCGAAAGAGTTCCGGCCTGATAAACAGGGCCAGTTGGTGCCAGTTTTTCCATAATTTCCAGACGGCCACCAAAAGCACCTACAGGCATACCGCCACCGATGATTTTGCCAAGAGATGTCAAATCTGGTTTAACATCGTAATATTCTTGTGCACCACCTAGTGCGACACGAAAACCTGTCATCACTTCGTCAATAATGAGCAGTGCACCAAATTCATCACACAATTTACGCAGACCCGGCAGGAATTCTGGTAACGGTGGAATGCAGTTCATATTACCTGCGACGGGTTCGACGATAATACAGGCGATTTCTTCTGGATATTTTTCGAAGGCTTCACGGACAGAATTCAGGTCATTGTAAACACAAGTCAGGGTGTGTTTAGCGAAATCAGTGGGTACGCCTGGAGAGTTTGGCTGACCGATAGTCAGGGCACCCGATCCGGCTTTTACCAGCAAGCAATCGGCATGGCCGTGGTAGCAACCTTCGAATTTAATGATTTTGTCACGGTGGGTATAACCACGAGCCAGACGAATGGCGCTCATGGTGGCTTCTGTACCTGAATTCACCATACGAACCATATCCATGGAAGGCACCAGTTCAGTGACCAGTTTTGCCATTTCCACTTCGGCGGCGGTTGGTGCGCCAAAACTCAAACCACGTTCCGCGGCCTCAATGACGGCGTTGCGGATAGCCGGGTGGTTATGTCCAAGAACCATTGGCCCCCATGAACCGACATAATCGATATAGGCATTGCCATCAACATCATAAAGATAAGCACCATTAGCACGTTGAATAAAAACAGGTGTCCCACCAACACCGTTAAAAGCACGTACGGGTGAATTGACTCCACCAGGGATCACATGTTTTGCCTGAGAGTAAAGCGTTTCGGACTGGCTCATTAATAAAAGCTCCTGAAAAATAGCGGGATATGGGAATTCCATTCTAAATTACCCCGATAGGGAAGCCAAATCATCATATCCTCTCATCATTTGGATTATTGCATTCACGTGACAAAACTTGAACGAATCAGTCAGGTATTGGATAATCTCGGCTAACTGATCAGAAAGCATAAAATAACTTTCCGAGAATTTTTACCGGAGAACCGGACTGGAGTAAAAGTATGAGCGATGATGCTGCATTGCCTTTGCAGTTTACTGATGCCGCAGCCAATAAAGTCAAAATACTGGTTGCTGATGAAGATAACCCGAATTTGCGCCTGCGGGTTTACATTACCGGTGGTGGTTGTAGCGGCTTCCAGTATGGTTTCACTTTCGATGACCAAATTAACGAAGGTGATATGACGATTCAGAAACAAGGGGTTGAATTGGTTGTTGACCCCATGAGCCTGCAATACCTGATAGGCGCTTGTGTGGATTATACAGAAGGGTTGGAAGGCTCCCGTTTTATTGTTGCCAATCCGAATGCAAAAACCACTTGTGGTTGTGGCTCTTCTTTCAGTGTCTAATTGGAAAATTCACTATTGCAATAAATGGCCTCTTATTTAGGAGGCTATTTTAATTGGGACGATTTAACTGCTTACAAAGTTGTTCTGCCGCTAAAATAACCCTCGGTCCCGCACGGCTAAACCAGTCATCGTTCAGAGCGATAATAGTGACATTCATTTGTGGTCGCCAAAAATCAGCCACCTGCTGTTTTTGCCCTTCCGTTCCGCCTATGATAATGACTTCCGGTTTGCGGGTAAGTACTTGCTCACGGTTAACCTGTGGCCACGGAACAGGGCTATCAGCAAAAATATTTTTACCGCCACATACGGAGACAATTTCGCTTTGGATAGTATGGCTGGAGGAAGTAAAAATGGGATGCATACCAAACTGCAAGAACACGGGCTTAGGGTTCAGGTTGGCGTACTTTTGTTTTAATTGATTGAACTTGTCGCGAATATCTGTGGCTGATTTCTTAGCCATATCGGGATGTGGGCTATAAGCAGCCAGTCGTTCCAGCTCTGACGCAACATCTTCTACATTTTTCACATCCGAATAAAAAATGGGGATGCCGAAAGCAGCGAGTTGTTCCAGAGGACGTTGGGGATTACCGCCACGCCATGCCAAAATCAGATTAGGTTTCAGGGCGATGATCCGTTCAACATTGATGCCTTGCCAATCAGCAACTTGCTCTAACTTTTTAGCGGCTTCGGGATAATCGGAATAAGCGCTAACAGCGATAAGTCGGTCGCCCAGTCCCGCAGCATATGCCAGCTCTGTCGTTGATGGGGCAAGGCTAATAACACGGGACGCTGCTGCATAAAGTGGAGCACTGAAACCAGACCAAAAGCTGTACAAAAGGAATAAGAATGCCAGCCAAATGGATCGATGGGGAATTATTTTCAACAATGATTTCATTATCGATGCTCCACTGTAAATGACGACTTACTGTTTGCTGAGTTCGGTCAGCATGGCATTGACCATCCGCGTCGATTCACGCGCTGCGACAACTAAAAATTCATCAAAACTGATATGGGACTCTTGATCGGCAACATCAGAAATAGCACGAACGACAACAAAGGGGAGGTTATATTGATGGCAAACATGACCAATGGCCGCAGCTTCCATTTCAACCGCAGCAACTTTCGGGAAGGTAGCCCGAATGCGTGTCAATGGCTCAGAACCATTGATAAAGGCATCGCCGCTGCAAACCAGACCACGAACGGCGTTCAGGTTGAGGGATTGGATACATTTTTCTGCCAGGGCGATCAATTTAGCGTCAGCAATAAATGCGGCTGGACATTGCGCCATTTGTCCCGGCTCATAGCCGAAAGCGGTAAGATCGGCGTCATGGTAGCGAACTTCTTCGGAAACCACGATATCCCCCACTTTCAGGTTAGGATCAAGGCCACCGGCTGAACCCGTGTTAATCACGATATCTGGCTGGCAATGCTCAATCAACAAGGTGGTTCCAAGTGCGGAGGAAACTTTACCAATACCAGATTTCAACAAGGCGATATCAACGCCATTCAGTTTGCCGGTATAAATTTCGCATCCACCTCGTGACAATGTTTGCAGACCTTCAATCTGGTCACGCAATAAAGTCACCTCTTGTTCCATTGCACCTATTACGCCTATTTTCATTGTGTCATACTCGTTTGTTATTAATGGATTGATGCCTATATTAACAGGCTGATTTAACCGGCAAGTGTATCATTGAATAGTTATTTACCGCAGATTCCAATTCTAAATAATCGTTTCATTTAGCATGGGGGAATTAATGTCTAAGATTGATTTCAAGCAGAAGTTGAATTACCAACGTAAGTTCAGTAAATCTTCCATTCATCCCGATGATGAAGAGCAAATAATTCGCCAATTTGAAAGCGATCGTGGGAGGATCATCAACTCTGCCGCTATTCGGCGGTTGCAACAAAAAACACAGGTATTTCCACTGGAACGTAATGCGGCAGTACGCAGTCGGCTGACGCATTCGCTCGAAGTGCAGCAAATAGGGCGCTATATATCAAAAACAATTATTGCGGAGCTGGCAAAGCAGAACTTATTGGAAAAATATGGGCTGAATGATCGCCTACTTGCCTTTGAAAGCCTGATTGAGATGGCTTGCCTGATGCACGATATTGGTAATCCTCCATTTGGCCATTTTGGCGAGGCAGCGATTAAAGATTGGTTCTCTCGCCGATTAGATCCTGACTATTCGCTCCATATGCTGAAAACGGAGAATAGGCAGGATGCCTGTAAGGTCGCGGCATTGCGCCTGACAGGAGAAGAAAAGAAAGATCTATTCCGTCGACAATTGCGCCGAGATTTATGTCAGTTTGAAGGTAATGCCCAGGCTATCCGTCTGGCACATAATCTGCTGCGCTTGAATCTCACTTATGCCCAGATTGGCTGCATATTGAAATATACCTGTCCGGCCTATCGTCTGGAAGAGACGCCTGTTGAATTCAGTTACCTGATGAAGAAAATAGGTTACTACTGGTCAGAAGAGAGCTTTATCTGTGAATTGAGAAAAGAACTGCAAATGGGGGAATTCTGTCGCTTCCCACTGACATATATTATGGAAGCCGCAGATGATATTTCATATTGCATCGCAGATTTGGATGATGCGGTTGAAAAAGACATTTTTAACGTCGAACAACTGGTGGAATATCTGAAAAAAGAGTGGGAAGAAAACGGAGGATACGGGAAAGGTGATTTGTTCGAATCTACGGTGATACAAGCTTACAAGAAAACCACCAATAACGAAGCACGTCGTAATATCCACGAACAATTTTTCATGTATTTACGGGTGTTTATCACCGGGAAATTGGTACCTTATACTGCCAAATTGTTTATTGAACATCTGCCTGAAATCTATGCAGGTACATTTAATCACGCCCTGTTGGAAGGACATGGGGAAGAACACCGTTTATTGAAAACCTTGAAAAATGTCACCCGTAAACGGGTTTTCAATCACCCTGAAGTGGAAGAACTGGAATTACAGGGATACCGAATTATTACCGGATTGCTGGATGTATATAGTCCTTTGCTGGCATTACCTCGTCAGGATTTTATGGAACTGAACCAGAATAATTTTCACAAACAATACTTTATTGAAACGCGCTTGCTGCACAAGCTTTCGACCAAACATCGTTTAGCTTATGGTGAGGCCGTGGAAGGAATTGTTGCCACTGATGAGACTGAAAAAGATGTGATCGAGTTTTATTATCGGGCACGTCTTATTCAGGACTATATCAGTGGCATGACGGATAATTATGCTTATGAAGAATATCGTAAGTTTATGGTCACGAAGTAACGGGTTCGAGTGGCATGGTAGCCTCAAGTATGTCAGGAGTGGCTGCCATTACATGATTGATCTCGTCCATGAATTCCAGCAATTCAGGTTCCAGATCAGCCAAGGCAACCCCTTGGTGCAGTTGTTTTTCAACCAATTCGCAAATTGCCTTCAGTTTAGGAACGCCGTTATAGCAGCAACTGCCGTGTAATTGGTGGACATGATGCTGAAAGTGTTTGCGGATCGCTTCACCATCGGCGGTTAAAACCTGTTTAATCATTCCCTTCATGTCGGGCAATGATTTCACCAGCATTTCTAGCATCTCCCGCGCCAATGCTTCTTTGCCGGCGGTCTTCTGCAACGCCATCTCCCAGTCAATGGCTTGTGGTTTTTTCTGCCGGCAGTATTGGTTCAGCAATGTTTTCAGGCAGTTTTCATCCAAAGGCTTGGAAAGACAGTCAATGAACGGTGCATTCTTCGCTTCGTGGCAGGCAAAGGCCGTAACAGCCACAATCGGTGTCTCCTTATGTTGGGGGAATTGTTGGATTTGCTCAGACGTTTGGATACCATCCATATCCGCCATCTGAATATCCATCAAAATCAGATCCAGCGCATGTTGTTTCGCTATTTCCAGCGCCTCTATACCATTACTGCACAGAAAGGTATTTTCAACGAGTTCATGCAGCAGTGTACCGATCAATTTCAGGTTAGCGGGATTATCGTCCACTGCCATAACGGTCATGGGTAAACGCGATGATGCCGAACAGACTGGCAGATGTTCTGGCAATGATCCGAATGAATATTCTTCTTTTTCCAGCCAGATATCAAAGTAAAATATCGTTCCTTTAGCGACTTCACTGGTAAAGTCAATGTCTCCTTTCATCTCACTGACCAACCGCTTAGTGATACTCAATCCCAGCCCGGTTCCCCCGTAATGGCGGGTAATGCTGGCATCTGCTTGATTGAAGGCCTGGAACAGAATCGGACG
This sequence comes from Xenorhabdus sp. TS4, assembly GCF_014467265.1. Classification (NCBI taxonomy): domain Bacteria; kingdom Pseudomonadati; phylum Pseudomonadota; class Gammaproteobacteria; order Enterobacterales; family Morganellaceae; genus Xenorhabdus; species Xenorhabdus sp. TS4. The sequence goes on along the minus strand of NZ_NKHQ01000024.1, from coordinate 195,158 downwards.
GTATTCGGGTTTGATACCGATACCCGTATCAGTCACGGTAAAATCGATCTGTACAAGATGGTGTTGCTGCTGGCGTAATTTGATATCCAGCGTCACACTGCCTTTATCTGTGAATTTAATGGCATTGCCAATCAGGTTAGTCAGTATTTGCTGCAAGCGAATGGGATCGCCAATCATCAGATTGGGTAACTTATCATCAATATGGTGGTGCAGGGGAAGATTTTTCGCATTGGCAGCAGGCGTTAGCAGTTCAATAACTTCATTAACGGTATCCCTTAGCAGAAAAGGCACTTGATCCAATACCAGTTTATTGGATTCCAGTCGTGAGAAGTCCAGAATATCATTGATGATTTTCAGTAGGTTATTGGCTGATCTGTCAATGACATACAGATACTCCATCTGTTGTGGCGTAATGGGGGTTTTTAACATTTGACGGGTAAAGCCAATGACCCCATTAAGCGGTGTGCGTAATTCGTGGGACATATTCGCCAGAAATTCCGTTTTGATCCTGACCGCCTCTTGGGCACGTTTTTTGGCGATAGTCAGTTCAACATTCTGAATTTCTAGCTGCTCCATCGTAATTTGCAGGTCGGAAGTGGCTTGATCAATATGAAGCTGCATCTCATCTTTGTATTTCGAGAGTGATTCTGCCACGGTGTTGATACCATTCTGGAGCGCGGATAATTCCCCTGGCATGGCACCTGTCACGCGGCTGTTTAGTTGTCCCTGACGGATACGATCAACGGCTTTAACCATGCAGTTCAGGGGTTGGGTGACTTTGCGCACCAGCACATGAGCAAACAGTGCTGTTCCTCCAAGGCACAAAATCAGCAGAATGATGGAGGTGGCAATCTCCTTGTATTGCTGGAGCTGGGCAGCGCGTAAGTCCAAATCAATGGCGATATAGCCAATCGGCGGCGTATCCCTGGTGGACGTGTTCCAGGGATTAGAAGAAGCGTTTTCTGAGATAATTGGCATCTTCAGGATGATACTGTTGCCGTATTCCATTTTGGACAAGGTTGTAGGCATGGCTTCGTTGGAAGTGAGCCTCAAGCGATTGACATCATACTTGTCATTCGAAATATCGAATAACTTGTTATGCTTATCAAAGATCGCAATTGCCCTGATAATTTCAGAGTTTCGGCGATGCAGGCTGTTTATCAATGAGTCAACTTGCTGGCAATTGTCCAGATTAATGCCAACCTCGCTGGCGATGGATAAGGGTTCAATAATGCTGATCCCACTGCGGACTATCAGGCTCTTCAACTCGTAATAGCGGTATGAGATAAATGATATACTCACAAGCGTTCCGACCAGTAAAACAGGAACCAATATCAGGCTCATCATACGGGTGCGTAGGCTATATTTGGTCATAGGCGTCCATTGTGGGAAAATCAGAACTCAATTTTTCAAAGTCAGTCAGAATCATGGTGCAATTTTACTCCCCAAATCGTCGCTCCGTAAACCGAGGCATTATTTCCGTTACCGCAGATAACCTTGATGCACAAGGGCAAGGCATTGCTCGTCATCAGGGAAAAACTATCTTTATTGCAGGATTATTGCCGGGTGAACAGGCACAAATCCAACTGACAGAAGAAAAACGCCAATTTGCTAAAGCTAAGGTCGTGAAAAGGCTATCAGATAGCCCGCATCGCGTAGCACCTCACTGTCCACATTTTAAAGTGTGTGGCGGGTGCCAACAGCAGCACGTTGCCACTGAGCTGCAAGTTAAAACTAAGGCCAGTGTACTGGAACACCTGATCCAGCGGGAAACAGGAATTAACATCAGTGCACATCCCGTCATTCGCAGCCCAGAATATGGCTATCGGCGCAGGGCCAGGCTTGGTCTGCAATATCACGGCAAACAACGCACATTATTGATGGGGTTTCGCCAGAGTCAGACCAACGATTTGGTGAGTATTAAACATTGTCCTGTTATGCGCCCTGAATTGGAACAATTATTGCAGCCGTTGTACCAGTGCCTGAATAGCCTGTATGCAGTAAAACGATTAGGGCACGTGGAATTGGTATTGGCTGATAGTGGACCATTAGTCGTGTTGCGCCATCTTGATCCACTTAAGCAGGAAGATAAGGAAATACTGCGCATTTTTTCGGTGCGGTACAATGTCTCAATTTATCTGCTTGGTGAAGAAAAATCCCTTGAACCGTTGATGGAAGGGCAAATAGCACCGTGGTATCAGGTGAATGGGTTGAAATTGGTGTTCAGCCCCCAAGATTTTATTCAGGTGAATGATGTCGTTAACCAACAAATGGTCGCACAGGCGTTGGCGTGGTTGGATTTGCAACCAACAGACAGAGTTTTGGATCTGTTTTGTGGCATGGGAAACTTTACCTTGCCGATCGCCACGAAAGTACAGGCAACCGTGGGTGTGGAAGGGGTTGCTGAGCTGGTGGCGAGCGGGCAATATAACGCCCGGCTCAATAAACTTAATAACGTCGATTTTTTTCATGAAAATCTGGAATCGGATATTCACCAGCAGCCTTGGGCAGCACAAGGGTTCAATAAGGTGCTGCTGGACCCGGCCCGCGCTGGTGCAGCGGGTGTTATGGCACATATTGTAAAATTGGCCCCCGAAAAAGTAGTTTACGTTTCCTGTAACCCCACAACACTTGCGCGGGACAGCAAGGTCTTGTTGGCGGCGGGTTATCATCTTGTCAGTGTGCGGATGCTGGATATGTTTCCACACACAGGCCATCTAGAATCTATGGCGCTGTTTAGCAGTGAGCCAATGGATATCGAGTAGGGAGAAATTATGGTTGCGGTAAGAAGTGCGCATCTCACGCCGGCAGGTGAATTTGCGGTCGATAAGTGGATCGCGAGTTTAAACATTACTAACCCACAATCCAGTGAAAAGTTGATTGAAACCTGGCGATATTGTCACGAAAAAGTCCAGGGTCACCCCAATGCGGAACTGTTGCTATGGCGCGGTGTGGAAATGGTGGAGATCCTGTCCACATTGAGCATGGATAATGACAGTATGCGTGCTGCGCTACTTTTTCCCATCCTTAATGCCAAGCTACTCGATAGCGAAACAGTGACCGAAACATTTGGTAAAGCCATCACAAATCTGGTGCATGGTGTATTGGAAATGGATGCCATTCGCCAACTGAAAGCCACGCATACCGATGCGATTTGTTCGGTACAGGTCGACAATGTTCGCCGGATGCTACTGGCGATGGTGGAAGATTTTCGTTGTGTAATTATTAAGCTGGCAGAACGCATTGCCCATTTGCGGGAAGTGAGAGATGCCAGTGAAGATGAGCGGGTGCTGGCTGCCAAAGAGTGTTCCAATATCTATGCTCCTCTTGCCAATCGGTTGGGAATTGGGCAGCTAAAATGGGAGCTGGAAGATTTCTGTTTCCGTTACTTACATCCCGATGAATATAAGAAAATTGCCAAGTTATTGCATGAGCGCCGAATTGATCGTGAGCAGTATATCGAGAAATTTGTGACAACTTTGCGTAAATATATGCTGAAAGAAGGGGTTCGTGCTGAAATATACGGGCGTCCGAAGCATATTTACAGCATTTGGCGCAAAATGCAGAAAAAATCTCTCTCCTTTGATGAATTGTTTGACGTGCGCGCCGTGCGGATTGTTGTCGAGCGTTTGCAGGATTGCTACGCAGCGCTGGGGATAGTGCATACTCACTATCGTCATTTGCCGGATGAATTTGACGATTACGTTGCCAATCCGAAACCGAATGGTTATCAGTCTATTCATACAGTCGTTTTGGGGCCAAATGGCAAAACGCTTGAGATTCAAATCCGCACCCGCCAGATGCATGATGATGCGGAACTTGGCGTAGCGGCGCATTGGAAATACAAAGAAGGCGCTGCGCTTGGTGGTGGTAAATCCGGCAGTTATGAAAGCCGTATAGCATGGCTGCGGAAATTGATCGCATGGCAGGAGGAAATGGCGGATACCGGCGAAATGCTGGATGAAGTGCGCAGTCAGGTATTTGATGATCGCGTTTATGTCTTTACGCCAAAAGGGGATGTCATTGATTTGCCAATTGGCTCTACGCCGTTGGATTTTGCCTATCATATTCACAGTGATGTCGGTCATCGCTGTATTGGGGCAAAAATTGGCGGACGCATCGTACCATTCAGCTATCAGCTTCAGATGGGCGATCAGATTGAAATCATTACCCAGAAACAACCTAATCCAAGCCGTGACTGGTTGAACCCGAACCTTGGCTATGTGACAACCAGCCGTGGACGCGCAAAAATCCACAATTGGTTCCGTAAGCAAGATCGTGACAAAAACATCATTGCCGGCCGCCAGATGCTGGACAATGAGTTGGCACATTTGGGGCTCACGGTCAAGGAAGCAGAAAAAGAGCTGATTGCCCGTTATAACGTCCACACATTGGAAGAAGTGTTGGCGGGCATTGGCGTCGGTGATATCCGTATCCACCAGTTAGTGAATTTCCTGCAAAACAAATTCAATAAAATTACGGCAGAAGAAGAAGATCGCGAGGCACTTCGCAACCTGGAGAACAAAACCTATACACCACGTAATACCAGCAAAGATAATGGACGTATTGTCGTGGAAGGGGTAGGTAACTTAATGCACCACATTGCCCGTTGCTGCCAGCCTATCCCTGGTGATGAGATTATTGGATTTATCACACGCGGGCGAGGGATCTCCATCCACCGTGCTGATTGTGATCAGTTGGCGGAACTCGAAGCCAGTTCACCGGAACGGATAGTCGATGCAGTGTGGGGAGAGAGTTATTCGAGCGGCTATTCACTTGTGGTACGCGTTCTTGCCAACGACCGTAGTGGATTATTGCGTGATATCACAACCATTCTCGCCAATGAGAAGATCAATGTGTTGGGTGTCAGTAGCCGTAGTGATGTTAAGCAACAACTTGCCACCATTGATATGAACATTGAGATTTATAACTTGCAAGTGCTTGGGCGGGTATTGGCAAAGCTCAATCAATTGTCTGATGTGATTGAAGCCAGACGTTTGCACGGTAATTGATTAAGACATGGATTAAGATGAAACCGAACTCTATTGAACGATTGAAGGGGATTATGGCGCAGTTGCGCCATCCCCAGGATGGCTGTCCTTGGGACAAGGTACAAACCTCCGCTACGATTGCCCCTTATACATTGGAAGAGACCTATGAAGTGCTTGATGCGATTGAGCGCAATGATGTCAACGCGTTAAAAGAAGAGCTAGGGGATTTGTTATTTCATATCGTATTTTATGCCCAGATGGCTCAGGAGCAGCAACAGTTTGATTTTGGTGATATCTGTGAGGCGGTATGTGACAAATTGGAGCGCCGTCATCCTCATATCTTCAATCAACAAGCGGGTATCAGCGGCGAAGAGGCAATGGGCAGTTGGGAACAACGTAAGGCCGCAGAAAGGGCGGAGAAAGATCAGCATTCGGTACTGGATGATATTCCCGCCAGTTTACCAGCCCTGATGAAGGCTTATAAAATCCAGAAACGTTGCGCTTCGGTCGGTTTTGATTGGGATACCATTGGCCCTGTGCTGGGCAAAGTCTATGAAGAAATTGATGAAGTCATGGACGAAGCAAAACAGGCGGTGGTTGATAAAGATCGATTAGAAGAAGAGTTGGGGGATTTACTGTTTTCAGTGGTTAATTTATCCCGTCATTTGGGGCATAAGCCAGAAATAGCACTACAAAAAGCTTGCCAGAAATTCGAGAACCGTTTCCGTAATGTCGAAAAACTGATCCTCGACAGAGGCTTGTCATTGGAAAGGGCTACGTTAGATGAAATGGAAGCTATGTGGCAGCGAGTGAAAAGCCAGAAGATATAGCAATCACAAACCAGGTGGCATGATGACAACATTTTTCGGGGTAGAAAATTTTATAGATTCGCGTGCAACTCCTGTGTTGCTTCATCTTGCCAAAAAATCATGGAAATAGCGAAAAAGATGTCGCTGAAACGGCTGAATAATCTGAGCCGGATGAAAAAATTTCACACCAATAACTTAATGAATTTAAAGAGAAAGAAGGGTGTTTGTTTCGCAGTGTTACTGTTTATGTGACACTTTACCTCATTTAGATGGTTTGTAGCGAAATTAAGGTTAGGGTATACTGCTTTCCCGTCCTGTTATATTCATCATCCTTTTAAACCTAAACTTTCAGGTTCAGCATGAAAACTAATTATATTTTTGTGACCGGCGGGGTCGTATCCTCTCTGGGTAAAGGCATTGCCGCAGCCTCTTTGGCGGCTATACTCGAAGCCCGTGGACTCAATGTCACCATTATGAAACTGGACCCGTATATCAACGTTGATCCAGGCACAATGAGCCCAACCCAACACGGGGAAGTTTTCGTTACCGAAGATGGCGCTGAAACTGATCTTGATTTAGGTCATTACGAACGTTTCATCCGAACCAAAATGACACGCCGCAATAATTTCACGACGGGTCGTGTCTATTCAGAAGTGTTGCGCAAAGAACGCCGTGGCGATTATTTGGGTGCAACCATTCAGGTTATCCCCCACATCACCAATGAAATCAAAGACCGCATCATCCGTGGTGCAGAAGGTCATGATGTTGTGTTGGTGGAAATCGGTGGCACTGTCGGTGATATCGAATCCCTGCCATTCCTTGAAGCCATTCGTCAGATGGCGGTGGAAGTAGGCCGTGAAAACACGCTGTTCATGCACCTGACTCTGGTGCCTTATATGGCCGCAGCGGGCGAAGTGAAAACTAAGCCGACCCAGCATTCCGTGAAAGAATTACTGTCTATTGGTATTCAGCCAGACGTATTGATTTGCCGTTCGGATCGCATCGTTCCTGCCAATGAGCGTGCAAAAATTGCTCTTTTCTGTAACGTACCAGAGAAAGCGGTTATCTCTTTAAAAGATGTTGATTCCATTTATAAAATTCCAGCCCTCTTGAAATCTCAGGGCTTAGATGATTATATTTGTAAACGATTCAGCATCGAATGCCCAGAAGCGGATCTGTCTGAATGGGAACAGGTCATTTATGAAGAAGCCAACCCATCGGGTGAAGTGACCATTGGGATGGTGGGTAAATACGTTGAACTGCCAGATGCGTACAAATCAGTGATTGAAGCACTGAAACATGGCGGGCTGAAAAATCGCCTGACAGTCAACATTAAGCTGATCGATTCGCAGGATGTTGAAACGCGTGGTGTTGACGTATTAAACAGTCTGGATGCGATTCTGGTACCAGGTGGCTTCGGTGGCCGTGGTATCGAAGGTAAGATCATGACCGCACGTTATGCCCGTGAAAACAAGATCCCATATTTGGGCATTTGTTTGGGTATGCAGGTGGCCCTGATTGAATTCGCTCGCAATGTTGCGGGAATGGCTGGGGCTAACTCCACTGAATTCGATCCTGAATGTAAGTTACCGGTTGTTGCTCTGATCACCGAATGGCGTGATGAGAATGGCAACGTAGAAGTACGTAGCGAAGAGAGCGATCTCGGCGGAACGATGCGCGTTGGTGGTCAATTGTGCCATCTGACTGAAAACAGTCTGGTACATAAACTTTATGGCCAGAGTGACATCATTGAGCGTCATCGCCATCGTTATGAAGTGAATAATTTACTGTTGAAACGCATTGAAGATGCAGGCTTGCGCATTGCTGGCCGTTCAATCGACAAAAAACTGGTGGAAATCATTGAGAACCCAGCGCATCCATGGTTCGTGGCGTGTCAGTTCCATCCAGAATTCACTTCAACGCCTCGCGATGGTCATCCGCTATTTGCTGGCTTTGTCGAAGCTGCTGGCAAATATCAGAAAGGCCAGTTGAAATAAGATATGGGGCAATGGATTGATATTAAGCTAATTTGCTTTTAAGGTAATCATTTTTTAAGAAAATAGTTTAGTTTCAATCGGTTGTCCGTAATTTAACTTGTACTGAGGAAAACCTAATGTCCAAAATCGTTAAAGTGCTTGGCCGTGAAATCATCGACTCCCGTGGTAACCCAACGGTAGAAGCAGAAGTACACCTGGAAGGCGGCTTTGTTGGTCTGGCTGCTGCGCCATCAGGTGCATCAACCGGTTCTCGCGAAGCGCTGGAACTGCGTGATGGCGATAAGTCTCGTTTCATGGGTAAAGGTGTACTGAAAGCTGTTTCTGCGGTTAACGGCCCAATTGCACAGGCTCTGGTTGGTCAGGATGCGAAAGATCAGACTAACATCGACAAGATCATGATCGAGCTGGATGGTACTGAAAACAAATCTAACTTCGGTGCTAACGCGATTTTGGCTGTTTCTCTCGCGAACGCCAAAGCAGCCGCTGCAGCGAAAGGTATGCCTCTATACGAGCACATCGCTGAGTTGAACGGTACTCCGGGCAAATTCTCCATGCCTCTGCCAATGATGAACATCATCAACGGTGGTGAACATGCAGATAACAACGTAGATATTCAAGAATTCATGATCCAGCCAGTTGGCGCAAGCACACTGAAAGAAGCTGTACGCATGGGTTCCGAAGTATTCCACAATCTGGCGAAAGTGCTGAAAGCCAAAGGTATGAACACTGCGGTGGGTGATGAAGGTGGCTATGCACCAAACCTGGAATCTAACGCAGCAGCGCTGGCAGCAATCAAAGAAGCAGTTGAGAAAGCGGGTTACGTACTGGGTAAAGACATTACTCTGGCGATGGACTGTGCAGCTTCTGAATTCTATAACGAAGAAACTGGCAACTATGAACTGAAAGGCGAAGGCAAGACTTTCACCTCTCAGGAATTCACCCGCTACCTGGAAGGATTGACCAAAGAGTACCCAATTGTTTCTATTGAAGATGGCCTGAACGAATCTGATTGGGACGGTTTTGCTTACCAGACTAAAGTGCTGGGTGACAAAATTCAGTTGGTTGGTGACGATCTGTTTGTAACTAACACCAAGATCCTGAAAGAAGGTATCGAAAAAGGTATCGCAAACTCCATCCTGATCAAGTTCAACCAGATCGGTTCTTTGACTGAAACGCTGGCTGCAATCAAGATGGCAAAAGATGCAGGTTACACCGCGGTCATCTCTCATCGTTCTGGTGAAACTGAAGATGCAACTATTGCTGATCTGGCTGTTGGTACTGCTGCGGGTCAAATCAAAACGGGTTCTATGAGCCGTTCTGACCGTGTTGCTAAATACAACCAGTTGATCCGTATTGAAGAAGCACTGGGTAATCGTGCTCCTTTCAACGGCCTGAAAGAAGTGAAAGGCCAGGCATAATTGCCGGTTTTTTCTGCTGAAAAGTAAATATTTTTTATGTTTTGGCGAAAGAGAGTATCCTCTTTCGCCTTTTTATTGAAAGAAAATTTTATTTTTCATACCGGTTACTTATCTTATTGCAGGATGGAAGTGTGATATGACAACAGAAATTCAGTTCTTTTTTTGAACAATAATTCAGTAGCCAGACAAATCCCGCGTAGCAGATCCCAAAATTATACAACTCGTATTTTATTCCTTGTTAATACTCCTTATTATTTCACATGTAATGTAATTCTTTAACATTTGTGGCAATGATTCATCAATTATTCTTTTTACATTACAGAGTTATGTTTCATTGTTTTATGGAGTCTTCATGGACGCTTCTGAATCTTTAACCCCAGCGATTGGGCCTGCACCCTCAAATAAAAGAGGCTTAATTATTCTCGCGCTGGACATCATTTTGTTTGTGACATTGCTTAAGTTTTTACCTTACGGAGAAAAAGCAAATGCAGGCTTGGCATTAATGGTATTTGTTGGCGTGTTATGGTTAACAGAAGCCATTCATGTCACCATTACTGCACTGTGTATTCCTATTCTGGCGGTCGGCATGGGATTGATGAATACCGGTGATGCACTGAAATCTTTTGCAAACCCCATAATCTTTTTGTTCTTCGGTGGCTTTGCACTGGCAACGGCGCTACATATCCAAGGCTTGGACAGATTGATAGCTAACCGTTTGCTGATGATTGCCCGTGGACGTTTATCTGTAGCGGTATTGCTGATATTTGGTATTACTGCCTTGCTTTCTATGTGGATAAGTAACACGGCAACTGCTGCCATGATGTTACCACTAGTCCTTGGAATTCTGGCTAATCTGGATGTACGTACTGAGCGTAATACCTTTATTTTTGTGCTGCTTGGTGTTGCATATAGCGCTAGTATTGGTGGCCTGGGAACGTTGGTCGGTAGTCCACCCAATGCCATCGCTGCTGCACAATTGGGTATGGATTTCTTTACATGGATGAAATACGGCGTGCCAATGGTCATTATTCTTATGCCAGTCATGGTGGGACTGATGTACCTCATGCTGCGTCCAAATCTGAATCATAAATTTGATCTGGAATTGGAGTACCTGGAGTGGAATGGTAAACGTGTTATTGCCATGGGCATTTTCCTGTTAACCGTAGTGTGCTGGATTTTCAGTTCATTTATTAGTGATGCACTGGGTGGTGTCAAAGATCTGGATACGATTATTGCAGTGAGCGCAGCCATCCTGATTGGTATCACTGGCGTATCAACATGGTCACAGATTCAAAATAACACCGAATGGGGCGTATTGATGCTGTTCGGTGGTGGCCTGACATTGAGTGCCGTCTTAAAAGATTCCGGTGCCAGTGAAGTTATGGCAAATGGCATGGCAGCGACTTTCGGTACCAGCTCTTGGTTTGTGATCATCGTTGCGATTGCTACGTTTATTATTTTCCTGACAGAATTTACAAGTAATACTGCGAGCGCAGCGCTTCTTGTACCTATTTTTGCTACGGTTGCAGAAGCGCTGGGAATGCCGGTTGTGGTTTTGACTCTGATAATCGGTATAGGGGCATCCTGTGCATTTATGCTACCTGTAGCAACGCCACCTAACGCGATTGTTTATGGCACTGGTTATATCAAACAAATTGAAATGGTCAGGGTAGGCATAGTGCTGAATTTGGCATGTATTGCCATTATTTCTGTGATTGCCTGGTTCTTCTGGCTGTAATTCCTTCTGGCTTTTAATGCTTGAATAAGCCATGCTCAAAATCGCCACCCTTGCAGGTGGCGATTGTGTTAGTCTTCTTTAGTACTGATATAGATGTTTTTCACCTCAGTATAAGCATCCAACATCATCTTGTGGGTTTCACGTCCAAGTCCCGATTTCTTATAGCCACCGAAAGGAGCATGAGCCGGCAATTCGTGATAGGTATTAATCCACATACGGCCTGTTTTTATTGCCTTAGCGATGCGCAGGGCACGGTTAATATCCTGTGTCCATACGGCACCTGCCAGGCCATATTCGGAATCATTGGCCATTTCGACGACTTCTTCTTCGTTGCTGAATGGAATAACGCATAGTACAGGCCCGAAAATTTCTTCCTGTGCCACCCGCATCTTGTTGGTGACATTGGTAAGAATTGTCGGCTGGATAAAGAATCCATCATCATATTCTGTTCCGGTTATGCGTTTTCCGCCAGTCAAGATGGTTGCACCTTCCTGTTTTGCCAGGTCGATATAACCTAATATAGTGTTCATCTGTTCTTCACTGACTTGGCAGCCCATTTCTGTTTCTGCCAGCATAGGGTCGCCGACTTTAATGGATTCAAACACGGTTTTCAGTGATTTCAGGAATTCATCATGAATATCTTTATGCAGGAACAGGCGGGCACCGGATTCACAGGCTTGCCCTTGGTTCAGCAAAATTGCATTGGCTGCATATGTGATCGCCTTTTTCATATTGGCATCAGGGAAAACGATATTAGCCGATTTACCACCTAATTCCAACGTTGCCGGAATGAGCCTTTTTGCTGCCGCTGCGGCAACGTTGTAACCGACTTCTGTTGAGCCGGTAAAGGCGACCTTGTCAATGCCGTCATGGTCGAGGATGGCTTGGCCTACAACTGAGCCACGCCCTGTAACAATATTGACAACGCCCGCTGGCAGAACTTGATTCATGATGTGCCCCAGCTCAAGCAGAGTGATTGGGGTCAGACTTGCAGGATTGATAACAATAGTATTACCGGCAGCAAGGGCGGGAGCGAGTTTCCAGGCAGCCATCAATAGCGGGAAATTCCACGGAATAATCTGTCCGACTACACCAATTGGTTCTCTGATGACTAAGCTCAGTGTGTGACTATCAATGACATCAGTAGTATCAGAATGAGCGCGGATAACACCGGCAAAGTAGCGGAAATGATCAACAGAAAAAGGAATATCGAAATGACGACATAGAGCCTGAGTTTTACCACCATCCAATGTTTCAAGGGCAATAAAGCGTTCAGCTTCGGCTTCCAGTAAGTCGGCAATTTTCAGTAATAAAGATTGCCTTTCAGCTGCGGATGTTTTGCTCCATGCAGGCAGGGCTTTTTGGGCAGCCTTGACGGCAAGTTCAACATCTTCGGCATTTCCTGCTGCATATTCTGTCAATAATTCACCTGTTGCAGGGTTGTAGCTTTGTATCGTATTTTTTGAAACGCTATCAACCCACTCACCATTAATCAGCATCTTGTAAGATTCACAAGGCAACAATTCTTTTTCTATATCATGTAGTTTTTTCATTATATTCTCCGGGTACTTTGGTTTTTTGGTATGTTAGGACATATATTCCTAAGTTATTATTAGACTAATTCTTAATTTTTATCAAAATTGAATTTAACTATAAGAGATCTCCATCAATTAATATAAAATATTAATAGTTAGGATAACGATGTGGGAAATTGCTTTTTTTATATGGTTTCTTTTTCTAGTGGGATATCTGTCCTGAAATCAATAACGATGTGTTATATATTTTTATGAGAAATTTTTCTATTATTTTTTATTTTAGTGGAATATTTATTGTGGGTTGTTTTTTATTTATTGCGTTTTTGAAGGGATATATCCCCCATTTATAGCAGGGGGATGTGAGTTTTATTATTTACCGCAGGTAATATACCTTATTTATTTGGTGTTTTTTCTACTGAATTTTGCATGTTACCATTTAATATTTGATGCATCTTTTCTTTATCTAAAGCATTTTCCCAGCGAGCTACAACAATGCTGGCACAAGCATTGCCAACTAAATTTGTCAATGCGCGGCACTCAGACATAAATCTGTCAATGCCCAAAATAAGAGCCATGCCAGCTACGGGCACGCTGGGTACAACAGATAAGGTCGCAGCTAGTGTAATAAAACCGGCTCCTGTTACACCTGCTGCACCTTTTGAACTGATCATAGCAACTAATAATAAAGAAATTTGCTCATATAGACTTAATTCAATGTTGGTTGCCTGAGCAATAAATAATGCAGCCATCGTCATATAAATATTAGTACCATCAAGGTTGAATGAATAACCTGTTGGAATAACTAAACCAACAACCGATTTCTCACAACCCAGATTTTCCATTTTCTTCATTAGGCCGGGTAACGCAGCCTCTGAGGATGAGGTTCCTAAAACTAACAATAGCTCATCTTTAATATATTTTATTAATTGAATGATAGAGAACCCGTTATATTTAGCAACCGCTCCCAATATAATAAGAACAAAAAGCAATGATGTAATGTAAAAAGTCACAATTAACATCATCAAATTCCCAATTGATGCAATACCATATTTACCTATGGTAAAGGCCATTGCTCCAAATGCACCAATTGGTGCTAATTTCATTAAAATTCCTACCATTTTAAAGATAGGTTCTGAGAGGTGTTGTAAAAACTCTAAAACAGGTTCCCCTTTTTTCCCTGTAGCGGCTAAAGCGATACCAAAAATAACTGAAATAAACAGAACCTGGAGAATATTGCCATTCACAAGTGGGCTGACAACAGTGTCAGGTATGATATTCATGAGAAAGTCAACAATGGATGATTCATGGGCTTTCTCCACATAACCAATAACCTTGCTGTTGTCTAACGAATCAGGAGAGATATTTAAGCCATCGCCGGGGCGGACAATATTGGCGATAATTAATCCAATAACTAATGCGAGCGTTGAAAATGTTAAAAAATATAACATTGATTTTGCTGCAACATTCCCAACCTTTTTTATATTATTCATTCCTGCTATCCCTGTGACTACTGTCAAAAAGATAACAGGTGCAATGATCATTTTCACAATTTTAATGAATGCATCACCTAATGGTTTTAACGATGTTCCAATATCAGGATAAAAATGACCAAGGGTGATACCCAGTAAAATGGCAAATATGACTTGAACATAGAGTATCTGGTATAAAGGTTTCTTCTTTAGAATTGTAGACATAGGATTCCTGTTTTTATCCATAGTGTTAATATTGATATTGGCGATTTATTTTTTTATTAATTAATTTAATGTTTCTCTTTGATTGGAAAGTCGTAACGTCTTCCATAATAATGAGAATTCATCTCATTATTATGGAAGGTATTATTGGGACAATAAGACTGATGTTAAAATTACTCTGAATTTTTGTTGTGAACAAGTATCAAGATCGTAAAACCAAGAATTGTTTATTAAATAAATAAAAAAGCATTATATAAGAAATAAGTATAAAACTGTATTTTTTTATAAACTTATAATAGTAAGAAGTTCCCACTCGAAGACGAGTGGGTTTGATTCAGAAGAGGTGTTATTTTGCGGTTATCCAGAAAAGACCGCTGCCATCTAATGCTGTAAGGGTTTGGTGAACATAAATATTGTCTGCATGGGGATCAAGATCTTTGAAAAGATCGGGATGTAACCATTTTGCAATGGCTTCTACAGCAATAATATTGAATGGAGTATCATAGTATTGATGATAAATCGCCATAACACGTTTTTCACGATACGATTCTAAAATCTTTAGCTTGGGACGAGAGAGCAATTTTTGAAAACGTTTCTCCGATGCTGCCAACTCTCCGGTATAACCTAATGGGACAGATTGGCTGTTTGAATGAACAGTGTCCCAATTTGCTACGGTCATCAGATAATAATCAGGATTGGTAGCCAATAGTTGTTCTTCATTAATTTTGCCTCCCATACCAGAAAACCATTTACTCCCCATATTATTGCCACCCGCGGCAGTAACAAACTCTCCGAAGCTATTAGTGGCAAAGGTATTGCAACAATCTTCAGTACCTAACATACCTGCATGACGCTCAATAAAGACGTCAGGAATTTGCTTAGGAGATAATGGCATAATACGTTTATTAATTATGGACAGGCGATTTTCATAAAATTGAATGAATTTATTGGCATTTTCTTCCTGTTTAAAAACCTTCCCTAATAATCTCATGCTGGGAACCGTATTGGATAGAGGATGTTGGCGAAAGTCGATGAAAATGACAGGAACACCTATTTTTTCCAATAAGTTAATCGTATTACTGCTATCCAGTTTGGATTTTAACCCAATATCGAAAATAACCAGATCGGGTTTATACATCATGGCCTTTTCAACATTGAAATCACTGGTATAGGGATTGGGGAAGACTGGAATTTTCCTTAGCTGAGAGAATTTCTTTTCATAGGCTGTCGCAAGATCAGGCGCTTTTTTCTCCAATGCATTATCCCACGCGGCAATGCCTTTCAATGGTTCAGAGGGATGCAGAATATTTAGGGCAATAACCATTCGGCTATCTGCCAGCATGGCGCGTTTAACAGGGGCGTTGACTGTTACTTCACGTCCCATAATATCTTTGACGGTAATTTTTTCTGCTTGAGCATATATGGGGAGTAATATGAATAACGCGGACAGAAAACTTTTTATGGGGTAATGAATGTTAAACATTGTTTCTCCTTTTATTGGAAATTATATAAGGAATATCAATATATAGGTGTGGTTAAGTTACTTATCATCAATTCCTGTTCTCTTATGTTTTTTAAATCTTATGTGTTTCAAATATACTTCTTCCCAACGTGGGAACGTTGATGTTTCTGTCATTATTTCAGTTCAAAACAGATGATAGTGGTTATTATTCAAATCAATCAACAGTTTTTACACTTTTACTGACATGAAAACATTTAATTGTGAATTTTTACTTTAATAACAAATCATTATAACAAAACTATCTTTTGACAATATGGGAGAAATGCATTTAAAAATGACAAAGAAGAATGAATAATAGCCTTATTGAAGTATTTCAGTAACGCAGAAAATGAATTCGATAATACGTTGATTATTAGAAACCACACCCATTAATAGCCTGGAGTAAACAATAATCAAGTTATAAATATCCCTAATTTCATAATGAAATTTTCTTTAAACCGATTTATATGTTCTCATTCTTGCTATTATTACTTTATCGGTAATAAGCGGGGCTGATCATGAAAAAATTGTTAACTATTTGTTTGTTGGGATTTGCATTGACTGGATGTGATAATCAACTCAAAATTGATGGAACAAATGAAATCGCTGTAAAAACATCCATTGAGAAAATCAGAGATACTTTACCAGAAGATAAAAGATTACAATTTGATGATTCATTAAATGTTGTCATGAGCAATAGTATCGACTTTGATGATCTGTTTAAGGATAACAAGAATGGAAATATCAAACATGCAGATATACAAAAGTTGGAACAGAAATTTTTTCAATCCCTTCATGGAAAAACAGCTGATCAAGTTATTGAAGAAGCAGAGAAAATTAAAGCGGCCAGCATGAACAAAAAATGAGTATATATCTTATTAAGTTGACTCCAACAGAGTTAGTTTTTCGCCACATTGGCGGCAAACATAGCAATTTTTTCCTCTGAGGACTTTATTGTGTTGCCTTATCGTTAGTTCATGTTGCTGACAACGACAATAATAAGTGAATGTCTTACTGCGTACAGAATGTACGGGGAACGGATGCGTCCGGTTGGCAGGTACTGCAAATATCGTTTCCATGATAAAGCGCCATTCTTTTCCGTGTGGGGCAACTTGCCCAAATTGATGATAAACCAACAGATGAGCCAGTTCATGCGGGATAACTTCATCTATGAATACCTGCTGATTTTCGATTAACAAAACAGGATTCAGGCGGATTTCCCAATCTTGCAGTCTGGCACTGCCTGCAATTGTTCCCCGTTGCTGATAGGTTATGTGGGGTTCGGGAAACCTTTGCTGTAGAAAATGACTCGCATGAGTTAATTTCTGTCGCAGGGTACGCATAACCGCTTGTTGTAGGAAAAGGGGAACTCTAACGGATTTCATTACGGCTTAATATTGTACTTTTGATCATAAAAAAACCCGCAGTATTTGCGGGCTTCATAGGCTAGCAAAGAATTTATTTCAATCCTGCCGCAGAGCGCAGAATTTCAGCTTTATCTGTTGCTTCCCACGGGAATTGCTCACGACCGAAATGACCGTAAGCCGCAGTATCGCGATAAATGGGTTGTAACAGATTCAGCATCTTAATCAGGCCGTAAGGACGCAGATCAAAAAATTCACGGACTAGTTGAATCAGTGTGGAAGTTGGGACTTTCTCTGTACCGAACGTTTCCACCATGATAGAGGTTGGCTCTGCAACACCGATGGCATAAGAAACCTGGATTTCACAGCGATCAGCCAGGCCTGCCGCAACGATGTTTTTGGCAACGTAACGCGCTGCATAGGCTGCCGAACGGTCAACTTTGGAGGGATCTTTACCTGAAAATGCGCCACCACCGTGACGAGCCATACCACCATAGGTATCAACAATGATCTTACGGCCAGTCAGACCACAGTCACCCATTGGCCCACCGATCACAAAGCGACCTGTTGGGTTGATGAAATATTTGGTCATCGGAGTAAGCCATTCGGTAGGCAATACCGGTTTGATGATCTCATCCATCACGGCTTCATGCAGTGCTTTTTGATCGATATCTTCGCTGTGCTGGGTTGAAAGGACAACGGCATCAATACCAACAATCTTACCGTTCTCATACTGGAAAGTGACCTGACTTTTTGCATCAGGGCGCAACCACGGCAGGGTGCCGTTTTTACGAACTTCGGCCTGACGCTCAACCAAACGGTGTGCATAAGTGATTGGGGCTGGCATGAGAACATCAGTTTCGTTGGTCGCATAACCAAACATCAGGCCCTGATCTCCTGCACCTTGCTCCAGAGGATCTGTACGATCAACACCTTGGTTGATATCAGGGGATTGTTTACCAATGGCACTGATAACTGCACATGAGTTGGCATCAAACCCCATATCTGAGCTGGTATAGCCGATTTCACGTACTGTACTGCGAGTAATTTCTTCTATATCAACCCAAGCGCTGGTAGTGATTTCACCACCAACCATGACCATGCCTGTTTTAACATAAGTTTCGCAGGCTACGCGAGCTTTAGGATCCTGTTTTAAAATTGCATCAAGGACGGCATCGGAAATCTGATCGGCAATTTTGTCTGGATGTCCTTCTGAAACAGATTCAGAAGTAAAAAGATGTGTAGTCATTATATTTTATTACCTTAAATATAATATTGGTTTAAAGGCGGATGGGATGTATTACCGTCTAGACGGCTATTCTAAGTTACTCTTGCTAAGGTTACCAGTTTTTTTAATTTTAATTACCTTTCAGTGTGTGACATTTTAGTTTCCATATCTAAAAAGTATGAGGGTTGTTCAGCCCCTGTTAGATAAATTTCGTTTTGCAATTTTGCTGGATTACAGGTATAAACTTGCGCGCGTAACACAAGTCATTTTTTGCACTTGGAGTTACAGGTGTTTGCAGGAGATGTATGCGTATCCTGCTTCTCAATTGAGAAATGGCTTGCGGTAGGTAAGCCACGTGGGGGTGAATGGGGTTATGAACCATTATCTGCTGAGTGTTAACGGCCAACAGCCACATTATGCCATTGATGTATCCATATCTTGTTCCTTCCTTTTAAATATGCAGTCATTTCGATGTTACCCGCAGCTAAGCCACAGATAAATTGGGTTGACATCATTATATAGTCACGCAGTAACTAGTTGTTTAGTACTCTCTAAACGTCCCTATAATCTAAGAGCATGCTGTTCCCTGACATTTTTTAATGCGCAAGATACGCACGATAAAATAGTGTCTTGGGTTATTGACTTTACAGGTGAAGGCAAACCTCGACTCCATGAAGGAGACTGCCATGAATGATAATATCGCTCGCAAAATGCGACAGACCTATAACATCGCATACTGGGGCGGCGGCTATTACTATGTCAATGATCTGGGTAATGTCAGTGTTTGCCCAAACCCTGACTTACCGGGAGCTCAAATTGAACTCGCCGCTCTGGTGAAGAAAGTTCAGGAAGAAAAAGAACAATTGCGTTTGCCGGCATTGTTTTGTTTTCCCCAGATTTTGCAACATCGCTTGCGCTCGATAAATGCAGCGTTTAAACGTGCACGTGAATCTTATGGGTATAAAGGAGATTACTTCCTTGTTTATCCAATTAAGGTCAATCAGCATCGCCGCGTCATTGAGACATTAGCAAATGCTGATGAACCGATTGGATTGGAGGCAGGTTCCAAAGCGGAATTAATGGCAGTGTTGGCTCATGCGGGCATGACAGGTACTGTGATTGTTTGTAATGGTTATAAGGATCGCGAATACGTTCGTCTGGCATTGATCGGTGAAAAGCTGGGACACAAGGTGTATCTGGTTATCGAGAAGATGTCTGAAATTGAGATGGTACTGGAAGAAGCTAAGCGCCTGAATGTTATCCCACGTTTGGGGGTTCGGGCCCGTTTGGCATCCCAGGGTTCTGGTAAATGGCAGGCCAGTGGCGGTGAAAAATCTAAGTTTGGATTGGCTGCCGCGCAGGTATTGCAATTGGTTGAAAGGTTGCGTTCAGCAGGGCGTTTGGATAGCTTGCAATTGCTGCATTTCCACTTGGGTTCCCAATTGGCGAATATCCGTGATGTGGCGACGGGGGTGCGTGAATCTGCCCGTTTTTATGTCGAGTTGTCCAAACTAGGTGTCAAGATCCAGTGCTTTGATGTTGGTGGGGGTTTAGGTGTCGATTATGAAGGGACACGTTCTCAGTCAGAATGCTCGGTTAACTACGGTTTAAATGAATACGCGAATAACGTTATTTGGGGGATTGGTGATGCGTGTGAAGAACATGGGTTGCCTCACCCAACAGTGATCACGGAATCTGGCCGTGCATTGACCGCCCATCATACCGTTTTGGTTTCCAATGTGATTGGCGTAGAGCGCAATGAATTTACTCAAACAACGCCACCAACAGAAGGTGCAACGCGTCCTCTGACTAGTTTGTGGGAAACCTGGCAGGAGATGCAATCTGACAGTAGCCGCCGTTCCCTGCGTGAATGGTTGCATGACAGCCAGTTTGATCTGCACGATGTCCATACCCAGTATGCTCACGGCATGTTGGATCTGTCAGAACGTGCATGGGCGGAAGAATTGTATTTAAATATCTGTCGCCACATTCAGCAAGATCTTGACCCAAGTAACCGTGCCCATCGTCCGATTATTGATGAATTACAGGAACGCATGGCGGATAAATTCTACGTGAATTTCTCGCTGTTCCAGTCAATGCCAGATGCGTGGGGGATTGATCAACTTTTCCCTGTTTTGCCGATTGAAGGTCTGGATAAGCCGCTGGATCGTCGTGCCGTTTTGTTGGATATCACCTGCGATTCTGACGGTACGATTGATCATTATATTGATGGTGATGGTGTGGCAACAACGATGCCAATGCCAGCGTATGATCCAGAAACTCCGCCATTGATTGGTTTCTTTATGGTCGGAGCCTATCAGGAAATTTTGGGTAACATGCATAACTTATTTGGTGATACGGCTGCCATTGATGTTTATGTTTCAGAAAATGGGGCAGTGACTTATAAGCAAAGCGAGGAAGGTGATTCGGTCGCTAATATGCTTCAATATGTCAAATTGGAACCGCAGGTATTATTGACTCGTTTCCGTGATCAAGTGAAATCGACTGATCTGGATAGCAATTTGCAGGAACAATTCTTGCAAGAGTTTGAAAGTGGCCTGTATGGCTACACCTATTTGGAAGATGAGTAATCCTGATTAGCCATTGATCTGCATTAATAGTCATTCTTGGTCATGTGTTTTATATAATAACTTGATTTTGGATGACTATTTTTTATGTCGTTTATAGAGAGGGAAGGTAAAATGACGCAATCTTTATTAATTTACATATTGGCTATCAAATTATTACCTTCGTCGGTTAAGATCATAGCAAAAAGTGAAAAAGTTAATTTTTTGCCGGATAAAGATTCTCTCATTGAGGAGAAAGAGATTATTTACACGTTTGATAACGGAGTAAGTGTTCTTTATCTGGAAGAGTCCGAAAAATTGGAAAATGAATATGCTGGACAATTATGCCAAGAGAAATGGATAGGCTATAATGTATTAGATAATAACAGATTTACCATCACTCCCCGCGAAAAAAATTTTTATAATATATGCCAAGAAAAATATTGGGTTAAGAATCAGAACCTCCAAAATGTGATGTTATAAATTGGCATAAAAATAATTTATTTTGCCGTAATGTCAGATACCTTATCAGAAAACAGGGTGATTTTATTTCAGAGCATTTACCAAGTTCAATAAAAATAATTAATGATTTTGGATGAAAGCAGAGCATTAACAATATGTTTTATTTTCTGCATAGTGCAGATTTGGACATGTTATTTTACATATTGTAAGACGTATTTTTGCCCTTATAGAGACAATATTTTGATATTTTGTGGTATGAACTTCTCAAAGTTGTGGTAAGCAGAAAACATGTCTAATACTATATACTCATTATGCTCATTCTATGATTGGTCGTTAGGTGCTTTTCTTGTTTGTATACGAGTGTGTACGCATTCGTTTCGATAGTGTATTTGGAAGATTAATCTTCTAGTGTAAATAAGCCTCTGTGTTACTTGTTACTGCCAATTATTAGCTATTGCCAATATTGGAAACGGGTAATAAGCCAGCATGGGACTTTTGAGGATATATCATGAGTATTAGCTCCTTAGGAAACCAGATTGATAACTCTTTGGTTTCAAATGCTTTCGGCTTCCTGCGTTTTCCATTGAATTTTCAACCCTACTCCAGTGATGCGGAATGGGTAATTACCGGTGTTCCTTTTGATATGGCTACATCGGGACGTGCGGGCAGTCGCCACGGGCCAGCCGCTATTCGTCAGGTATCGACTAATCTGGCGTGGGAAAGCTGCCGTTGGCCGTGGAACTTTAGCTTACGCAAGCACCTGAATGTGGTGGATTGTGGGGATCTGGTATTTAATTTCGGTGATGCCCAGGATATGAGTGATAAGTTGCAGGCACATGCCGAAAAGGTGCTGGCATCGGGTAAGCGTATGCTGTCTTTTGGTGGTGATCACTTTGTTACTTTGCCACTGCTACGTGCCCATGCAAAACACTTTGGCAAAATGGCGCTGATCCATTTTGATGCCCACACAGATACTTATGCAAATGGCAGTCAATTTGATCATGGTACGATGTTTTACCATGCGCCAAATGAAGGGCTGATAGATCCTCATCATTCAGTACAAATAGGTATTCGCACTGAACACGATACAAATAATGGTTTTACTGTATTAGATGCTGGTCAGGTTAATGATCGCGGTGTTGATGATATTGTTGAGCAGATTAAAACTGTGGTTGGTGACTTGCCGATTTATCTGACGTTCGATATTGATTGTCTTGATCCGGCATTTGCACCAGGTACAGGAACGCCAGTGATTGGTGGATTGACGTCAGATCGCGCCTTGAAAATAGTGCGCGCCTTACAACCATTGAATATCGTTGGAATGGATGTGGTGGAAGTGGCGCCGGCTTATGACCAATCTGAAATTACGGCATTGGCTGCTGCAACAATTGGACTGGAGTTGTTGTATTTGCAGGCATCGAAGAAAGATCTTTAATACATTAATCTTGTCAGTTGTTTTTAAAGGCTCATCAAGGTGAGCCTTGACTCTTAAAGTTAATTTGAGTGTGTCTATAGAAAAACCACCGCTTTATTCACGATGGTTTCAGTGTGGTTTTTTATTAGTCTGAACCCATAAAGGTTTCAAGGAACGTTAAAGAATTTGGTAAAGCCTTTTACTTGCCCAATGCTCATAGAACGTTTTCCATGCAGTATCTCTGATATAACACTTTGGTTTGCAATGCCACGCAGATCAAGCTGCTTTATCAAAAACATTTAACCAGAGTTTTAGGCCAACCTTCCATTGAGCATGTTTTTGCATTGTTTCGATGATGACTTTTGCTGTGATAACTCGCATATCACTGCACAATATACGTCAATACTTGCTGCTGCGGCATTAAGGCAAAATTTCCGTGGAATTGCGAACCAGCTCGATACTCATCAGATAATGTTTGCAGTAGTTTTATGCTTATAGCATGCTCTCTACAATCAATTAACGTAATTTCAGCTGCATGGAAATCAAAGAAGCGTTTTAAGTGGGGATAAAGTGCCTTAAACAAACTCTCCTTGATGGAAAACGCAAGAGTGAACACCTGTGCAAAAGGTAATGGACATTCTGTCAGTAATTTCACTTCATTGTCATTGATAATGCTAGATGAAACACTTTTGATGGTATCTGGTTTAATCTCTTGCTCGATATCTACGCCTATCATTCGGTAGTTATTGCCAGAAGCCGCAAAGGCAATGGCACAGTTGGCTGAATGAGAAATCGAGCCACAAATATTGTCAGGCCAGATTGGAGAGCGATCTTGCGCATTGGTTACCTGAAAATCAGGGTAACCCAAACGATTTAAAACTTGTTGAGTGCAATAACGGGCAGCCAGATATTCCGCACGTCGTTTATTAACTGCATTTTTTAATTGGTTTGGGTAGGTAATGCCACATTCGTCAAATAGTGCATTCCGATAGCAAGACTGATCAAAATAAATTTTTATGACATGAAGATCGGGATGTTCTGACAGCGCACCTGCTTGTATTTCTGTAAAAAAAGGATCATTTATGGCAGTTGCTTGAGCAGAGGTAAGGATAGAAGTAAAAGTCATTTTTTTCATCATGGTTTTTTATTATCAGCTGCGATTATTAGATAACGGATCAATTAAAAATGTTTATGGCCTGATTTTGCCATATCCTAATTTTAGTTCACTAACGTACTAACTCTTTTTATACTCCTCGTTGTTACCATTTTTGAAAAGAGGTTGTTGTGGAAATATTAGTAACAGGCGGGATGGGGTATATCGGTAGCCATACTTGTGTTCAAATGATTGAAGCTGGAATGGTGCCGATCATCATCGATAACCTGTGCAATGCCAATCGTGAAGTTCTGGCTCGCATTGAGGCATTGACTGGCGTACAGCCACTGTTTTATGAAGGGGATATTCGTGATGCATCATTCCTTGATGCTATTTTTTCCCGTCATCAAATTCAGGCAGTTATTCATTTTGCAGGTTTGAAAGCGGTTGGGGAGTCAGTCGCCAAACCTATTGAATATTATGACAATAATGTCAATGGAACGCTGGTGCTGGTGCGTAGCATGCGTAAAGCGGGGGTAAAAAGCATTATCTTTAGCTCATCTGCGACGGTATATGGTGATCCGGATGTTGTGCCTATTACTGAGCAGTCTGCGGTGGGTAATACAACTAACCCTTATGGCACCAGTAAGTATATGGTTGAACGCTGCCTGTCTGATTTCCATCATGCGGAAAATGATTGGTCTGTGGTGTTATTACGCTACTTCAATCCAGTTGGTGCTCATCCTTCGGGCACGATGGGGGAAGATCCTCAGGGAATACCCAACAATTTGATGCCTTATATTGCCCAGGTTGCAGTAGGCCGTCGGGAAAAACTGTCTGTGTATGGTAATGATTATCCAACAGCCGACGGTACTGGAGTGCGCGATTATATCCATGTTATGGATTTGGCTGACGGGCATATTGCCGCCCTAAGTGCCGTTGGCAAGAAAGCAGGACTGCATATTTATAATTTGGGTACTGGAAAAGGCACCAGCGTACTGGAAATGGTAGAAGCTTTCAGTCATGCTTGCGGCAAACCAGTGCCTTATGAAATTTGTCCACGTCGTCCGGGAGATATTGCAGAATGTTGGTCAAGCCCGGAGAAAGCTGAGCGAGAGCTGGGCTGGAAAGCAAATCGAACTATCGTGGAAATGACCGCGGATGCCTGGCGTTGGCAGTCTCAAAATCCCAATGGCTATAAAGCGAAGTAAGAAACAGCAAAAAAAGTTTAGTTTTCTGTAAGGTTTGTGTGGTGAAAGCAAGAGGGTATCTAATATGTCAAAGATGCGATTCAATCCTGTTGATTGTCCACATAGGCGATACAATCCTTTGACGGGAAAATGGATTATTGTTTCACCACACCGAACAGAACGACCGTGGAGCGGAATTGATGAAAAACCACTCCACGTTGCCTTGCCAAGTTACGATGAACACTGTTTTTTATGCCCGAACAATACCCGCGCTTCAGGTAATATCAATCCAGATTATCAGGACGTTTATATATTCCAGAATGATTATTCTGCCTTGCTACCGGAACGCTTTGATATTCATCCTACCGATAACCCATTATTTAAAATTGAGCCGGTGAGTGGCGTTTGTCGAGTACTCTGTTTTTCTCCTGATCACAGTAAAACATTGCCGGAACTGTCGTTGAGTCAAATCCGTCGTGTCATTGATACATGGAATGCGCAGATTGAGGAGTTGAGCCAACGTTATATTTGGATTCAGGTTTTTGAGAATAAAGGAGAAATGATGGGGTGTTCTCAGCCCCATCCTCATGGGCAGATTTGGGCCAGTGATTTCCTGCCTGATGAGCTCGCACGTAAAGATGAACAGTTGCGGCAATATTATTGCCAGCAAGGAACTAACTTATTGATGGATTATCTTGATGCTGAATGCAAAGATGGCGCACGTACGGTAGTGGAAACCGAATATTGGCTTGCGGTTGTACCTTATTGGGCGGTATGGCCGTTTGAAACGATTCTATTGCCGAAAAATCATATCCGTCGCATGAATGAACTGACGGAAGCACAACGTGATGATCTGGCGGTGGCGATTAAAAAATTGACCAGTCGTTATGATAATCTGTTTCAATGTGCTTTTCCCTATTCAATGGGCTGGCATTTTGCTCCTTTCTTCGAGCATCAATGCGATGCCAGCCCCACATCACACAAACACAATATTGATCACTGGCAATTACATGCACTGTTTTACCCGCCGTTATTACGGTCATCCAGTGTCCGTAAGTTTATGGTGGGTTATGAAATGTTGACGGAAGCTCAGCGTGATTTGACGCCAGAACAGGCCGCCCAGCGGTTACGGGATGTCAGCGACATTCATTTTAAGGTACGCTGATTTCCGCTAAGAAACGTTTATGGGGGAAAAGAGATGAAAACTTTAATCCAAAACGTCACTGAATCTTTTAATGCGTGCTTTAATTATTCTCCAACGCACTTTTTTCAGGCTCCGGGACGGGTGAATCTTATCGGTGAGCATACGGATTACAACGGTGGTTTTGTCTTGCCTTGCGCAATTAATTTCCAGACAGTAGTTGCCGCCGCTAAGCGTGGGGATATGCGTGTCAGGGTGATAGCGGTTGATTATCATAATCAGTGTGATGAATTTGATCTCTGCCAACCAATTCTCTTTCAGCCAGAAAAAATGTGGGCGAATTACATCCGTGGTGTGATGAGTGCTCTGGTGGCGAGTGGTTATGCATTTGGTGGTATGGATCTTGCTATTAGTGGCAATATTCCACAAGGTGCGGGTTTAAGTTCATCTGCATCGTTGGAAGTCGTGGTTGGGCAAGCCATTAAGTCGCTTTATCAGCTTGATATTAGTCCCAAAATGATTGCATTGAGTGGGCAACAGTCAGAAAACCAATTTGTTGGTTGCAATTCTGGCATCATGGATCAGTTAATCTCTGCTTGTGGGGAAGAAAGTCACGCCTTGTTGATCGACTGCCTCACGTTGGCTACGCAATCTGTCCGTATACCTGATAAAGTGGTTGTGATGATCATCAATTCCAATAAACCGCGTGGCTTGGTGGATAGCGAATACAATATGCGCAGGCAGCAATGTGAAGAAGCTGCCCGTTTGTTGGGAGTGAAAACATTGCGTGATATCACTCTTGAGGATTTCAATGCTAAACAAGCGTTGCTCGATACATTGCTTGTCAAACGGGTTCGCCATGTGATCAGTGAAAATTTGCGGACTAAATTGGCGGCTGATGCTTTAAATGCTGGTGATTTGTTTCGCCTTGGTCAGCTTATGGCTGCATCGTATATTTCCATGCGTGATGATTTTGAAATTACTGTCCGTGAAATAGATGTACTGGTGGAAATAGTCAAAGACGTGATTGGCGATCACGGCGGTGTCCGTATGACGGGAGGCGGTTTTGGCGGTTGTGTGGTGGCGTTGGTTCCCCCTGATTTGGTGAAAAGTGTGGAAAAGGCGATTGAGCAACAATACAAGACTAAAACAGGTTTAACAGCGGATATCTATCTTTGTCAGGCCACAAAAGGCGCTAGCCAATTGAAATAAGCAAAAGATGGTGCGTCGAAAACATTTTTTCTAAATGATATGCTCTCTCAATATCTAACCTTCACAATGAAAGGAGTATGATCATGAGTTCCAATGCACAGCTAGCAGCACTCCAGCAACAATGGACAGAAGTTGACGACTACCTTAAACAAGCCCTATTGCCTAAATCCCCACACCTTGAAAAAACACTTGAATATATGGCTGCTCAAGGCTTACCAGCCATTAATGTTTCTGCGCTGCAAGGGCAGTTTTTGATGATGATGGTACAAATTAGTGGCGCAAGACGTATTCTCGAAATTGGTACATTGGGAGGATATAGCGCCCAATATATGGCAAAAGGATTGCCTGATGATGGGATCCTGTTCACATTGGAAAAAGATCCCCGTGTAGCCGAAGTGGCTCAGCACAATATCGAAAGAGCGCAGCTTGCCCACAAAATCAAAATTATTGTGGGAGAAGCCAGCGAAACCTTGCAGACGCTAAGTCCTGAAGCTCCCTTTGATTTGATTTTTATTGATGCCGATAAACAAAATAGTCCGTTGTATCTGGATTGGGCTGTCAAGTTGGGGCGTCCGGGAAGCATTATCATCATGGACAATGTGATCCGCGAAGGCGAAATTGTACATGAGCAGCGGAGTGAACTTGTCGAAGGGGTGCGTCAGGCACTGGATAAAATGTCCAACTACCCTGAACTGACTGTAACGGCTTTACAGACTGTAGGGGAAAAAGGTTGGGATGGGTTTGCATTATTACGGATCAATACAGATAGAAAAATTACATAATAAATTTTTATGATAAGAAATAATGGGTTATAAAAGGATGGTTTATTTTTGATAAACCATCCTAATATTACAACCTTTGGGTTGCAGGCTGATTGGCAGATATTGGTGTTCGGGCTAATTGACAGGTTTTACGCTCATTGGATTCGCGTTCTTGAATGATTTTTGCTGTTTCATCTATGGTGGGAAGAGGAAATCCCATATCGTCATAGGCACCAAAACCAATTAAACGATAACTGCTTAGCGGGGCATTTATTGGGATGCGAAATTCTTTCTTTTCCCCCGATGCCAATGCTTCAAATGAGTATACTGTCAGTGTACCTGGCTCACATTGAGCGTTAAGGGATAAAACAGCCAGATAGCCCCCCGCCACAGGTTGGTCGCCTTTATTTTGCAGTGTACCGCCTACAAAGAATTTACCATTGGCTCCCAACCCCATGTGGAATAACAAGTGTGCTTCCCCTTTTGCCCATAATGCAGAAGTAAACAGGCTGCTTGCTATTAATATTGCGCTGTATGTGTAACCACGCCACTTCATCTTTATGCTCCTGTTTGTTGATTATGGGCTCCTAACATGAAATAGGTATTACAGGGAGTAGGGGGGAAAATCAAGTTACCTTACTTAACTTGAGAAATGGCTGTAAATTGAACAATTACTATAGGTTGATACAAGAATCGATATCACCGTATTTTGTGACTCTTTTGAACACATCTAAATCTAATCTGGCAATGTAGTCGATTAAATAGTGGCTACATAACGGCCCATCTGAAATATCTAAATGGGGTTGAGGCTTAAATTCGTTGATATAGTCCAATGAGGCATATCCCAGAATTTTAGGTGGCAAATGAGGTATGACATCATCGATATAGTTGAACACCGCAAAATTGATAAAGTTTTGGGTAACGTGTTTGGAGAATTCTTTGTTTCCTGGTCTTGGGCAGGCAAATAAACAGGCTGAGTGATTGGGAGCTATAGGGCCAATTTCATACATCAGATAGGATGCAATTGCTGCTCCAAGGCTGTGACCGACTATAGTGAATTGACTATTTACCCCTATAAATTGGGCAATCGCTTCAATTAATTTGAGATTACTGTAATCACGGTGAGATTCAGGCTCAATGGTAGTGAGCTTCATTGAGTCATAGATACTAAAAAACCCCTGGCTGACTTCTATCTTGGGGAAACGGGTCCACGGTGATGTAAAATTAATTAGTCCATCATGAGCATCTTCTAGCAAAATTGTAGGATCGGTTCCACGTATAGCAATAATATGTTCCCTTGGAGAATGGTTTTTTTCTGTCACTTTTTCTGCCACATAGCCATAACAGACATGATCGGGCAATTCGCTTTTTCGGGGCGTTACTGAGAAAGACAGATCATTTGCTGAGATATACGCTATAACTTTCCAGCCGTCTTCTTCAATGCGCGGATCGGCTGGGGGAGTTGGATTATTGTAGTACTGTTTATTCATTTTCTCTGCGTATAACACGAATGCCGCAAAATTGGCGGCCTCTCTGTATGTATACATAGGTGCCTCTTTTGTTTGTTTTTTTGTTGAGGAAACAGGTTATTGAATATTTATTTTTATGTCATTTAATTGTATATCATTTTGCCAGATTTTCTGGATTAAGAAACATATAAGTTGAGTGATGTTCTGTTTAGGTTGCAATGAAATTATTATTGTGAGGGGATTGTTTTTATAAAGTCCCTGTTATGAGGATTTATTTATTATTAAATGATAAAAAATAATGATTTGTAGACATGTTTTAATTTATCAATATCGAATTAACTAATTCCCTTTTGTTATATGTAGTTTTCATTTGTTCTTTCAAATTGATTACCATGCAGCGTTATTCTTTCCCAATCTGAAAGTTTTGTTTGCAAATTTTACCGATTATCAAGAGGCAAATATGGCAGCACCACGTTCGGTTCTTGAACTTATAGGGAATACACCGCTATTGGAATTGACTCATCTGGATACAGGACCATGCCAGCTATTCATTAAGTTAGAGAATCAGAATCCTGGCGGTTCGATTAAAGATCGTGTTGCACTTTCAATGATTGAGCAGGCGGAAAAACAGGGGTTGTTGAAGCCAGGGGGCACCATCATTGAAGCCACGGCAGGTAATACGGGTATTGGGTTGGCGTTGGTTGCCGCTATGAAGGGCTATAAACTGATTTTAGTTGTACCTGATAAGATGAGCCGCGAAAAAATTTATCACCTACGGGCGCTGGGAACCGATGTTCGCCTGACACGCTCTGATGTCGGAAAAGGGCATCCAGAATATTATCAGGACTATGCTCTGCGCCTGTCGAAAGAAATCAGCGGAGCTTATTATATTGATCAATTCAATAATCCTGCGAACTCAGCCGCACATCTTGCTACCACGGGACCGGAGATTTGGCAGCAGATGGAGCAGAATGTCGATGCTGTGGTGGTGGGGGTCGGTTCTGGTGGGACTCTGGGGGGCTTGAGCCAGTATTTTAAGGAAGTTTCCCCTCATACGGAATTTATCCTCGCAGATCCTAAGGGTTCTATTCTTGCCGATTATGTTGAGCATGGTCACTATGACGAAGCTGGCAGCTGGTTTGTGGAAGGTATCGGAGAAGATTTTGTCCCACCTCTTGGGGATTTTTCTCAGGTTCATCATGCTTATCGCATTACTGACGCAGAAGCGTTTGCCTGTGCCCGCGATTTACTACTGACAGAAGGGCTCCTGGCTGGCTCTTCTTCAGGAACATTGTTAGCGGCGGCGCTACGTTATTGTCGTGCCCAGACAACGCCGAAACGCGTAGTGACGTTAGCTTGTGACAGTGGTAACAAATATCTGTCAAAGATGTTTAATGATTACTGGTTATTGGAACAAGGGCTGCGTTCGCAACCACAAGAAAATAATTTGAGCGATTATATTACCTATCGTTATCAGGATGGTGCGACGGTTTCAGTTTCTCCGCAAGATACCTTGCAGATCGCTTATAACCGCATGCGTCTTTATGACATTTCACAGTTACCTGTGATCGAAAACGATCAAATTGTCGGGCTTATTGATGAGTGGGATCTCATGCATGCCATTCAGGCCAATTCACATCATTTCTCGTTGCCTGTTATTGAAGCGATGACCAATCAGGTTCATACGCTCAATAAAAAAGCGTCATTGGCGCAGTTAATTGCTACCTTTGATGCTGGTCATGTGGCCCTGATTGTTGATGATAACAATCATTTTCTGGGTCTTGTTACTCGTACCGATGTACTGAACGCATGGCGTCAACAACTCAATTGATCTCTTTCAGGAATAAATTAATGGCTAAGTTTGATAAGACTAAGTTTAATAGGATTAAATTTGATACACAAAGCGTTCATGCAGGCTATGTACCTGATCACACTGGTGCAGTGATGCCCGCAATTTATGCCACATCAACTTATGCTCAAGTTGCACCTGGCCAGCATACTGGATATGAGTATTCCCGTAGTGGGAATCCGACTCGTGATGCCTTAGAGCGTGCGATTGCTGAATTGGAGAATGGGACACGTGGTTATGCTTTTGGCTCTGGTCTGGCAGCCAGTTCCACCATTCTGGAGCTACTTGATAAAGACAGCCACATCATTGCGGTAGACGATCTTTATGGCGGGACTTACCGGTTGCTGGAAAAAGTGCGTCGCCGGACAGCGGGTCTGAGAGTTACTTATATTGAGGCTGGGGATACTGCGGCATTGGAAGCGGCAATTCAGACCGACACTAAAATGATTTGGGTGGAAACTCCGACTAACCCACTATTGAAATTGGCTGATTTAGCGGCGATTGCACAGATTGCCAGGCGGCATAATATTATCAGCGTGGCAGATAACACATTTGCTTCTCCTTATATTCAGCGTCCGCTTGATTTGGGTTTTGATATTGTTGTGCATTCTGCAACTAAGTACCTGAATGGTCATTCTGATGTCGTCGCTGGCCTTGCGGTGGTGGGAAATAACGCAGAGTTGGCCGAGCAAGTTGCTTTCTTGCAAAATTCTATTGGCGGCATTCTTGATCCGTTCAGTAGTTTCCTTGTCCTGCGTGGTATTCGGACATTGGCATTGCGTATGGAACGCCATATTGACAGCGCAGGGAAGATTGCACATTGGCTTGAACAGCAGCCACAAGTTGAGAAAGTGTATTATCCTGGCCTTGCTTCTCATCCTCAGCACGAATTGGCAAAACGTCAGATGCGAGGTTTTGGTGGCATGATCTCCATCGTACTGAAAGGGGATGAAGATTATGCACGTCGAGTCATTAAAGCGCTGCAACTGTTTACATTGGCGGAAAGTTTAGGTGGTGTGGAGAGCTTGATTGGTCAGCCATTTTCCATGACCCATGCTTCCATTCCGTTGGAGAAGCGTCTGGCTGCCGGAATTACCCCACAATTGATCCGGATTTCTGTCGGTATTGAAAATGCAGATGATTTGATAACGGATTTGTCTCAGGCATTTGAAAATGCGAGTTTGTAACAAGAAAATAAAATAAGAAAGCTAGTTTAATCAAAAAATTAAGATAACCAAAGAATGATGCCAGGCGATATTTTTCGTTTGGCATTTTTATTAAAGTTATTTTTTGGTTTGTTTTATCATTCCACAATGGGAATATACTTAATATATTTCAAGGTGCAGTACAGTTAATAAGGTAGCAATTTGGGAAATAAGAAGGTATATAGTTAAAAATAGCAACAATGGCAAAAGTCACAACAAAGGAAATACGTTATGGCAATTCTAGATATCCTCACAATTCCAGATGAAAGATTGAGACAAAAATGTGTTGATGTCACTGATTTTGATAAAATTCAAACGCTAATTGATGACATGCTGGAGACAATGTACAGCGCAGGCATTGGCTTGGCAGCTGCACAGGTTGGTCGGAGAGAAGCGATTGCGGTCATTGATATTTCTCCAAATCGTGATCAGCCCATGGTTTTGGTTAACCCGAAAATCGTTGAAAAAGAGCGTCGTGTGGTGAATCAAGAGGGCTGCCTGTCGATACCGGGATATTATGCAGATGTTGAACGCTTTGAAAAAGTAAAGGTAGAAGCATTTGATCGGTTTGGTAAGCCGATTACGATAGAAAGCGAAAATTTTCTGTCAATTGTTATGCAGCATGAAATTGACCATTTACATGGCATTGTTTTTATCGATTATCTGTCCCCATTGAAAAGGCAAATGGCACTGAAAAAAGTGAAAAATAATTTAAGAAATAAAGGAGATTAACTGCTGGAGAAATAAAGACACTGTAAATTATTTCTTAATATATTTGGTAATATTGTGGTTTTATATATAGCTATTGTTTTATTTATTAATGATAAGTACACATAAAAAAGCTTAAAATTATGCTACGTCATAGGATAGCGAGCATGCTATTTGAGAGTATAAGTTTTCTTTTTACGGTTTGAAAATTAAAAGATATATCTGATGGTAATAATATAAGCAGGGGAATTATTGTGATTGGAAGAAGTGATATTGCTTATTATCAACACACTAATTTTTCCATTGATCTGAATCTGATAGATACAACTGATGCCAGGGTAGGTACATATTTAAGAATTACAAAAAGAAATGGCGAGCTAATAGCGGCGCTGTAAAGTTTTTTTTCAAATAAAAACCTCTCGGCAACGTCATAATTGGCTGGCCATATTCACCTATCGCTTCGGTCAATGCTCGGCTATTGGCGGCCTTGGGGCGCAATTGCAGCACTTCACCATGACGAGCAGTAATGCTTTCGACTTTTCCTAATACAATAAGATCCATGAGTTCTTCCCAATCACGTCGTAGCCGCTCTTCTTCAATCGCATTCGGGCTCCAAAGCAATGGAGAGCCTACACGGCGTTCAGATAGTGGAATACTTCTTTCTCCCTCAACGGGTATCCACAGGACGCGGGATAATTTACGCCTGACGTGGCAGTTTTCCCAGGTAATGCCGCTATTACCTGTTAAAGGAGCAACACAGACAAAGGTTGTTTCTAATGGATAACCTTTGCTATCTACAGGGATAGTTTTCAACTCGACACCGATATGTTCAAAATCTTGTTCAGGTTTACTGCCCGCATTTGCCCCTAAATAGTATTCAAGCAGCATACCAACCCAACCTTTATCACGTTTTAAATTGGGAGGAATGGAGAGCCTGGCCAACGCAGCAAGTTCACCCATAGATAAGCCAGCCAGAGAATGAGCGCGATTGAAGAGTTGTTGTTCGTTTTCAGGCGGTGTTGGAGGTGTAAAGTACATGTTATAGAGTATATTTTTTACTGGTTAAAAAATGTCCATGTGGATTTTGGGAAATCATTATTAATTTATCGTTAACAAGATCATTTTGATAATAGCATGATATACAAGATTTTTTCATTATTGTTTGCTGCATTAAAAATAGACTCGTTATGATTGTTCACTTATTCCCAGTGATAATAAACAGGATCTTACACCATGTTATCCACAGTTTTATGGGATAAGTGATAAAAAGTGAGATCACTGGTTTGATTTACAGCTCTAATGAATGATGTTTTCTACAAAAATAGGCGATTTTTGTTTAACTAAAAGGCATATCCTGTGGATAAATTCACCGGCGGTTAATATTTGCCCAGTGCGAGGGAGGTCAAAAATTTTCACTAGTGATATGTAACGTCAAAAGGAGTATAAAATATATTAACATAATGAAAAACAAAGAGTATTTATTTTCTCTTATAGAGAGTGTAAAAATATGTAATAAAAGTATACCCGTTTTACCCCGCTCTTTTTCACATACATATCCACAGAAAAAGTGAATAAAATGGTTCTGGCCAGACAATAAATGTTTATAACTTTAGCTTTTTCTGTGAATTAACCCTCTGGAGGCGTAATCCACGCAGATTTAAAATCAAACCATCCTGAATTGTTCATTTTTACTCCTTTTATGCCGTGTTTCCCTCTGATATTTTTGAGTAATGGTATTTTTACCAGCCAGTAAGTTATCTTACTGGCCTTTTTCAATGCCTATGTTTCTCTTTGGTTAGGTTTTCCTAAACTTCTTCGGTGATATAGCGTGCAATGATATCGCCCATTGCATCGGTGCTGACCACTTTGTCATTGCCCGCGAGATCTGCGGTACGATAACCTTGTTCCAAAGCGTGATTGATCGCCCGTTCAATAGCATCAGCGGCATCAAGGTGTCCAAGGCTGTAACGCAGCAACAGTGCTGTGGATAATATTTGGGCAATTGGGTTGGCGATATTTTTACCTGCAATGTCAGGAGCTGAACCGCCAGCAGGTTCATATAAGCCAAAACCTTTTTCATTCAGGCTGGCAGAAGGCAACATTCCCATTGAACCTGTGATCATAGCGCACTCATCGGATAAAATATCGCCAAAAATATTGGAGCATAATAGAACGTCAAATTGGGCGGGATTTTTGATCAGCTGCATAGTGGCGTTATCTATATACATATGCTCGATTGCAATATCAGGATAATCTTTGGCGATTTTGCCAACGACTTCACGCCATAACACGGAGCTTTGCAAAACATTCGCTTTATCAATCGAAGTGACTTTATGGCGGCGCTTGCGCGCAGATTCAAATGCAATACGCGCTATCCGTTCTATCTCGAAACGATGATAAATCTCAGTGTCAAAAGCACGCTCATATTTTCCTTCACCTTCGCGCCCCTTGGGTTGTCCAAAATAAATTCCGCCTGTCAGCTCACGGACGCATAAAATATCAAAGCCTTTGGCGGCAATATCATGGCGAAGGGGACAGAATGATTCTAAGCCTGTATATAAGCGTGCTGGGCGTAAGTTACTGAATAGTTTAAAATACTTGCGCAATGGCAATAATGCCCCTCGTTCTGGCTGTTCGGCGGGCGGCAGATGCTCCCATTTTGGGCCACCTACGGAGCCAAATAGGATTGCGTCAGCTTTTTCACAGCCAGTAATCGTTTCTTGAGGCAAAGGTGTGCCATGACGATCAATGGCAATCCCCCCCACATCATATTCGCTGGTTGTGATACGGATATTAAAACGATGACGGATGGCATCCAACACTTTGTAGGCTTGCTTCATAACTTCAGGGCCAATGCCATCACCAGGTAAAACAGCAATGTGACAATGCTTAGTTTCTTGCTTGCCTGGAGTCGCGTCATTTGAAATAGATTGGCTTGAGGTCATGATTATGCAGTTTCCTTTTTGTTGTTCTGGCGATTGTCTTGGTTACTGCTTTGGGAGATGCGTTGCTTCTCTTTTTCTACTTGCTCTGCCTGCCAGATGTTGTTCAGAACATGGATCATAGCTTTGGCAGAGGATTCAATAATGTCAGTTTCCAAACCCATTCCGTGGAAACGGCGGCCAAAACATTCCACGATAATATCAACCTGACCGAGCGCATCTTTACCATGCCCCTTACCGGATAATTGATAGGAAATTAATTCCAGAGGGTAACCCGTAATGCGGTTGATGGCCTGATAAATGGCATCAACAGTACCATTGCCCGTCGAGGCTTCAGATTTGATTTCATCTCCACAGGCCAGGCTAACGGTTGCAGTAGGTATTACATTGGAGCCTGACTGGATACTGAAATAATCCAGACGGAAATGTTCATGTTCTTGCTGTTGTTGACTGATAAACACTAAGGCTTCTAAATCGTAATCAAATACCTGTCCTTTTTTATCTGCCAATTTCAAGAATGCTTGATACAGCGCATCCAAATTGTAGTCATTTTCTTGATAGCCCATTTCTGTCATACGATGTTTCACTGCGGCACGTCCAGAACGTGAGGTCAGGTTCAACTGGGTATCTTTCAGGCCGATGGATTCTGGCGTCATGATTTCGTAAGTTTCACGATTTTTCAGCACACCATCCTGATGAATGCCAGATGAATGGGAAAACGCATTACTGCCAACAACGGCTTTATGAGCGGGGATCGGTGTATTGCTAATTTGGCTAACTAACTGACTGGTACGGTAAATTTCTTGATGGTTGATATTGGTATGCACTCCCAATATTTGCTGGCGCGTTTTGATAGTCATAATCACTTCTTCCAGCGAGCAGTTACCTGCACGTTCTCCCAATCCATTGATAGTGCCCTCTATTTGACGAGCACCTTCCTGGATTGCTGTAATGGAGTTAGCGACGGACATACCTAAGTCGTCGTGGCAGTGGACTGAAATAATCGCTTTATCAATATTGGGTACGCGGTTAAATAATGTGCGTATAATACCGCCAAATTGGTAAGGTGTTGTGTAACCTACCGTGTCTGGAATGTTGACGGTGGTTGCGCCTGCTTTGATGGCTTGCTCGACAATTTTGCACAAATTATCGATATCTGTACGGCCTGCATCTTCACAGGAAAACTCAACATCATCGGTGTAGTTACGTGCCCGTTTGATAGAGCGAACCGCCATCTCCACAACATCATCAAAGGTTCTTTTTAATTTATGTTCGACGTGCAAATTTGAGGTAGCCAGTACCATATGCAGGCGGAAGGCTTCAGCGACTTTCAGGGCTTCAGCGGCGACATCGATATCTTTGTCAACACAGCGGGATAAGGCACAGATACGGCTATTTTTGATTTCACGGGCGATGGTTTGGACGGATTCAAAATCTCCCGGAGAAGAAACTGGAAAACCGGCTTCAATAACATCAACTCCCAGCCTTTCCAGTGCATAAGCGATTTGCAGTTTCTCTTTCACACTCAGACTGGCTTGTAATGCCTGTTCTCCATCACGTAACGTAGTATCGAAAATAATAACTTGCTGGCTCATGTTGTACTCCTGTTAAATAGACTAACTAGTTAATTTAGTTAGATAACTTATTTGTTAGATAACTTATTTGTTAGATAACTTATTGCTGTAACTGGGTTTTATTTCTGAGCGCCGGCAGGTAAAAAAAACCCGCGCATGGCGCGGGTTTTTTGTGTCTGATGTAGGTTAACTTATCCCTGTTTTTCACCCACCAACATACCACGCGCATTATTAAAGGCGATCATTAGTAGGCTTAGTAGAAGAATAGGGTGGATCATGTGAGCTAACCTTTGTAAATTTGTTAACTTAGTTTTAATTGTCAATGTATTTTATAGATACTTTATCTAAAAAGTAATGTCAAGCAGTATTAAGTATGAATTTAGCATGGATTGTGCGCATTTCTGGTTGTTTATTGATTCATTGTTGAGCTTAGTGACTATTTTTTACATTTTTAGCGATGTTTTTATCTATTTTTCATATCTATATATGGAGTAAAATCCTGCTCTGATGGATAAGGAACAAGGATAGATGGATGTTAACCACAGTGTTTTAGGTTAAGAAGTCATAACCATATAGAATATTAATAAATTATATTTTGATAGATTGGAATTTCATTGTTGGCTAATTGTTTTTGATACAAGTCATTAGTGTAAGTTGAGTTATTGCCATTCATATATAACACATTAATATTCATACCTATAAAAATATTACGGTTACGTAGATAAGAATGTATTGGTTATGCATATTTTATTTTTTGTACAAGAATGAATCTCAATATATTTTCTAATAAATTGGGGAGATTGATCTTATTAATTTCCATATTTAATGAGAACACTGCTATAAGTTTAGTGGAGTGAAATAATGACAGAATACAAATCAATAACGACAGAAAAAAAAGAATCATGCGATATTCAATTGCGTGGTGTGGATCTTAATTTGCTGACTGTTTTTGATACTGTAATGCAAATGCAGAATATTACACGTGCAGCTCAGGCTTTGGGAATGTCACAACCTGCTGTCAGTAATGCAGTAGCTCGTTTGAAGACGATGTTTGGTGATGAATTATTTGTTCGTTATGGCCGGGGTATTCAGCCAACCACGAGAGCAAAACAGCTTTTTGGGCCACTCAGACAGGCATTGCAAATTGTCCATAATGAACTGCCTGGAGTGGGATTTGATCCCAACAAGAGTACAAGAGTATTTCATCTCTCTATTTGTAGCCCTCTTGATATTCGTTTAGCTGCTCAAATTGTTGGGCAGCTAAAAAAACATGATTCTAATATCGAAGTTGTCATTAAAACACAAATTAATGATGATATTGAAAAACAATTAAAATATCAGGAAATGGAATTTGTTATCAGCTACAACCAATTGGAATGTCTTGGTTTCCATAATTATTCTCTGTTCAATGATGAATTAGTTTTGGCTGTTTCTAAACATCACCCCAGAATTAGCAAGCGAATTACTCAGCAACAATTGCAGGAAGAAAGACATGCCATCGTTGCGTTGGATAACATAGATTCATTTAGTAAGCCTTACTATGAAAATAATGAATTATTGCGTTCTGTTTCTTATCAGGGAACGGATTTAAATAGCGTTCTTAATATCGTCTCCCAGACTTATTTAGTTGCTATAGTGCCAAAATGGATGGTTGAACACTATTCCGAACAGTTAAATATCTGTTCAGTATCTTTACCCAATGGTCAAATTTTTCGTCCTTGTTATTTGATATGGCATGGTGCAACAGAGCGGGATAAAGGCCATCAGTGGATGAAATCATTGTTAAGCCATCTTGGTGAGCAAGAATAGATCACGTTAAAGCAGAATAGATGAAATAAGAGTCTATCCCTATGTTGTATACAAGATAGTTGCATACTGGGATAGCGCTCTATCAAAAATGGACTTCCCCCTTTTACTAGGAATAGGTAGACTGCGCGCAAATAGCTAACATCTGTAAGCTGAAAAGTAGGTAATACACTTACTAAAGACGCTGAATGAAATATTTATACAGGAATATATTGTGATAACAGATCCTCTGCACTCCTATCACTTGGTTAATCGCTTGCAGCAGCAATTCAATGAATATCCGGAAAAAATTGCCTTTCGGCAATGGTCACCATCAGAACAGTTGGAAATGAATTGGCGGCAGGTTGAACGTACAACGAGATCCGTGGCAAAAGCATTATTGTCATTGGAAATAGAAGTGCAGGGGAAAGTGGGTATTTTTGCGCAGAATTGTATGGCATGGTCATTGGCTGACTTAGCTATTCTTCAGCTTCGGGCTGTGACAGTGCCATTATACGCGACCAATACTGGTGATCAGGCTGCATTTATTCTTAATGATGCAGGAGTACAGGTGTTATTTGTTGGCGGGCAGGAGCAATATGACATTGCAATATCACTGATTGAACTGTGTCCTAAACTTGCTCATCTTATTGTTATGGATGAATCTGTCGACTTGAAAGGATGCCAGCAAGCATTGTATTTATCCGCTTTTATTGACAATGATTATTCGCAATATCAGGCAGAACTTAATAGCCGTATTGCGGATCAGGATTTGAACGATCTCTTCACGCTAATCTATACCTCTGGCACAACGGGAGAGCCAAAGGGAGTGATGCTGGATTACCGGAATATGGCGGCACAGCTCTATCTGCATGATCAGAGATTAACATTGACCAACCAGGATGTATCACTCTGCTTTCTGCCGCTATCCCATATTTTTGAGCGGGCGTGGAGTTATTATGTCATGCACACTGGGGCCCTGAACGTCTATTTAACAGATACGAATCTTGTGCGTGAAGCCATGTCAGGTGTGCATCCGACGGTGATGTGTTCTGTCCCCCGTTTTTATGAAAAAGTTCATAGCGCGATCTTAGAAAAAGTT
Source organism: Xenorhabdus sp. TS4 (assembly GCF_014467265.1). Taxonomy (NCBI): domain Bacteria; kingdom Pseudomonadati; phylum Pseudomonadota; class Gammaproteobacteria; order Enterobacterales; family Morganellaceae; genus Xenorhabdus; species Xenorhabdus sp. TS4. The sequence goes on along the minus strand of NZ_NKHQ01000024.1, from coordinate 154,412 downwards.
TCCCGTGCGCCTTTTTGGCGTAGGATGATTTTTAATTGGGCATTGAAGCGGGGAGAAGAGCACTGGTTGCGTCAGCAGAAGAATAAAAAAGGTTGCCCATTCACACGCTGTAGTTATCAATTGGCTGACAAATTGGTGTTGAATAAGCTCCGTGGTCTTTTAGGAGGGCGAGTACGTTTCTTGCCTGTGGCGGGAGCACGCCTCGACGATGCCATTACTCGTTTTTTTCTGTCCATCGGCCTGGATATCAAATATGGGTACGGCATGACAGAAACTTGTGCCACGGTGTCTTGCTGGGAAGAAAAAAATTATCTGTTAGGCTCAATTGGTACGCCATTACCTGATATTGATGTTCGCATTAGCGCGGAAGGAGAGATTCAGGTGCGTGGCCCTATTGTAATGAAAGGTTATTTCAACCGTCCAGAGGAAACTGTCCATGCCTTTACGGAAGATGGCTGGTTGCGGACAGGCGATGCCGGAAAGCTGGATGATAGCGGTAACCTGTTTATTACCGAGCGCCTGAAAGATTTAATGAAAACGTCAACAGGCAAGTATATTGCGCCGCAAATGATTGAAGGGACGCTAGGGCAGGATCGTTTTATTGAACATATTGCCGTCATTGCTGATGCCCGCCAATTCGTTTCTGCGTTGATTGTTCCCAGTTATGAAGCGCTGGAAGAGTACGCGAAATCTATCAATCTCCATTATCGTGATCGCCTTGAGTTGTTGCGCAATCACCAGGTTGTAGAGCTGTTTGAACGCCGGTTAAAGGAAATGCAAAAAAATATTGTTAAATTCCATCAAGTCAAACGATTTATTCTTTTGCCGGAAGCCTTTTCAATGGAAAAAGGTGAATTAACACCGACATTGAAATTACGCCGCAAGGTTATTTCTCAGCGTTATCAGCGTGAAATTGAATCTATGTATCGGGATTGAAAATAGACAAAAGTTCGGCTCTTCTTGAACAAATGTTTTCAATATGTAAATTGATGTTTGCTAACACTTGTATCTAACGTTATGTTAGTTAACTTAGCGTTATGGCATAAATAAGAAATGGAATAAATAAGGTAATTTTTTCGTTACATTATGAAATTCCGACGATTAACTTGCAAACAGAGCCTGGAGGCAAACTCGATGGAGATGTTGTCAGGAGCCGAAATGGTTGTCAGATCGCTAATCGATCAGGGCGTTGAACATGTGTTCGGTTATCCGGGCGGGGCGGTACTGGATATTTATGATGCCCTGCATACGATTGGGGGAATCGAACATATTTTAGTGCGTCATGAACAGGGTGCTGTTCATATGGCGGATGGCTATGCGCGTTGTACGGGAAAAGTTGGGGTTGTTTTAGTCACCTCCGGGCCAGGGGCAACCAATGCTGTGACGGGCATTGCAACGGCATACATGGATTCAATTCCTATGGTCGTGTTATCTGGTCAGGTTGCCAGTTCCCTGATAGGTAATGATGCTTTTCAGGAGTGCGATATGGTGGGAATTTCCCGTCCCATCGTGAAACATAGTTTTCTGGTAAAAAAAGCAGAAGATATTCCAGATACAATTAAAAAAGCTTTTTACCTGGCCGCAAGTGGTCGGCCAGGGCCTGTTGTTATCGATTTTCCCAAAGATACCGTCAATCCTGCATTGAAATTCCCGTATGTGTATCCTGAAAAAATTAACATGCGTTCTTATAACCCTACTGTTCAGGGACATAAGGGGCAAATTAAACGTGCATTGAAGACGTTGGTGGCAGCACAAAAACCCGTGATTTATGTCGGGGGTGGTGCCATAAATTCAGCATGTACAACTGAACTGCTGAAGTTGGCTGAACATTTTCATATTCCGGTCGTCAGTTCGTTGATGGGATTAGGTGCATTTCCTGCAACACATCGCCAAAGCTTAGGAATGCTGGGGATGCACGGGACTTTTGAAGCGAATAAAGCGATGCACAACTCTGATGTTATTTTTGCAGTGGGTGTGCGTTTTGACGATCGAACAACCAATAATCTGGACAAATATTGCCCGGAAGCAACCGTATTACATATTGATATCGATCCAACCTCAATTTCAAAAACGGTAACAGCGGATATCCCTATTGTTGGGGATGCTAAACAGGTACTTGGTCAAATGCTGGAATTATTGGATTCCATAGAAGAAGATACCCAAGATCCTGATGCCCTGAAAGATTGGTGGCTTTCGATTGAACAGTGGCGCAGCCGCAAGTGTCTTGATTACGATCACACGACAGCGAAGATCAAGCCACAAGCGGTCATTGAAACCCTTTATCGTCTAACCAAAGGGGAAGCCTATATTGCGTCAGATGTTGGCCAGCATCAGATGTTTGCTGCTTTGCATTACCCATTTGATAAACCGAGACGTTGGATCAATTCCGGTGGTTTAGGAACGATGGGGTTTGGCTTGCCTGCTGCGCTTGGCGTGAAGCTGGCGAAACCTGAAGCCACGGTCGTGTGTGTTACAGGGGATGGCAGTATCCAGATGAATATTCAAGAATTGTCTACTGCCTTGCAATATGGTCTGCCTGTTCTGGTATTGAATCTGAATAACCGTTTCTTGGGTATGGTGAAACAATGGCAGGATATGATATACGCGGGTCGTCATTCTCAATCCTACATGGAATCCCTGCCTGATTTCGTCAAATTGGCAGAGTCTTATGGGCATATTGGTGTCTCCATCCAAACTTATGATGAGTTGGAGGTTAAATTGACCCAGGCACTGCATGAAGTCACTGAAAATCAACGTCTCGTTTTCGTGGATGTTACCGTTGACGAAACAGAACATGTTTATCCAATGCAGATCCGAGGCGGAGCAATGGATGAAATGTGGTTAAGCAAAACAGAGAGGACCTGATCATGCGCCGGATTTTGTCTGTATTACTTGAAAATGAATCGGGAGCATTATCCCGCGTGGTTGGCTTGTTTTCCCAACGGGGTTATAACATCGAAAGTTTGACCGTTGCTCCGACTGAAGATCCCACGTTGTCACGCATGACCATTCAAACCAAAGGTGATGCCAAGGTATTGGAGCAAATTGAAAAGCAATTGCATAAGTTGGTGGATGTATTGCGAGTCAACGAATTAACATCAGGGCCTCATGTTGAACGTGAAATCATGCTGGTTAAATTACAAGCCAGTGGATATGGACGGGAAGAGATTAAGCGCAGCACAGATATTTTTCGCGGGCAGATCGTTGATGTGACTTCAACGCTCTATACCGTTCAATTAGTGGGAACGAGTGAAAAACTGGACGCTTTTCTTGATTCAGTCAGAGAAGTGGCAGAGATTGTCGAAGTGGCGCGATCGGGTATAGTTGGTGTCTCGCGCGGAGATAAAATTATGCGATGAAAAATCGTAATCTGCGGGTTAAAATACAGATATTCATTGAGCCCTACTGTAAAGTAGGGCTTTTTCATAATCTTACTGAGGGGTTAATGTGAAACTGGATGAGATCGCCCGCTTAGCAGGTGTTTCACGTACTACGGCCAGTTATGTCATCAATGGTAAAGCCAAGCAGTATCGGGTCAGCGATAAAACAGTAGAAAAAGTGATGGCAGTGGTCAGGGAGCATAATTATCATCCTAATGCTGTCGCTGCTGGCCTTCGGGCGGGAAGAACCCGTTCAATTGGTTTAGTCATACCCGACCTGGAAAATACCAGCTATACACGTATTGCCAATTATCTTGAACGTCAGGCACGGCAACGTGGCTACCAGTTGTTGATCGCATGTTCTGAAGATCAGCCTGATAATGAAATGCGCTGTGTTGAACATCTTTTGCAACGTCAGGTCGATGCTATCATTGTTTCCACCGCTTTACCGCCTGAGCATCCTTTCTACCAACGCTGGGCAAATCGCACATTACCAATCATCGCACTTGACCGTGCTCTGGACAGCGAACACTTTGTCAGTGTGGTTGGAGATGATCTCGAAGATGCGAAGATGCTGGCACAGGAGCTATGTCAATTCCCGGCTGAATCTGTCCTTTATTTGGGGGCATTGCCTGAATTATCGGTCAGTTTTTTGCGTGAACAAGGCTTCCGCGAAGCATGGGAGCATGATCCACGGGAAGTAAACTATCTTTATGCCAATAGCTATGAACGTGAAGCTGCGGCTGAAGTATTTGCGTCATGGTTGGAGGCAAACCCTGTTCCTCAGGCCTTATATACCACTTCATTTGCGTTACTTCAGGGCGTTATGGATACACTCCTCAAGCGCAGTGGCCGGTTACCAAGTCAATTGGTTATTGCCACATTTGGTGATCATGAGTTGCTTGATTTCCTTGAGTGTCCGGTATTGTCGGTGGCACAACGCCATCGTGATGTGGCTGAACGTGCTCTTGAACTGGTATTAGCCAGTTTGGATGAAAAGCAGCGTCCAACCCCCGGAATAACCCGAATGCGTCGTCATCTATGCCGTCGCGGTAAGTTAAGCCGAAAAGCCTAATTGAGTACCCTCATTAAAGATGAGGGTGCTGTTTGCCTGCCTAACATCATCAAAATACGCGTGTTGAGGTAATTTTGAGATTATTCTTACTAAAATTCTTCTAAACGGCTTTTTATAACCGTGAAAATCGATAATGTGTTATTTAAATTCATAAGATGAATAATTTTGTGATAAGAAGTTATTGTTTATGTAAGTTATTTGTTGTTTAAGGGTTATTTTTTTACTTTATTGATATATAATTGTTTTATGTTTTTAGATAAATGCAAAATTTCAATATGTTATTATTTTTTATACTATTGTAACCTAAATATATAGTTATTATTAATAAGTTTATAGAGATCAACAATTGAGCAACAATGAGAGATGGGTTACATAAATTAATTTAAGTGGTAATTAATTGCACTTAATTGCACTTAATTCCACCCTCAATAAGGCTCTCTACAGATTTATTAAATTATTCAAAATTATCATAGTGTTATCTATTATTAATATAGTCAAAACTAAAAAATCCATCTTTTTCTCTTCCGAATCTTTCTGTAAATCTAGCTAAAGCGCACTGGCTCTGGCTTGACAAGGTTTTCATACCATCCGTAAACTCTTAATTGTGGTGATTTGTGGGATAATGTGGAGATTTGGGCCATCAAGGGGTAACCTGAGTATGTTTCGTGGAGCAACGCTGGTTAATCTCGATAGCAAAGGGCGGCTTACTGTACCAGCCCGATATAGAGAAATGCTGAATGAAGCATCAACAGGCCAAATGGTTTGTACTATTGATCTTCATCAGCCGTGTTTGTTGCTTTATACATTACCCGAATGGGAAATCATCGAAAAAAAATTATCTCGCTTATCCAGCATGAATCCAGCCGAACGTCGTGTTCAACGTTTGTTATTGGGACACGCCAGTGAATGTCAAATGGACAGTGCAGGACGTCTTTTATTAGCCAGCACACTGCGTCAGCACGCAGGGCTAACAAAAGAGGTCATGCTGGTTGGGCAATTTAATAAATTTGAATTGTGGGATGAACAAGTTTGGTATCAACAGGTACAGGATGATATTGCGGTTGAGCAATCCACACAAGAACCTCTATCAGCAAGGCTACAGGATTTATCACTATAACATGGCAAATAATCATTTTGAGCATACCAGTGTACTGCTGGATGAAGCTGTCAATGGACTAAATATTCAAGAAGATGGAATTTATATTGATGGAACATTTGGGCGAGGGGGACATTCTCGCCTGATTTTGTCGAAATTGGGGCCCAATGGATGTTTGATGGCGATCGATCGTGACCCACAAGCCATTGAAGCGTCAAAGGCCATTACGGACAAGCGTTTTTCTATCACTCATGGGCCATTTTCTGAATTGGCAACTTATGTAGAAGAGGCTGGTCTGGTTGGAAAAATTAATGGCGTATTGCTGGATTTAGGGGTTTCTTCCCCACAGCTGGATGATCCTGAACGTGGTTTTTCATTTATGCGTGATGGGCCATTGGATATGCGTATGGATACGACACGCGGACAGTCTGCCGCAGAATGGTTGATGAAGGCTGAAGCAGATGACATCGCATGGGTGTTAAAAACATTTGGCGAAGAACGTTTTGCCAAACGTATTGCGAAAGCCATTGTGGCACGTAATCAGGAACAACCTATTACGCGTACCCGAGAGCTGGCAGAGTTAATTGCTCAGGCCAGCCCAGTTAAAGAAAAGCATAAGCATCCGGCAACACGCAGCTTTCAGGCTATCAGGATTTACATTAACAGTGAACTGGAAGAGATAGAACGTGCATTAGATGGCGCACTGCGCGTTCTGGCACCACAAGGGCGATTATCTGTCATCAGTTTCCATTCGTTGGAAGATCGCATAGTGAAACGCTTTATCCGACAACACAGTCAGGGGCCACAGGTTCCAGTTGGTTTGCCTCTCACGGAAGCGCAGTTAAAAACGCTGGGAGGAAGAAGTCTGAAATCTATTGGCAAAATGAAACCCTCAGAAGGTGAAGTAGCCACAAACCCAAGAGCGCGAAGCTCGGTTTTGCGGTTTGCTGAAAAGGCGGGTGAGTGATGGCTGGTGAACGTCATGGGTTAGTTGGCGTGATTGGTAATGATTTAATTCGTAATGCCAAACTCCCACTGATTTTGCTGGTAGCCGTTGTCGTTTCAGCTATCAGCGTTGTGACGGTCGCACATCAAACCCGCTTATTGACTGCGGAAAAAGAGCGTCAAGTGATCCAGCTTGATGCTCAGGATATTGAGTGGCGTAACCTGCTCCTTGAAGAGAACGCACTGGGTGATCACACTCGGGTTGAACGGATTGCGACTGAAAAATTGCAGATGCAACACGTTGATCCAAGTAAAGAGAATATTGTGATTACTCAATAAGTCCAGTTGACAACCAAAAGGTGGGCGATGAAAGCTGCACGCTCTTTAAAGTTGAAAAAGCAAGAAGATAAAGCAAGTTTTGTAAGCTGGCGTTTTGCCTTGCTATGTGGAGGCATTGGGGTTGCTTTAATCGGGCTTTTGATTCGTGTTGCCTATTTGCAGATCATCAATCCTGATCGTTTGGTAAAAGAAGGTGATTCGCGTTCCCTGCGTATCCAATCTATCCCGACTGCCCGTGGCATGATTAATGATCGCAATGGGCGCCCACTGGCAGTGAGTGTGCCTGTTGATGCGGTCTGGGCAGATCCCAAGGAAGTGTTTGAAAAAGGCGGCATCACAAATGACACTCGTTGGCAAGCTTTGGCTGATGCCCTTTCTATCCCTCTTGATCAGTTAACCAGCAAAATTAGCGAATATCCCAAGGGACGTTTTGTTTACCTTGCTCGTCAAGTGAATACTTCTATCGGCGATTATGTCGAGAAATTGAGGTTACCTGGTATCTATTTGCGTCAGGAATCCCGCCGTTATTATCCGGCAGGGCAGGTGACAGCACATATTATTGGAGTGACTAATATTGATGGCAAAGGCATTGAGGGCGTTGAAAAGAGCTTTGATAACTGGTTGACCGGCATGCCGGGAAGCCGAACTGTTCGTAAAGATCGTACGGGTCGTGTTATTGAGGATATTTCATCTACAGATAGCAGGGCTGCCCACGATTTGACGCTCAGCATAGATGAGCGTCTTCAGACTTTGGTGTATCGCGAATTGACGAAAGCGGTTGCACTGAACAAAGCCGAATCAGGTACAGCCGTATTGGTTGATGTCAATACCGGCGAAGTCCTAGCGATGGCAAACAGCCCATCTTATAACCCAAATAATTTGGCTGGAACGCCGAAAGATGCGATGCGTAACCGCGCCATCACCGATATCTTCGAGCCTGGCTCCACGGTGAAGCCGTTGGTGGTGATGAGTGCACTGAATAGTGGCATTGTCAAAGAAAATACAGTGTTAGATACCAGACCATACCGATTAACGTATGGATCGCGGGGGCATGAAATCAAAGATGTTGCACCACGTCCTGAGTTAACTATCACTGGGATCTTACAGAAGTCGAGTAACGTTGGTGTTTCCAAGCTGGCGTTAGCGATGCCTGCCTCAGAGGTGGTAGATGCCTATTCACGCTTTGGGATGGGAAAACCGACCAATTTGGGGCTGGTCGGAGAAAGTAGTGGCTTATTTCCAACTAATAAACAACGGTGGTCAGATCTTGATAGGGCCACCTTTTCTTTCGGCTACGGGCTAATGGTAACGCCGTTACAGTTAGCGCGAGTCTATGCAACGATAGGCAGTCTGGGCGTTTATCGCCCATTGTCAATTACCAAAGTCGATCCTCCCGTACCGGGCATCCGAGTATTTCCTGAAACTGTTATGCGGACAGTGGTGCACATGATGGAGAGTGTGGCATTACCGGGAGGAGGTGGTGTACGGGCTGCGATAAAAGGTTATCGCATTGCCGTTAAAACGGGTACGGCAAGAAAAGTCGGGCCGGATGGCAGGTATCTCAATGATAAGCATATTTCTTATACCGCCGGGATTGCACCGGCGAGTAATCCACGGTTTTCACTGGTTGTGATCATTAATGATCCACAAGCAGGCAAATATTATGGCGGTGCAGTTGCAGCGCCTATCTTCGGCACAATCATGAGTGGTGTTTTGCGTATCATGAATGTTGAACCAGATGCATTGCCTGTAGGCGATAAAAACGAATTTGTGATTAATCAATAAAGAGGATAAAAGTGGCAGATCGTAATTTGCGCGATTTATTGGCTCCTTGGGGTGTTGATACACCTGAGCTTCCGCTGCGTGAAATGACATTGGATAGCCGTAAGGCGGCTGCCGGAGATCTGTTTGTTGCGGTTCAAGGGCATCAGACAGACGGCCGAAAGTATATTCCTCAAGCCATCGCTCAAGGCGTCGTTGCGGTGATTGCAGAAGCGAAGGGAAAAGCGGATCACGGCACGATGCAGAAAATGCACGGTGTGCCTGTTGTCTATCTGGATGATTTAAATAATAAATTATCCAGGCTGGCCGGCGAGTTTTACCAACATCCCGGCAATAAACTGAAATTGGTTGGGGTGACTGGCACCAACGGAAAAACAACAACAACCCAATTGTTGGCGCAATGGAGCCAGGGGCTTGGTGAAACCAGTGCCGTGATGGGAACAGTGGGAAATGGTTTGTTGGGCATGATAGTACCCAGCGAAAATACGACTGGCTCTGCGGTTGATATTCAGCTTGAATTACAGCAACTTGCTAATCAAAATGCCACTTTTGTTGCGATGGAAGTTTCTTCGCATGGTCTGGTTCAGGGAAGAGTAGCTGCACTGCCATTTCAGGCTGCTATTTTTACTAATTTAAGCCGTGATCACCTTGATTATCATGGTGATATGGAAAATTACGAAGAGGCCAAATGGCGACTGTTCAGTGACCATGATGTAAAGCAGAAAATCATTAATGCTGATGATGCTGTTGGGCAGAAGTGGTTGTCTCGTCTGCCGGATGCAGTTGCTGTCTCGATGGAAAATAACTTGCCAGAAAATTGGCAGGGGCGTTGGTTATCGGTCAGTGAGGTGCATTATCACGATAAAGGTGCTTCCATCACATTTAATTCCAGTTGGGGGAATGGAACGTTCAGTAGCCCTCTTATGGGCGCGTTCAATGTGAGTAACTTACTATTGGCGCTTGCAACTTTGTTGTCCCTGGGCTATCCCCTGGAGAAACTGCTATCGACGGCTTCTTGTCTGAAGCCTGTTTGTGGACGTATGGAAGTTTTTTCTGCTGCTGGTCGTCCGACGGTTGTGGTTGATTATGCCCACACGCCTGATGCCTTGGAAAAAGCATTATCTGCGGCTCGCCTGCACTGTAAAGAGCAACTTTGGTGTGTATTTGGTTGTGGTGGTGATCGCGACAAAGGCAAACGTCCATTAATGGGGAGTATCGCAGAGCAGGGCGCTGATCGTGTGATTGTCACTGATGATAATCCTCGTAGTGAAGAGCCTCAGTCAATTGTGGATGATATCCTGCAAGGATTCATCGATCCAGGACAGGCGACAGCGATTCATGGGCGGGTTGAGGCAGTCACCAGTGCCATTATGCAGGCAAGTGAGAAAGATGTTGTTCTTGTGGCGGGCAAAGGTCATGAAGATTACCAACTGGTTGGCAATCGTCGTTTGGATTACTCAGATCGCCTGACCGTTGCGCGTTTGCTGGGGGTAATTGCATGATCCCTCTGACCCTACAGCAATTGGCACAGTTGACGGATGGCTTGTTATATCGCGTTACCGAGCAACAAGCTGAAACTTTGCAAATTCATACGGTGGAAACTGATAGCCGTAACATCGTGCATGGCGGTTTGTTTATTGCCTTAAAAGGGGAAAAATTTGACGCCCACGATTTCGCTGCTGATGTAGCACAGCAGGGCGCTGGCGCTTTATTGGTGAGCCATTGTCTGGATATTGATTGCCCGCAGGTTGTGGTTAAAGACACTCGTCTGGCGATGGGAAAACTGGCGGGCTGGGTTCGTCAGCAAAGTAAAGCACGCATTGTGGCGTTAACCGGCTCATCGGGTAAAACGTCGGTAAAAGAGATGACTGCGGCGATCTTGCATCAGTGTGGAAGTACCCTTTATACCGCGGGCAACTTCAACAATGACATTGGGGTGCCATTAACTTTGTTCAGGCTTACTGATGAACACCAGTTTGCTGTAATTGAACTGGGAGCGAACCATATCGGTGAAATTGCTTACACCACTGAAATGACTCGTCCTGAAAGTGCATTGGTCAATAACCTCTTTTCTGCTCATTTGGAAGGATTTGGTTCGTTGGCTGGGGTTGCAAAGGCAAAAGGTGAAATTTTTGCAGGCCTTGCTTCAACCGGAACCGCCATAATCAATCTGGATAGCAATGATTGGGAAAATTGGCAGCACAGCATTAGCGATCAGCAAACAGTATGGCGCTTTTCTGCTTCATCAGCAACGGGGGCGGATTTTTACCCAACAGACATTTTAGAACAACCGTTGGCCACGCATTTTTGTCTCCATAGCCCAATTGGGAATGTTGAACTGACATTGCCATTGCCGGGAAAACACAATGTTGCCAATGCATTGGCAGCCAGTGCGCTGGCAATTTCTGTTGGCGCATCACTGGATGATATTCGTACCGGATTATCGGGGTTGCAAGCGGTTGCAGGACGTTTATTTCCTATTCCTCTGACTGAGGAAAAAATGATATTAGACGACACCTATAACGCGAATCCCGGCTCCATGATAGCTGCGGCGAATGTGCTGGCGCAGATGTCCGGTTATCGAGTCATGGTTGTTGGTGATATGGGAGAGTTGGGGGAGCAGGCGATTGAATGCCATCGTGAGGTGGGCGAAGCCGTAGCATCCACAAATATAGATAAGGTACTCAGCGTTGGGGCTTTCAGTGCCCATATTAGTGACGCGAGTGGTCGGGGGCAGCATTTTGCGAACAAGGCTGAATTAGTTGCAGCGCTGCTTCCTTTATTGGAACAACACGAAATGATTTCCATATTAATTAAAGGTTCACGCAGTGCCGCAATGGAAGAGGTAGTGAACGTACTGAAGGAGAACTTCCAATGTTAGTTTGGCTGGCCGAATATTTGGTTAAGTATCACACGGGCTTTAACGTCTTCTCTTATTTGACGTTCAGAGCCATCGTCGGCTTGCTTACTGCATTATTCATCGCGCTATGGATGGGGCCAAGGTTGATCGCTTATCTACAAAAATTGCAAATAGGTCAAGTTGTACGCGATAACGGTCCTGAATCCCATTTTAGTAAGCGTGGGACACCGACAATGGGGGGATTGTTGATTTTGTTCTCCATCACGATCTCTGTGTTGCTGTGGGCGCGTTTGGATAATTTATATGTTTGGTGTGTTTTGCTCGTTTTAATCGGTTATGGCGTTGTGGGATTTGTGGATGATTACCGCAAAGTGGTGCGTAAAGACACCAAGGGACTCATTGCTCGTTGGAAATATTTCTGGCAGTCCGTTATTGCTCTGGGTGTCGCGTTTGTTATGTACAGCATCGGCAAAGATACATCTGCAACCCAATTAGTCGTGCCATTCTTCAAAGAGGTTATGCCACAACTGGGTTTGCTTTACATTCTGCTGACTTATTTTGTGATTGTAGGAACCAGTAACGCGGTGAACCTGACTGATGGATTGGATGGCCTTGCCATTATGCCAACAGTACTCGTTGCAGCAGGTTTTGCCTTGGTGGCATGGGCAACGGGTAACGTGAATTTTGCTAACTACCTGCATATCCCTTATTTGAGCCACGCGGGTGAACTGGTGATTGTCTGTACTGCGATTGTCGGTGCAGGGTTGGGTTTCTTGTGGTTTAACACTTATCCGGCGCAAGTGTTTATGGGAGATGTTGGTTCATTGGCGCTGGGCGGGGCATTAGGAACCATTGCTGTGTTGCTGCGCCAAGAGTTCCTGCTGATCATCATGGGGGGCGTTTTTGTGGTGGAAACGTTGTCTGTCATCTTGCAGGTTGGTTCATTCAAACTGCGTGGACAGCGTATTTTCCGTATGGCGCCGATTCATCATCACTATGAATTGAAAGGTTGGCCAGAGCCACGCGTTATCGTGCGCTTTTGGATTATTTCCTTAATGTTAGTGTTGATTGGTCTGGCAACGCTGAAGGTACGTTAATCATGGCTGAGCGTCTCATGACGGAATACAAGGGTAAAAAAGTTGTTATCGTTGGTTTAGGGCTGACAGGTTTGTCCTGCGTTGACTTTTTTATTACACGTGGCGTGATCCCACGTGTGATGGATACCCGCATAGTGCCACCGGGCCGCGATAAGCTGCCTGATAGTGTCGAATGTCACACCGGCAGCCTGAATACACAATGGTTGATGGATGCCGATTTAATCGTTGCCAGCCCAGGGATTGCGCTGTCAACGCCTGAATTGCAAGCGGCGGCTGATGTTGGTGTTGAAATTATCGGCGATATTGAACTGTTTTGCCGCGAAGCGACTGCGCCAATCGTTGCCATTACGGGTTCAAATGGTAAAAGTACCGTGACTACCCTACTTGGCGAAATGGCGAAAACAGCGGGGTGGCAGGTTGGTGTGGGGGGCAACATTGGTATCCCTGCACTGGAATTGCTGAAACAGCCTTGTCAGCTCTATGTACTGGAACTGTCCAGTTTCCAACTTGAAACAACTTACAGCTTAAAAGCAGCGGCAGCGACGGTATTGAATGTGACCGAAGACCACATGGTTCGTTATCCCAAAGGGTTGGCACAGTATCGTGCAGCAAAGTTGCGTATTTACAATCAGGCAAAAATTTGTGTGGTCAATGAACAGGATGCTCTGACACTACCAGAAACAGGCAAAGACAGCCGTTGTATCAGCTTTGGTGTGGGTAGTGGTGATTATCAGCTTGATAGTAAACACCAACAACTGATGGTTAATCAACATCCTGTGCTGGCAACACGTGAAATGCAGTTGGCTGGGCAACATAACTATGCCAATGGATTGGCAGCGTTAGCACTGGCAGATGCTGTAGGTATTCCTCGTGCGGCCAGCCTTCAGGCTTTACGTACTTGCGCTGGACTAGAACACCGTTTTCAGGTGATTCACATGAGAAATGGTGTCCGTTGGGTGAATGATTCTAAGGCGACCAATGTTGGCAGTACCCAGGCGGCACTCAGTGGATTGAAGCCGGAAGGGACACTCTATCTTTTATTGGGGGGAGATGGAAAAGCGGCAGATTTTACCCCATTGAAACCCTATATATCTGGAGATCATATTCGTCTTTACTGTTTTGGTCGTGATGGAGGGCAGCTAGCACAATTGCGCCCGGAAATTGCAACACTGACAAAAACAATGGAACAGGCGATGAGAGAAATTGCACCCAGGCTGGTTTCTGGCGACATGGTACTGCTGTCACCCGCTTGTGCGAGCTTCGATCAGTTCAATGGTTTTGAACATCGTGGTCATGAATTTGCCCGTTTGGCAGAGGAGTTAGGCTGATGACCCTTCCAGGCCTTGGTAAATTTAAAACTTGGTTAGCGGGAAATGTGGAGGCCGATGCCACAGATACCGTTATGTATGATCGTACCCTGGTCTGGATGATATTAGGGTTGGCTGTGATTGGCTTTGTCATGGTAACGTCGGCATCAATGCCCGTTGGGCAGCGCCTTGCCCAAGATCCTTTTATCTTTGCACGACGTGATGCCATTTATTTGTCACTGTGCTTTTTCTTGTCCCTTATTACGCTGCGCATTCCGATGGACTTCTGGCTGCGTTATAGCAATGTCATGTTATTAGTGACAATCATGATGCTGGTTGTGGTGCTGTTTGTGGGAAGTTCAGTCAATGGGGCATCACGTTGGGTAGCGATTGGCCCATTACGCATTCAGCCGGCAGAATTGTCGAAACTATCACTTTTTTGTTATCTCTCCAGCTACTTGGTTAGAAAAGTTGAGGAAGTAAGAAACAACTTCTGGGGATTTTGCAAACCGATGAGTGTCATGGTTGCACTGGCAATTTTGTTGTTAGCACAGCCCGATTTGGGGACAGTGGTGGTGTTATTTGTAACAACTTTGGCACTGCTGTTTCTGGCAGGTGCGAAATTGTGGCAGTTCCTGGCCATTATTGGCTGCGGAATATTTGCCGTGTGCGTACTGATTGTTGCTGAACCTTATCGTATACGCAGGGTGACCTCTTTTCTGGACCCGTGGGAAGATCCTTTTGGCAGTGGTTATCAGTTAACCCAATCGTTAATGGCATTTGGTCGTGGCGACTTCTTTGGACAAGGACTGGGAAATTCAGTTCAGAAACTCGAATATCTGCCAGAGGCCCATACTGACTTTATTTTCTCCATTCTGGCCGAAGAATTGGGTTATTTCGGTGTGGTTTTAGTGCTGGCAATGGTATTCTTCGTCGCTTTCCGTGCCATGATGATCGGTCGTCGGGCATTGCAGCTTAATCAACGGTTTTCTGGTTTTTTGGCTTGCGCCATCGGCATATGGTTCAGCTTTCAGGCGTTCATTAACGTTGGCGCGGCGGCAGGTATGTTGCCAACCAAAGGATTAACATTACCTTTAGTCAGTTACGGTGGTTCTAGTTTGATAGTGATGTCAACGGCCATCGTCTTGTTGTTGCGAATTGATTATGAAGTACGTCTGGCAAAAGCACAGGCGTTTGTAAGGAGCCCTAAATGAGTGGCAAAAACCGGCGTTTGATGGTGATGGCTGGTGGTACAGGGGGGCATGTGTTCCCAGGCCTGGCCGTTGCCCACCATTTAAAAGAGCAGGGGTGGGATATTCGCTGGTTGGGAACCGCGGATCGCATGGAAGCTGATTTAGTTCCGAAACATGGCATTGATATCGAATTTATTCAGATTTCAGGTTTGCGGGGCAAGGGGATTAAAGCGTTACTTGCTGCCCCAATTAGAATTTTTAAGGCTATTCGACAGGCAAAAGCCATTATGCGCCGTTATCAGC
This sequence comes from Xenorhabdus sp. TS4, assembly GCF_014467265.1. NCBI lineage: Bacteria > Pseudomonadati > Pseudomonadota > Gammaproteobacteria > Enterobacterales > Morganellaceae > Xenorhabdus > Xenorhabdus sp. TS4. The sequence goes on along the minus strand of NZ_NKHQ01000024.1, from coordinate 139,035 downwards.
CCGATGTGGTGCTGGGGATGGGAGGATATGTCTCTGGGCCAGGTGGAATCGCAGCATGGTTGTGTGGCATTCCGGTGGTATTGCATGAGCAAAATGGCATTGCAGGGCTCACTAATCGTTGGTTAGCCAAAATTGCCAAAACAGTTTTACAGGCATTTCCAGGAGCATTCCCCAGCGCGCCGGTTGTTGGTAACCCGGTAAGGGAGGATGTATTGGCATTGCCAGAACCAATGCGGCGTTTGGCTGGGCGTGAAGGATCTGTTCGAGTGCTGGTCGTTGGCGGTAGTCAAGGTGCCAGGGTTCTGAACCAAACTATGCCAGAAGTTGCCGCTCGCTTGGGCGATAAAATCACTTTATGGCATCAGGCAGGCAAGGGCGCCAGGGAAGAGACGCAGAAACAATATGAAGATTCGGTTAAAACTGAATTCAAAGTGACTGAATTTATTGATGATATGGCGCAGGCTTATGCGTGGGCTGATATTGTCGTATGCCGTTCTGGTGCACTTACGGTCAGTGAAATTTCCGCCGCAGGCTTACCGGCGATTTTTGTTCCTTTCCAGCATAAAGATCGACAGCAATATTGGAATGCCTTGCCTCTGGAAAAAGCGGGAGCCGCAAAGATACTCGAACAGCCCGAATTTACGGTTGATGCGGTCGTCGGGTTATTGACCCAGTGGCAACGCCCACAATTGTTAGAAATGGCGGAAAAAGCACGCTCAGTAGCTATCATTAATGCAACCGAGCGTGTAGCAGCAGCATTGATTGAGGCTGTAGAGAATCATTCAGGCCGTTCCAGGTAGAACGGTGATGTAAACATAACGAGTGAAGATTAAAACGTGAATACACAACAGTTGGCGAAATTAAGAGCTTCAGTGCCTGAAATGAGAAAAGTCAGGCATATCCACTTTGTTGGCATCGGTGGTGCTGGCATGGGTGGTATCGCCGAGGTGTTGGCTAATGAAGGTTATCAGATAAGTGGTTCTGATCTGGCACCCAATCCTGTCACACAGCAATTGATTGCACTGGGTGCAACTATTTATTTTAATCACCGTCCAGAAAATGTGCGGGACGCTAGTGTAGTGGTGGCATCCACGGCTATTTCGGCGGAAAACCCCGAAATTGTGGCTGCACGTGAAGCGAGAATTCCAGTGATCCGCCGTGCGGAAATGCTGGCAGAGCTTATGCGTTATCGCCACGGTATCGCTGTTGCGGGAACACATGGAAAAACCACGACGACGGCAATGATTGCTGGCATTTATGCACAGGCGGGTCTTGATCCTACATTTGTGAATGGTGGGTTGGTCAAAGCGGCGGGCACGCACGCTCGCTTAGGTAGTAGCCGTTATCTGATTGCAGAAGCAGATGAAAGTGATGCTTCATTCTTGCACTTGCAGCCCATGATGGCGGTTGTTACCAATATTGAAGCCGACCACATGGATACCTATCAAGGGGATTTCGAAAACTTAAAGCAAACATTCGTTAACTTCCTGCATAACCTGCCATTTTATGGGCGTGCGGTTATGTGTATTGACGATCCTGTCGTGAAAGAACTGATTCCCCGCATTGGGCGTTATATCACGACCTATGGTTTCAGTGAGGAAGCAGACGTCCGTATTACCCATTATGAGCAGAAAGGCGCTCAGGGATTTTTCACTATCAGCCGATTGGATTTGCCGGATTTGCATGTGGTGTTAAATGCCCCTGGCCGCCACAATGCGCTGAATGCAACTGCTGCGGTTGCAGTGGCAACAGAAGAAGGCATTGATGATACCGCTATTCTGGCGTCTCTGGCCGAGTTTCAGGGAACCGGACGCCGCTTTGATTTTCTGGGGGATTTTCCTCTTAAACATATCAGTGGCAAAGAAGGTAGCGTGATGTTGGTCGATGATTATGGTCACCACCCAACAGAAGTTGATGCCACGATTAAAGCGGCACGAGCGGGGTGGAGTGATAAACGCATTGTCATGGTATTCCAGCCACACCGTTATACAAGAACTCGTGATTTATATGATGATTTTGCCAATGTCCTGAGTCAGGTAGATGTTTTATTAATGTTGGATGTGTATGCCGCAGGTGAAACACCGATCCCAGGCGCGGATAGCCGTTCTTTATGCCGTACTATCCGCAGTCGTGGCAAGTTGGACCCGATTTTTGTATCAGAGCCTGAACAAGTTTCAATCATTCTGTCGCAGGTGATAGAAAACAATGACTTAGTTTTGGTACAGGGTGCCGGTAATATCGGTAAAATAGCGCGCAATTTGGCTGAAACAAAATTGCAGCCATCTTTTTATGAGGGAGGACATCATGGTTGATAAAGTTGCTGTTCTGTTGGGCGGAACTTCCGCTGAACGCGAAGTTTCATTGCAATCAGGACATGCGGTTGTGGCAGGGCTGAAGGAAGCAGGCATTAATGCTTATTCAGTTGATACAAAAGACTTTGATGTGACTAAACTCAAAGAGGAAGGATTCAATAAAGTCTTCATCGCACTGCATGGTCGCGGTGGTGAGGATGGTACGTTGCAAGGTTTGCTTGAGTTTTTGCAAATTCCTTATACCGGCAGCGGAGTAATGGCATGTGCCTTGTCAATGGACAAAATGCGCACAAAACAACTCTGGCAGGGAGCAAAACTGCCTATTTCACCTTATGTCGTAATTAATTCTTCAAAATTTGAACAACTTAATGATTTTCAACTCAAAGAGTATGTTCAAGAATTAGGTCTGCCATTAATGGTTAAACCGAATCTGGAAGGCTCCAGCGTAGGGATGACTAAGGTGAATGAATATGCCGAATTGCGTAACGCCCTGGAGCTGGCATTTAAATACGATACTGATGTATTGGTTGAAAAATGGCTATTTGGTCCTGAATATACCGTCGGATTTTTGGGGGACGAGGCTCTTCCTTCTATCCGTATTCAGGCTTCAAACACATTTTATGATTATGATGCGAAATATATCTCCAACCAAACGCAATATTTTTGTCCAAGCGGTTTGAGTGCGGAAAAAGAGCAAGAGCTATTAGATATTGCCTCAAAGGCGTACAAGGTGCTGGGATGTCATGGTTGGGGGCGAGTCGATATCATGGATGATGGGAATGGTAATTTCTATTTGTTGGAAGCGAATACTTCCCCTGGTATGACCAGCCATAGCCTTGTGCCAACTGCTGCGCGTCAGGCTGGATTAAGTTTTTCTCAACTCGTAGCGAGAATTTTGGAGTTGGCTGATTAATATGTCGCAGGCAGCCCGGAATAGCCGGGAGCGGGAGGGTGAAACGCAGAGATCTCGTCCCAGTAATGGTTACTATCTGGCAGGGATTGCCTTCTTCTTGATGGTGGTTGGCACCATCATATGGGGGGGCTGGATGACACTGGACTGGATGAAAGATCCTAGCAGATTACCGCTCTCAAAGCTGGTACTGACTGGTGAGCGCCATTACACCACGAATGATGATGTAAGGCAGGCTATTTTGTCCCTGGGATCTCCAGGAACATTTATGACTCAGGATGTCAACGTCATTCAGGAAAAGATTGAACAACTGCCGTGGATCCGGCAGGTCACTGTTCGGAAACAATGGCCTGATGAACTTAAAATACATCTGGTAGAATACGTACCTTATGCGCGCTGGAATGATACCCAACTGTTGGATGCTGAAGGTCGGGTATTTAGCTTACCTATAGAGCGCAGTGCAAATGCGCAGTATCCGATGTTGTATGGGCCAGAAGGCAAAGAAAAAGACGCATTGAATGAATACCACACAATGGCGACTTTTCTTGGAAAACACCAGATGAAATTAAAAGTAGTGATCATGACTGCGCGTAATGCCTGGCAACTGATTTTGGATAACGATATCCGTTTAGAGCTAGGAAATCGAGATAAAATGGAACGAATGAAACGTTTTGTTGAACTTTATCCTGTGTTGTTGAGAAACACTGAAAAACGTGTGGCTTATGTTGACTTACGTTATGACAGTGGTGCTGCGGTAGGTTGGGCTCCTTTATTAACTGATACGCCTGTTTCAATGAACGGGCAAGAAAACAAACAGTGACTGGTAATAATACAGAGACAGGCAGAATAACGATGATCAAATCAACGGACAGAAAATTGGTAGTTGGCCTTGAAATCGGTACAGCAAAGGTATCTGCTCTGGTTGGTGAAATTCTGCCCGATGGTATGGTTAATATTATCGGAGTAGGAAGTTGCCCATCCCGCGGCATGGACAAAGGCGGTGTCAACGATCTTGAATCGGTCGTCAAGTGCGTACAGCGTGCCATTGATCAGGCTGAACTCATGGCGGATTGCCAGATATCTTCAGTCTATCTGGCGCTTTCCGGCAAGCATATTAGTTGCCAGAACGAAATTGGCATGGTGCCGGTTTCAGAAGAAGAAGTTACACAGGATGATGTGGACAGTGTTGTCCATACAGCTAAGTCAGTTCGTGTTCGTGATGAACACCGTATTTTGCATGTGATCCCACAGGAATACGCGATTGACTATCAGGAAGGGATCAAAAATCCAGTTGGACTCTCTGGTGTGCGTATGCAGGCGAAAGTCCACTTGATTACCTGCCATAACGACATGGCGAAAAACATCGTAAAAGCTGTAGAACGTTGTGGGTTGAAAGTTGATCAACTTATTTTTGCAGGACTGGCAGCAAGTTATGCTGTGTTAACAGAAGATGAACGTGAATTGGGGGTCTGTGTCGTTGATATCGGCGGCGGGACGATGGATATCGCTGTATATACTGGTGGTGCATTGCGTCATACCAAGGTAATTCCTTATGCAGGCAATGTAGTGACCAGTGATATCGCCTATGCGTTTGGTACCCCTCCCAGTGATGCTGAAACCATCAAAGTTCGTCATGGCTGCGCATTGGGTTCGATAGTGAGCAAGGATGAGAGTGTAGAAGTCCCAAGTGTGGGAGGACGCCTTCCTCGTAGCTTACAGCGCCAAACATTAGCTGAAGTGATCGAACCCCGTTATACCGAACTGCTGAACTTAGTGAACGATGAAATTTTGCGATTGCAGGAGCAATTGCGGCGGCAGGGAGTAAAACACCACCTGGCGGCAGGGATTGTCCTGACAGGAGGAGGCGCCCAGATTGATGGTCTGGTCGAGTGTGCTCAGCGGGTATTTCATACCCAGGTTCGCATTGGCCGCCCTCTGAACATCACTGGATTGACAGATTATGTGCAGGAGTCTTGCTACTCAACAGCGGTTGGACTTCTGCATTATGGCAAAGAATCCCACCTTGGCGGAGATTCCGATGCCGATAAAAGAACGTCAGTAAGTGGCTGGTTTAAGAAAGTCAGCAACTGGCTGAAAAAAGAATTTTGATTTTTTATACAGAGGCCATGACAATGTCGCCGGCCTCGATATAAAGGCACAAAACGGAGAGAAATTATGTTTGAACCACTGGAATTAACCAACGACGCGGTGATTAAAGTCATCGGCGTCGGCGGCGGCGGCGGTAATGCTGTGGAGCACATGGTGCGTGAGCGTATTGAAGGAGTTGACTTCTTTGCGGTTAACACGGACGCTCAAGCACTGCGTAAGACGGCTGTTGGTCAAACTATCCAGATTGGCAACGGCATTACGAAAGGATTAGGCGCTGGTGCGAACCCTGAGGTTGGTCGTACTGCTGCAGAAGAAGACCGCGAATCATTGCGTACTGCACTGGAAGGTGCAGATATGGTATTTATTGCCGCTGGTATGGGCGGTGGCACGGGAACGGGGGCCGCACCTGTTGTGGCTGAAATTGCCAAAGAACTTGGTATTTTGACCGTTGCTGTTGTTACTAAACCCTTTAATTTTGAAGGCAAAAAACGTATGGCCTTCGCGGAACAAGGGATCACTGAATTATCCAAGCATGTGGATTCACTGATCACTATTCCAAATGACAAGTTATTGAAAGTCCTGGGACGAGGCATTTCCCTGTTGGATGCATTCGGTGCAGCCAATGATGTTCTGAAAGGCGCGGTTCAGGGTATTGCTGAACTGATTACTCGTCCAGGTCTGATGAATGTTGACTTCGCTGACGTTCGTACCGTGATGTCGGAAATGGGTTACGCCATGATGGGATCAGGTATTGCACAAGGTGAAGATCGTGCGGAAGAAGCCGCAGAGATGGCTATCTCCAGCCCATTGTTGGAAGATATTGATCTTTCTGGCGCACGTGGCGTTCTGGTTAACATTACTGCGGGCTTCGACCTGCGTTTGGATGAATTTGAAACAGTGGGTAACACAATCCGTGCATTTGCTTCTGATAATGCAACGGTGGTTATCGGTACGTCACTGGATCCAGATATGAATGATGAGCTGCGTGTAACCGTTGTGGCAACAGGCATTGGCATGGACAAACGTCCAGAAATCACCCTGGTGACCAATAACAAGGCTCCTCAGACAAACCCGATGGAGCGCCGTTACCAGCAGATATCTGGCGGAATCTCTTCATTATCTGATGAGAACAAAACGGTAGCAAAAGTCGTCAATGACCAAAATGCACATACGAGTAAAGAGCCTGATTATCTGGACATTCCTGCATTTTTGCGTAAGCAGGCTGATTAATTGCTAAAAAATTGGCTTCTCCGCTTTTTGTGTTAAACTATCCTGCCAGTCATACATTATAGTGATTGGCGGGATAAGTAACATTGCGAGATATAAACGATGATCAAACAAAGGACACTAAAACGTATTGTTCAAGCGACCGGCGTCGGTTTGCACACCGGTAAAAAAGTCACGCTGACAATGCGTCCAGCGCCGGCTAATACCGGGGTCATCTATCGTCGTACTGACTTGAATCCTCCGGTTGATTTTCCGGCAGATGCCAAATCTGTGCGTGATACTATGCTCTGTACTTGTCTGGTGAATGAGCATAATGTGCGTATTTCAACAGTTGAACATTTGAATGCAGCGCTGGCAGGTTTAGGGATCGATAATATTGTTATTGAAGTCGATGCACCAGAGATCCCGATTATGGATGGCAGCGCTAGCCCGTTTGTTTTCCTGTTATTGGATGCGGGTATTGAAGAGCTGAATGTCGCGAAGAAATTCGTGCGAATGAAAGAAAGCGTCCGTGTGGAAGACGGTGATAAATGGGCTGAATTGGCACCTTATCATGGTTTCAGTCTGGATTTTACCATCGACTTTAATCATCCGGCGATTGATGCGAGTACCCAGCGCTATGGACTGGAGTTCTCTGCGGATTCGTTTGTTCGCCAGATTAGTCGTGCGCGTACTTTCGGATTTATGCGTGATATTGAGTATTTGCAATCTAAAGGCTTGTGCCTTGGTGGCAGCTTTGATTGTGCGATTGTCGTTGATGACTACCGTGTACTCAATGAAGATGGTTTGCGTTTTAAAGATGAATTCGTCCGCCATAAAATGTTGGACGCCATCGGCGATCTATTCATGTGTGGGTATAATATCATTGGTGCCTTTACTGCGTTTAAATCAGGCCATGCACTAAACAACAAGTTACTGCAAACTGTTTTAGCACAGGAAAGCGCTTGGGAATTTGTCACATTTGAAGATGAAGCTGAAATGCCATTGGCTTTCCGCGCTCCATCACTGGTGTTGGCATAATGGCTGACATGTGTATTGATAAAGAATGTTGAGAACATTCCTATGATGCCCCAATGGGTTATGCTATCTGTCACGCTTCTTTCGCTGATGTTTTTTATTCAGCGCTAACGCTTCTTTTTGGCTGTACTGGTACCCTCTCCGGCCAGCGCAGCCAACCGCTCCAATTTCCTTTTTAATTTTTCAGGGCTGTTTTCAGCCAATATCATTAATGTTTTTGCGCTTTCATGAGTGAGCTGGCGCTTTGGTAATTCCTGATTATCATTACTGAGTACTTTTGTTGATAATTTTGAGAATCCTTGTTCATTATTATCACACTTAACCATTAATGATGGGTTAATCCTGATGTCGATTGAGGATAAAGATGGTAGAATTTCGCTCCTCAATGTAGACAGCAAGACAGGAATTTCATAACGCAGCCGGGTCATCCAACTGGCATTTCCTGCTTCCAGTACCAGAATTTGTTTGCGATAATTGGCAACCCTGCACCATGGGTGCAATTGTGCAGGAAGCAAACTGAGAACGGCACGGTTGAGTTTCAATAATGCGATGGCATGTTGTTGAATGATTTGAAGTGGGCTTTTTCCGACAGTTGCCGCGTCTTCAAACAGCTTATCCAGTGATTGTGGGCGGCTATCTCGCATAATAAGGGCAGTTCCAGTATTTATTAATGAAGGATTAATGAGTATTTTAAATCTTTGGCGACAATTTGGTAGGCGTTATTTTTGGTCTCACCTTTTACTGGGCATGGTTGCTACAGGAATTGGTGTTCCTACTGTTTTCGCTGGAGTGGCAGAAAGTCTGCATCATACAAATACCTCTTCTGCCCAAGGAAGCCGTCACCAGGCATTTTCCTCTTTTGAGCACTTATTTAAATTACACTTACTCCAATTAAAAAGTGTCCAGCGCCAACCCGCTAATTATTTAAATTATTGGCAGCAACATGCCGTTCGTAATGTGATCCGTCAACTTTCTTTTGCTTTTTCGGTTGCAGAACCAATCAAGTACGAAGGCGCAAAAGAAAGTACCCGGATTTCTTCTCCATCCATGCAACAACTGATGCTGGATACGTTGCATGCTATGCTGACACAAGCACCAGCGCCATTTGAAGAAATGATCTCAGATGTTGCGCTGGCTGATGCCGTGCTTCCTGATACCCATACTCCAGCTCTCTGGATTGCTAAAGTTCAGGGAATTAGGGCAGGGCCAACGCTCAATCATCTATTTTTGCTTTAATGCTACTGCCTTATTTCAATGAAGTGTAATAAGGCAATTTTTAATAAATGATTGATTGGCTACAACAATAGCCCTATTTGAGATGTACTAATTATGCTGATTAAATTACTGACAAAGATTTTTGGTAGCCGTAATGACCGTACCTTGCGTCGTTTGCGCAAAGTGGTTGATGAAATCAGCCGCATGGAGCCGGATTTTGAAAAACTCTCTGATGAAGAACTGAAAGCGAAGACAGAGCAATTTCGTGCCCGTTTAAAAGAGGGAGAATCACTGGATAAAATTCTGCCAGAAGCGTTTGCTACTGTGCGTGAAGCCAGTAAACGTGTATTTGGTATGCGTCACTTTGATGTGCAGCTACTGGGCGGGATGGTCTTGAATGAACGCTGTATAGCAGAGATGCGTACAGGTGAAGGTAAAACACTGACCGCAACATTGCCAGCTTATCTTAATGCCCTAAGTGGTAAAGGCGTTCACATTGTGACCGTGAACGATTACCTGGCACAGCGCGATGCTGAAAATAACCGCCCACTGTTTGAGTTTCTTGGTTTGAGTGTCGGCATTAACTTACCGGGTATGCCAGCACCGGCAAAACGTGAAGCTTATGCTAGGGATATCACTTACGGTACTAACAATGAGTTTGGCTTTGACTATTTGCGTGACAATATGGCATTTAGTCCAGAAGAGCGAGTTCAACGCAAATTGCACTATGCGTTGGTGGACGAAGTTGACTCGATTCTGATCGACGAAGCTCGTACCCCACTGATTATTTCTGGACCTGCGGAAGACAGCTCTGAGCTTTATATCAAAGTAGACAAGCTGATCCCGAAACTGGTTCGTCAGGAGAAAGAGGATTCAGATACCTTCCAAGGGGAAGGACATTTCTCTGTTGATGAAAAAGCACGCCAAGTCAACCTGACAGAGCGTGGCCTGATATTGATTGAAGAGTTATTGGTGGATGCCAAATTGATGGATGAAGGCGAATCCTTGTATTCACCGACTAATATCATGCTGATGCACCATGTGACAGCCGCTCTGCGCGCTCATGCTCTGTTTACCCGCGATGTTGATTATATCGTTAAAGAAGGCGAGGTTATCATCGTTGATGAACATACCGGGCGTACTATGCAAGGACGTCGTTGGTCTGATGGCTTGCACCAAGCTGTGGAAGCGAAAGAAGGTGTTGAGATTCAGAATGAAAACCAGACGCTGGCTTCAATCACATTCCAGAACTATTTCCGTATATACGAAAAATTGGCAGGGATGACAGGGACAGCCGACACGGAAGCCTTTGAATTCAGATCCATTTATAAACTAGATACCATCGTTATTCCAACTAATCGCCCAATGATCCGTCAGGATTTATCGGATCTGGTCTATATGACAGAAGTGGAAAAAATTGAGGCGATCATTGAAGACATTAGAGAGCGGACAAGTAATGGGCAGCCTGTTTTGGTGGGGACAATATCGATTGAGAAATCGGAATTGGTGTCTAACGCATTAACGAAAGCAGGTATTGCACATAACGTTCTGAACGCAAAATTCCACGCATTGGAAGCTGACATCATCGCGCAGGCTGGTCAGGCTGGTACAGTGACGATTGCAACCAACATGGCGGGACGTGGTACAGACATCATGTTGGGGGGGAGTTGGCAGTCGGAAATCGCTAAATTGGAAGAGCCAACTGAAGCACAAATCGAGAAAATCAAGGCAGAATGGCAAGAGCGCCATGATGCGGTATTGGCAGCAGGCGGCTTACATATTATCGGTACGGAACGTCATGAATCACGCCGTATAGATAACCAGTTACGTGGTCGAGCAGGCCGTCAGGGTGATGCGGGTTCTTCACGTTTCTACCTCTCAATGGAAGATTCCTTGATGCGCATTTTTGCTTCCGATCGTGTGACCGGTATGATGCGTAAACTTGGTATGCAGCCAGGGGAAGCAATTGAGCACCCATGGGTGACTAAAGCTATTGCGAATGCTCAGCGTAAAGTTGAGAGCCGTAACTTTGATATCCGTAAACAATTGCTGGAATATGATGATGTTGCGAACGATCAGCGCAGGGCAATTTATGCTCAGCGTAACGACTTGCTTGATGTGAGTGATGTTAGCGAAACTATCACCAGCATCCGAGAAGATGTCTTCAAGGCAACAATTGATGCTTACATTCCACCGCAATCATTGGAAGAAATGTGGGATGTTGAAGGATTGCAAGAACGTTTAAGCAACGATTTCGATTTGAATCTGCCAGTCAAAGAGTGGTTGGACAAAGAGCCTGAATTGCACGAAGAAACATTGCGTGAACGTATTCTTGAGAAGGCGATAGAAGTTTATAAGCAAAAAGAAGAAATTGTCGGTGCAGAAATGATGCGTAACTTTGAAAAAGGCATCATGTTGCAAACCCTGGATACATTGTGGAAAGAGCACCTGGCAGCGATGGATTACCTCCGTCAAGGCATTCACTTGCGTGGTTACGCTCAGAAAGATCCAAAACAAGAGTACAAACGCGAATCTTTTGCCATGTTTGCCAATATGCTGGAATCACTGAAATATGAAGTGATCAGTACCTTGAGCAAAGTTCAGGTTAGAATGCCGGAAGAAGTTGAGGCGCTTGAACAGCAGCGTCGTGAAGAAGCTGAGCGTTTGGCAAAACAACAACATTTGAGTCATGAAGTTGAACAGGGTGCGTTGATGTCAAAGGCCGAAGCTCAAATAGCAACGGGAGAACGTAAAGTTGGACGCAATGATCCTTGCCCATGTGGTTCTGGTAAAAAATATAAGCATTGCCACGGTCGCTTATAAGTAGAGTGAGTTTATAAGCAAAAAATTCGTGCCAGTGGCGAATTCAGTTACCACTGGCATGGGTTAATTTATCGAAAACCCTTAGATCTTATTCTGCAAGAATATTCTTCAATGGAACTTGCTTAAGAAATAGATTTGAGGGTTTTGTCACAATACTAATTCCTGCATGTTGCCTACATTTTCAATGAAATTATCGTCGTGGGAAATAAGTACCATCGCTCCTGTATAATCATGTAGCGCTTTTTGCAGCAGTTCACGTGATTCAATATCCAGATGATTATCTGGTTCATCCAATAACAGTAGGGCAGGTGCATATGGCCCACAAAACAGGCAAGCCAGCGCGACCTTAAGTTGTTCTCCTCCACTGAGATAACCGATAGGTTTCAAGGCTTCCTCACCGCGAATACGCAATTGTGCCAACCGAGTACGGTAACGATCTTCTGTCCAGCCTGGTGACTGTAATTGAAAGTTATGTAGCGCAGATTGGTTTTTATCAAGGAACGAAAAATGCTGATCCATCAGACTGTGTGAAGAAGTGATACGACAGATACCCTGTTTCGGAACCAGTGAACCTGTCATTACCTTTAATAAGGTGGATTTTCCGCTGCCATTTTTACCTGTGATAGCGATCCGATCACCATTATTGATGGTTAAACTAATGGGAGTGCCGGAGCCGAAGGGCAGAATGACATCCTGAAGATAAAGTAACGGAGAAGTTGCTGCTTGTGGAGTCGCAACAGCGATTGACAGCGGATCGATAATTTCGAGTTTTGCTCTGGCTTCTGTAGCTAATGAAGAGCTGCGTTGCAATCGCTCTTCATTTTGTTTTGCTATCCGTGATAATGTTGCTTCTGAGCGTCCTAATGCGTGATCAAGAAGGATTTTAGCCTGATTGGCATTTTCCCGCCGTTGCTTACCCTGAATTTGCCTTTTGCTGATCTTCTCACGATCTTTTTGCTTATCACGTAAGGCTTGTTTTAGGCTTTTTCTGGTTTGCTCCACTTCACGTTGAATGCCCAGCTGGAGTTGCTCTTTACTTTCCAGCCAGATTTCCCATCCACCGATACTGCGGGATAACCCTAATCCGCTGAGTTCGTAAACAACTGATACATGCTGTAATAGTTGGCTATCATGGGTAACCAGCATAACTCCGCCATCAAAAGCACTTAACCATTGAACCAGCCAAAGGCGGCCTTGTCGATCAAGGTGATTGCTTGGTTCATCCAGAATCATAAAACCTGCGCTTTGACGCTTCAGCGCCAACAACCTGATCCGTGTTTGTTCTCCACCGCTCAAGGAATTAAAAGGTTGATTTAATACGCTTGGATTGAGTTCACCTTCTGCCAGTAAAGATTCAGTTTGAAATTGCCAATCCCAGTTTCCTTCCATAGCATCAAAATCTGCTTCATCACCAACCCCAGCCAGGACACGTTCATTGGCTTTCATGATTTTGGTTAATCCCAGCATATCCGCGGCATTACCGGAAAAAGGTGTTAAATCTTGTGACAAATAGCCCACCTCACAAAAATGTCTTACACTACCTTCTGTGGGAAGGGTCTGCTGTGCCAGTATTGATGCCAGCCAGGATTTACCAATACCATTGCGTCCAACTAACGCATGTTGTTCTGCATTTAAAAATATATCGATACCAGAAAATAGGGGCGTTGTTTCACCAGAAAATTGATAGGCGATTTGCCGTGCTTCGATCAATGATTGAACGTCATTTAGCATAAACCGTGCGTCCTTAATTCTTAAAATAGTTATTTCAATCTATTTGTAGGTTAATTTCTGACACTGTTTACAGCTTGTTTTCACATGATTTGTTTTTTCCAGAGAGGTAATTGGTAATAAAAAGCGATTACACTTTGCATGAAATACAAATTTGCGGCTTAAACTCATTCTAATGTAATCTGCAAGGGATAGTTACTTAAGTTGAATAATAGACGGTAAGAAAAGCGATTATGGAAAAAAAACATCTGCATATTGCAGCAGGTATTATTAAAAATAGCAATGATGAAATTTTTATCACTCAGCGTAGGGCTGATTCACATATGGGTGGTTTTTGGGAGTTCCCTGGAGGAAAACTTGAACAGGGAGAAACACCTGAACAAGCATTGATTAGAGAATTAAAGGAAGAAGTTGGGATCACAGTAACGCATTGTGAATTAATTGACACCATCAAACATGATTTTCCTGATAGAAGTATCACCCTTGATTTTTTCCTGGTTGATGAATGGAAAGATAAGCCGTTTGGTAAAGAAGGGCAACCTTCCCGTTGGGTTTTACAATCAGAATTAATTGCTGATGAATTTCCTCCAGCAAACCGTAGTATTGTCGGCTTTCTAACCCAAAATGGTTCACGCTAAAGGATTTTTAATAAATTAGGGTGGTTAAATCATTCAATATAAGCGGCGCCAAATAAAACAGGCACCGCTATAACATACGTTACGTGATATTACTTATATTATTCAGGCTGTTCGCTCCAGTTATCATTTTCTGAACAGTCACTTTGGCTTGCTATTCGTTTTTCTTCGCTGGCCCATTCACCCAAGTCGATTAATTGGCAACGTTTACTGCAAAATGGGCGATATGGACTAATTTCTCCCCATACTACCGTGTTGCCACACGTTGGACATTCGACAGTCAATACTTCAGACATAATACACTCTCCCGCTTGATTTGAAGGTCATACCCTCCATTCTCATATCGCAGCTTTGTTAGCTGAACTCATTGTTTCAGTGATGTATTGATAAATGCAGAGTTATATAAATACAGAATGAGTCATGTTATTGGGAGTTTATTCCCTTACTGTCGTTCTGCAATTTTAAATCTATTGGACATATGTTAACAGCAGGCCAATTCAAATGACAAATGGGCAGGTACAACACCATGCTCACTCTCCATTGGTAAAAAACGGATGGCGAAACGTGTTTTGTAGCCGGAGACTTGTGGGTAAACCAATGTATCTGGTACCACGTCCAATTTTAATCTCAACAAATCGGCTTCATCGGCATTCCCCTGATAAAATCCGTTATGGCTGATTTTAGGGGTGAAAACGGCGGAGTGGCGTATGAGTTCCAGAATGCTTTCTAAGGCTTGTTGTAATGGACGAAGGCTGTCCAGCCAGGCTGCGACGGATTTATCCCTGACAGATTGTGGCAAATGCAGCCACAGGTGCAATGTTGGCAAGTCAAAACTACAACATCCACCAGGAATGCTGAGACGTTGACGTACCATGCTGATAATACGATCTTCTTTGATAAATTGGTTAAGCCGTGGAGCTTGGTTCAAGGCAATACTGCGTTCTTTAAGTTGCTCTGTCAAACTATGGATCATAGCCGTATCGGCATTCGGAGCGCCGAGCCATTGTTTTAATTTCGCTTGCTGGCGATCCAACTCTTTCAATAGCTCAGAACGGACTTCACCGCGTTCCATGATCTCAATTAATTCAGCAATTGTACGGAAAAACGAAAGGCTACTCGCCTGAGAATCCAGATGACGTTGTTTTTCCAACTGTTGCAGTGAAGACTCAATCCTCAACCATGAACGCATTTTTTCATTGAGTGGATGTTCAAAAATAATAGTGGAGGTTGCATCACTCATTACGGTTTTCCTGTCTGACTGATTTTGCTTGTTTTAAATACTGTTGATGTAGCTCGACCACACGAGAGGTAATATCCTGTTCACTGTTGTGGTTAACGATGACATCATCTGCCTTTTCCAGTCTGTCCTGACGGCTGGCCTGTGCAGCCAGAATATTTTCTACTTGCTCACGGCTTACTCCATCACGAGCCATGGTTCGGGTAATCTGTACTTCAACTGGGACATCAACAACTAAAACACGCTCTGCCAAATGCATTAAATTGTTTTCAATGAGCAAAGGAACTACCCAGATGACATAGGAGGCAGTCACCTGGTTTAATTGCCGCTGTGTTTCTATTTGGATCAGTGGATGTAAAAGTGCATTGAGCCACTGTTTCTCTTCTGGGGCAGCAAAAATTTTTTGGCGCAACATGGCACGATTAAGGCTGCCATTGGGCAATAATATATCGGCCCCAAAGTGTTCTGTGATTGCTTGTAGTGCGGGGGTGCCAGGCGCTACAACTTCTCTGGCGATAATATCTGCATCAACAAGCGGGACACCAAGGGATGAAAATACATTAGAGATAGTCGTTTTACCGCTACCAATTCCACCCGTAAGTGCAACAATATAAGTCATTCTATCCCTTTAAATATCTCTGATAGCATAATCAAATTGTAACTCAAGGGAAGCTGATGGGCTATAAACAAACACGTACAATTCTTGCTTTGGCAGTTTTGAGAAAAGATAACAAAACATGTAAATACCTTGTTAGGTTAATATGGCGCCTAATTGAAAAATGGGCAGGTACATAGCCAGTAATAATAAACCGACAATCAAAGCCATTATTAACATCAACAAAGGTTCTAATGATTGAACCAAACTATCAGCAAGGTTGATTGACTTTTCTTGATACCATTCTGCAAGATTGAATAAAAATAATTCTAATTCTCCTGATTCTTCACCTATCATGACAAATTGTTGGCATAACGCAGGAAAATATGCTGTTTGTTTCAATGCGTCACTTATTGGAATGCCTTGTTGAATTTGCCTGTGCAGGTTTTTCACTCCAGCGATAAAAACAGGATGCTGAGTTGCACTGAGGGCACATTCAAGCCCTGTCATTAGTGTTAATCCCGCTTTCTGTGTCATAAACAGAATATGAAATATTTGATTAGTTTGTTGATAAATTGTGAGTTGTTTAAAAATAGGGAGTCTCAGGAAGAACATTTTTTCTTTTGCTTTAAAAATGGGAAAACGGTGACGTAGCCATAGATAACTGGTTAATAATATAAATATTATTAACAGTAGTAATACGCCATGATGGATTAATAAATCAGAACCTGATAGAACCCACCGTGTTAACAAGGGCAGGGTGGCATTTAGCGAAGAATAGACTTGTCGGAATTCTGGCAGAACAAAAATCAACATCAGAATAATAACCAAAAAGCTCACAAAAGCGACTATCAAGGGATAGTGATAAGCCTTTTGAATTTTCTTCCCCAGCTTATTTTGCTGTTCCAACCGACTAATGATTAATTGGCAGCAGTTTTCAAGCTGACCGGTTTGTTCTCCTACTGCGATAAGTTGACAAAACAAGGGAGAAAATAGCTTCGGATAGTGTTCGAGTGTGGCGGAGAATGCTTCTCCCTGACGAATTTTCTGAATTATATCCGCCAATACACATCGCCAGAGAGCATATTTACACTCTTGCAGTAAAATAGTCAGTCCCTTGAGTAAAGGGATGCCTGAAGTCAGTAACGTACTTAACTGGTGAATAAAATGCAGGCGATAGGCAACTTCCTTTTTGCTGTAATGAATAATTTTTTTACATTTAATGGCATAGGGTTGAAGATCGAGATGGCTGAGGTATTGGAATACACTTTTTTTACTGTGCCCAATACTCTCTCCTGTTATGGCTTTTCCATTCTTGTTAATTGCCTGCCATTGGTAAATATATTCTATTTTCATACTGTCTCATGGCCTGTAATCTGATAAATCTCTTCAAGAGTGGTTATTCCTTTTTCCGCTAATGTCAGTCCTGCTGAAAAAAGCGTTGCATCTTGTTGTAAGGCAAGTAAATGTGAAAGGCTGGCGTTAGAACACTCAGACAGGGCTTGCTGGAGTTCAGGTTTGATTTCGAGAAATTCATAGATGGCAGTTCTGCCGTAATAACCAGAAAAACAGTGATCACAACCGACCGCATTCCATTTTTTTATAGAGAATGATTGTCTTGTAGAACCTGGTCTTACAGAAATAGCCCCCTCTGTTGAACCAGTAATATTAGGGATTTCTGTGGGTATACTGTCTTGTTGTCGACAATGGGGGCAGAGCTTACGAACCAGTCGCTGTGCAATAATCAATTTCACACATGAGGTTGTGGTATAGCCAGAAATTCCCAGATTATGCAGGCGAGATAACGTATCAATAGTGGAATTGGTATGCAGGGTTGATAAAACCAAGTGGCCTGTTTGAGCCGCTTTCATTGATATTTCAGCGGTTTCATTGTCACGGATCTCGCCAACCATAATGATATCGGGATCTTGCCGCAATAATGCCCTGAGGACTTTGGCGAAATCGAGACCAATTTTGTTATTAACAGGCGTTTGGTTGATGCCATTTAAAGGAATTTCGACAGGATCTTCGACACTACAGATATTCTTTTGCGCCTGATTTAAATATTGCAGGCAGCTATACAATGTGACAGTTTTCCCGCTACCCGTCGGGCCAGTGACTAAAATCATCCCTTGTGGTAAATGGAGTTTCTGTTTTAAAAGTTGTAATTGTGGTTCAGGCAGCCCTAACTGTTCCAGAGATAGTTGATGTATGGTATTTAAAATACGCAGGACTATTTTTTCCCCATGTAGTGTGGGGAGTGTTGATATACGAATCGCATAACTGTTTTTGTTGTCACTCCAGTCAAATTGCCCATCTTGAGGCTGGCGTTTTTCAGCAATATTGAGCTTTGCCATAATTTTTAAGCGGGCAGGAATACCCGTATTCATTTGAGGAGGAGGTGCCTGCATGGTATGTAATGTACCATCAACTCGAATACGTATTTGGTAGCCACGTTGAGATGGTTCAAAGTGAATATCTGAAGCTCTTTTTTGTATTGAAGTTAATATTGTCTGATTAATTAATTGAATAATAGGTGTGTCTATTTCCTCATCATGGAGATTATTGGTTTGTATTGCATCATTATAATGAGCATGGCGGCTATCAAGGCGATCTATACGGTACGGTTCTTCTTCATCACTTTCTGAGCAGTAATTTTTTGCTGACATTAATGAATTTTCTTCTGTCAACATTGATTCTATTTTTGCTTGTGGATAAATATCTACATTAACGATTAAACCTGAAATAAATCTCAGTGCAGCAATGAAATCCTCATTAGGTGATTTATTACAGGCAATTGTGATCGTATGGAAATCTTTTTTTATAAAAATGGCCTGATGTCGTTGACACAGTTCTTTTATTTCTTTTTCCATTAAGAGATGATCCTTATTTATCATTATCTTTATTTCTTTAATATTGGCGTGACTTAATTGTTTTCTCTTCCATTTAAAGCCTGTCAGGAATGAAAGGAGGTGTTTAAAATTTCAAGGTTTCCTGACATTTTAGTTTTAACGATTCATTTTCAGATTCACAAATCGCGTTCCATTGAGTGAAACCAGTCTTCGTATCTTGAATAGGTTTTAACGAGGCATGGAGTCCATTAAGGTTTTGCTGACCCACTATCGTTATCTCCCCCTCTTTTACTGAGATGGTGCTGATATAGCGGCTATTGTGACCTGATGGAATGGAGGGATGACCAGAGTGACAATTTTTATAATTTTCAGCCTCGAAGCGACACAGTTCCACACCAGATTTATAAGGCACAATAGCTTGTAGCATATCGGTTAATGCGGCTTTTTGGATATATCCCTGATAACTGGGAATGGCAATTGCGCCGAGAATAGACACGATAGCCATAACAACCATCACTTCAATTAATGTAAATCCTTGTTGCTTCATTTTTTCTCCTTGTATACATCTCTGGGTTGATTGCCATGTTCAATAGCAGATATACCCCTCATCTTTTAAGTTGCAATCTATTGGGTATCGGCGCCAATAATCATGGAGAAAAAAGAGAAAAATAAAATATGGTTAATAAAAATTATGAAGCCAGCTCGAAAAAATAACTTTATATTACATTTTTTTGCACAAATTTTTCGAGCCTGCCCGTAAATAAGAAAACACCCGATATATTGGCCGATTGAAGGTGCTAACATGCTAACCTGTTACACTTTAAGCCATGGCATTACGCTTAATGAAGCTGATTGATATTGGTCATATTGGAATAGTGATTTTGGCAAGGTGATATTAAATATTAAGGGGGGAGGTAAAAGAATGAAGCTGCATGAAGGGTGGATTGATGGTGCGAGAAAGGTTATTTCCCCGCATTGTGATCTGCGCCCAGAAGGAGAAACACCAGCATTATTGGTTATTCATAACATTAGTTTACCTCCTGGCAAGTTTGGTGGCCCTTATATTGATCAATTATTTATGGGAACATTAGATCCTAAAACCGATCCTTTTTTTGATGAAATTAAGCACTTACGTGTTTCTGCTCACTGCTTAATCCGGCGTGATGGTGAGATTGTACAATATGTTCCTTTCAATAAAAGAGCTTGGCATGCTGGTGTTTCCTGCTACTGTGACCGTGATAAATGTAATGATTTTTCGATAGGCATTGAACTGGAAGGCACAGATTATGAGGAATTTACTGAAATTCAGTACACTAAATTAGCGGAAGTTACTGAGCTGCTTATTAGCCAATATCCTGATATTCGTGACAATATTACAGGACACAGCGATATCGCGCCGGGAAGGAAAACCGATCCCGGACCTTATTTTTATTGGGAACATTACCGTCAATTATTGAAGGAGCGAGTTGGATGACTCTCTTTATTCTATTGTTAATACTGGCATGGGAACGTGTTTTTAAGATGAGGGATCACTGGCAACTGGAACGCTATTTAGTCCCGGCTTTTGCCAGACTCAAATCACATTCACTATGGGGTAGCTTGGGCATGACCTTTCTGGTCGCTTTATTGACATGGAAGCTTATTGATATTTCTAGCTCTGTTGCTTTTGGTATTCTGGCGATTGTGCTGGGTATCATAATCAGTCTGTTATGTATTGGCGCAGGCAGGTTGCGGCATGATTACCGTGGATATCTCCAGGCTGTGCGCCAGGATGATTTTGGACAGCAGAAAAAGTATCTTGCTCGTCTGACGATGATTCAGGGAACATTACCTGACACCACAAAAGAAGAGCGCTTACGTGAGATACAGAATTCATTGATTTGGATAAATTTCCGTTATTATCTTGCCCCTATTTTTTGGTTGGCTGTATTGGGTAAATTCGGTCCGGCGGTTTTGATGGGATATGGTTGCCTCAGAGCTTATCAAAGTTGGTTGGCCCAGCACGCAACGGCAGTGCAGAGAGCACAATCTGGCGTTGACGGCATACTGCATTGGCTGGATTGGCTTCCTGCACGATTGGCAGGTATTGCCTATGCTTTGTTAGGACATGGAGAGAAAGCCTTACCCGCTTGGATTGCATCACTCACTGATTTTCGGTCATCACAATACAAGGTAATCAGTCAATTAGCACAATTTGCATTAAGTAAAGAACCCCATCTTGACCCTATAGAAACGCCTGTTGCTGCTGTAACGTTAGCGAAAAAAGCTACCTTTACTATTGTGATTATTGTCGCATTGTTGACGATTTATGGGGCATTAGTTTGACAAACAAGAGAGATAGAGGGCTAGGTAGGCCCTTTATTTTTTGATTTTCTTTTTAAAATTATTTTGCTCTTAGAATAATAAGTCTTGGTATAAGGAAATTGATACATTGCTATGGCAACAAGAATAGCGCTGGGGGAATTTTTAGGGATAGCGGCTTGAGCTTACCAGTGGCATCGGGAGTCGCTATTTGAGTTTGGCTATTTTGATTGACTTATGGATTGTCTGTAATGATTTTTACCTTGAATTTTAATTCATATTTTTTGCATAAATTCCGATTTGTTATCTTGCTGTAACGTTTCACTTTACTCATCTATGCGTTTGAAAAACGTTAAATCTTCTTAATATCTCTCATCTGAAAATCCTCTTCGGTTATAATTTTCTAATAAAATTTAAAATCTTTTGTTAAAATTTGCAGATTTTTATGATTTAGCCCAAGGTCTTTATAGACAGCTAGTGAATACTTTGTTACTTTAAGACCCTGTATTCTAAATTGGTATTACCAATTGACTTTGACCTGTTAACTAGGGTTTAATGACTAAGATTTAGTCAGTGAGACTTAGTTGAGCAGGGCATAGTCCAAAGCAACATTTACTTATTGAATGGCTTACAGCAGATATGGCCTATAGCAAGATTCGCCAACCAAAGTTATCAGATGTGATTGAGCAGCGTCTTGAACAGCTCATTCTCGAAGGCTCGCTACGCCCGGGAGAAAAACTGCTGCCTGAGCGTGAGCTAGCAAAGCAGTTTGAAGTATCACGTCCTTCATTGCGCGAAGCCATTCAAAAATTGGAAGCCAAAGGCTTTCTTTTCCGTCGTCAAGGGGGCGGAACTTTCGTACAGAACAATCTGTGGCAAAGTTTCAGCGACCCACTTGCCCAACTTATTGCAGAGAATCAAGAATCCCAGTTCGATCTCCTTGAAGCGCGTCATGCGTTAGAGGGGATTGCTGCTTATTATGCAGCCCTGAGAGGAACTGATGAGGATTTCCAACGCATTGAGCAAAGCCATCTTGCCATTCAAGAAGCACAACAAAGTGGTGATGTGAATGCGGAATCTGATGCTGTCTTGCAATACCAACTTGTTGTCACGGAAGCTGCCCATAATGTGGTATTGCTGCATTTATTGCGCTGTATGATCCCAATGTTAGAACAAAATATCAGGCGCAATTTTGAAGTCATTTATACCCGTAAAGAAATGTTGGCAGCAGTTAGTGACCATAGGGCTGAAATTTTTCGCTCTATCATGGCGAGAGAACCGGAAAAAGCCCGTGAGGCTTCTCATCGTCATTTGGCCTTTATTGAAGAAGTTTTATTGGATCTGACTCGTGAGCGTACTCGTCGTGAGCGTTCATTGAGGCGGCTCCAGCAACATCAGGAATAAGAGCCTGTCCCTTAGGGCGTCGTAGACAAATCACATTCCCGAATGGGATAGGTTCTAACTTAACTGTACAGATCCTGACTGCTGCGTTTGTACAGTTGTCGACTCTTTACCGAGAGTTTTAGCGGCAATATATAGCAGGGCCTATCTTCCGGTCATAACAGGCAGTTTCGTCAAAAGGTATGACCAGAAGATAGGCTCCAATAACCATTAGAAATAGATAACAGATAAGGAATACACCATGTCAGATATTTTGAAAAATGACGTGGATCCGATCGAAACTCGCGATTGGTTACAGGCGATCGAATCGGTCATCCGTGAAGAAGGTGTTGAGCGTGCTCAGTTCCTGATTGATCAGGTTTTGAACGAAGCTCGTAAAGGTGGCGTTAATGTTGCTGCAGGTGCTGCAAGCCGCAATTACATCAACACTATTCCTGTTGAGGATGAGCCTGCTTACCCTGGCAACCTGGATTTAGAGCGCCGTATCCGCTCTGCTATCCGCTGGAATGCGGTGATGACCGTTCTGCGCGCATCTAAAAAAGATCTGGAACTGGGTGGTCACATGGCTTCATTCCAGTCTTCCGCTACTGTTTATGAAGTTTGTTTTAACCACTTCTTCCGCGCTCGTAACGAAAATGATGGCGGTGATTTGGTATACTTCCAGGGTCACATTTCTCCAGGCGTTTACGCCCGTGCTTTCCTTGAAGGTCGTCTGACTGAAGAACA
Organism: Xenorhabdus sp. TS4; assembly: GCF_014467265.1. Lineage (NCBI taxonomy): Bacteria > Pseudomonadati > Pseudomonadota > Gammaproteobacteria > Enterobacterales > Morganellaceae > Xenorhabdus > Xenorhabdus sp. TS4. The sequence continues at coordinate 115,947 of NZ_NKHQ01000024.1, read as the reverse complement.
GATGAACAACTTCCGTCAAGAAATCGGTGGTAATGGCCTGTCTTCTTACCCGCATCCAAAATTGATGCCGGACTTCTGGCAGTTCCCAACTGTTTCAATGGGTCTGGGACCAATCTCCGCTATTTATCAGGCTAAATTCCTAAAATATCTGGAAAATCGTGGTCTGAAAGATACCTCTAAACAAACCGTTTACGCTTTCCTGGGCGACGGTGAAATGGATGAACCAGAATCTAAAGGTGCGATCACTATCGCAACTCGTGAAAAACTGGATAACCTGGTATTCATCATCAACTGTAACTTGCAGCGTCTGGATGGCCCAGTAACCGGTAACGGCAAAATTGTTAACGAGCTGGAAGGTATCTTCGGCGGTGCTGGCTGGCAGGTACTGAAAGTCCTGTGGGGTGAGCGTTGGGACGAACTGCTGCGTAAAGACACCAGCGGTAAACTGGTTCAATTGATGAACGAAACGCTGGACGGCGACTATCAGACATTCAAGTCTAAAGATGGCGCTTATGTTCGTGAACACTTCTTCGGTCGTTACCCAGAAACTGCTGCATTAGTTAAAGATATGACTGATGACGAAATTTGGGCTTTGAACCGTGGTGGTCACGATCCGAAGAAAGTTTACGCTGCACTGAAAAAAGCACAGGATACCACTGGCAAACCAACTGTAATCTTGGCTCAGACCATCAAAGGTTACGGTATGGGTGATACCGCTGAAGGTAAGAACATCGCTCACCAGGTTAAAAAAATGAACATGGAAGGCGTTCGTCAATTCCGCGATCGTTTCAGTGTGCCTGTATCTGATGAGCAGATCGAAAACTTGTCATATGTAACTTTCGACAAAGACTCTGAAGAATCTAAATATCTGCATGAGCGTCGTAACGCACTGGGTGGTTATGTACCAAGCCGTCGCGTTAATTTCGACGAGAAACTGGAAATTCCAGCGCTGGAAGAATTCAGTTCTCTGCTGGAAGAACAATCCAAAGAAATTTCTACCACTATCGCTTTCGTTCGTGCACTGAACGTTATGCTGAAGAACAAGTCAATCAAAGATCGTCTGGTTCCAATTATTGCTGACGAAGCCCGTACCTTCGGTATGGAAGGTCTGTTCCGTCAAATCGGTATCTACAGCCCTAATGGTCAGCAGTATACTCCGCAAGACCGTGAGCAAGTTGCATACTATAAAGAAGACGCAAAAGGCCAGATCCTGCAAGAAGGTATCAACGAACTGGGTGCTGCTTCATCTTGGCTGGCTGCTGCAACTTCTTACAGCACCAACAACTTGCCAATGATCCCATTCTACATCTACTACTCCATGTTCGGATTCCAGCGTATCGGTGATCTGTGTTGGGCAGCGGGTGACCAGCAAGCTCGCGGCTTCCTGGTTGGTGGTACTTCTGGTCGTACAACTCTGAACGGTGAAGGTTTGCAGCATGAAGATGGCCACAGCCATATTCAGTCTCTGACTATTCCTAACTGTATCTCTTACGATCCAGCGTTCGCTTTCGAAGTTGCTGTTATCATGCAAGATGGTTTGGAGCGTATGTATGGTGAGAAACAAGAGAATATCTACTACTACATCACCACACTGAACGAAAACTACCACATGCCAGCCATGCCTGAAGGTGCTGAAGAAGGCATCCGTAAAGGTATCTACAAGCTGGAAAGCCTGGAAGGTGCGAAAGGTCAAATTCAGCTGCTGGGCTCTGGCTCTATCCTGCGTCATGTTCGTGAAGCAGCGAAAATCCTGTCTGCTGAATACGGCATCGGTTCCGATGTGTACAGCGTAACTTCCTTCACGGAACTGGCTCGTGATGGCCAGGATTGTGAGCGTTGGAACATGTTGCACCCATCAGAAGAACCTCGCGTTCCTTATATTGCTCAGATCATGAATGAAGCTCCAGCAGTTGCTTCTACTGACTATATGAAACTGTTTGCAGAGCAAGTACGTAACTTCGTTCCTGCAAGCGACTATCGTGTATTGGGCACCGACGGTTTCGGTCGTTCTGACAGCCGTGAAAACTTGCGTCATCACTTTGAAGTTGATGCTTCTTATGTGGTTGTTGCAGCTCTGGGTGAACTGGCTAAACGTGGCGAAGTTGATGTGAAAGTCGTTGAAGACGCTATCAAGAAATACAACATCAACCCAGAAAAAGTTAACCCACGTCTGGCATAAGAGGTAAAGATTAATGTCTATCGAAATTAACGTACCTGATATTGGTGCAGATGAAGTTGAAGTTACCGAGATTCTGGTGAAAGTTGGTGACACAGTAGAAGCAGAACAGTCACTGATCACGGTTGAAGGTGACAAAGCTTCTATGGAAGTTCCTTCTCCACAGGCGGGTGTAGTTAAAGAAATCAAAGTTGTGGTTGGCGATAAAGTTGCAACCGGCAAACTGATTATGGTTTTTGAATCCGCAAACGGTGCAGCAGAAGCGGCACCTGCGCAGCAAGCAGCGCCAGCAGCAGCGGCACCAGCAGCAGTAGAAAGCAAAGAAGTGAATGTGCCAGATATCGGTGGTGACGAAGTTGAAGTGACCGAAATCATGGTAAAAGTAGGTGATACTGTTACTGAAGAGCAGTCACTGATTACTGTTGAAGGTGACAAGGCGTCAATGGAAGTTCCTGCACCCTTTGCAGGTACTGTGAAAGAGATCAAAATTGCGGCAGGCGATAAAGTTAAAACCGGTTCTCTGATCATGGTATTTGACGTGGCAGGTTCTGGTGCAGCTCCAGCGGCAGCACCGGCTGCGGCTTCTGCGGTCAAAGAAGTCAACGTACCAGATATCGGTGGTGACGAAGTTGAAGTGACCGAAATCATGGTAAAAGTAGGTGATACTATTGCTGAAGAGCAGTCACTGATCACGGTTGAAGGTGACAAGGCTTCGATGGAAGTTCCTGCACCCTTTGCAGGTACTGTGAAAGAGATCAAAATTGCGGCTGGTGATAAAGTTAAAACCGGTTCTCTGATCATGGTATTTGAAGTTGCGGGTGCAGCCCCTGTGGCAGCACCAGCGGCGGCTCCGGCTCCGGCGGCTGAACCTGCGAAAGCGGCACCAGCGCCAGCAGAAGGCAAAAATGAATTTGCTGAAAATGACGCTTATGTTCACGCTACTCCAGTCATTCGTCGTCTGGCTCGTGAATTTGGCGTAAATCTGGCTAAAGTAAAAGGTACTGGCCGTAAAGGTCGCATCCTGCGCGAAGACGTTCAGTCTTATGTGAAAGATGCGATTAAACGTGCGGAAGCAGCACCTGCGGCTGCGGGCGGTGGTCTGCCAGGTATGCTGCCTTGGCCAAAAGTTGATTTCAGCAAATTTGGTGAAATCGAAGAAGTTGAAATGAGCCGTATCCAGAAAATTTCTGGTGCTAACCTCAGCCGCAACTGGGTCATGATCCCTCACGTTAATCTGTTCGATGAAGCGGATATCACTGAAGTTGAAGAGTTCCGTAAACAGCAGAACAAAGAAGCTGAGAAGAAACAGCTGGGCGTGAAAATCACTCCGCTGGTGTTCGTCATGAAAGCCGCTGCGAAAGCACTGGAAGCAATGCCTCGCTTTAACAGCTCCATTTCTGAAGATGGCCAGAAGCTGATCCTGAAAAAATATGTCAACATCGGTATTGCGGTTGATACACCTAACGGCCTGGTTGTTCCTGTATTCAAGGACGTCAACAAGAAAGGCATCATGGAACTGTCCAGAGAATTGGCTGAAGTTTCTAAGAAAGCACGTGCTGGTAAGCTGACCGCTTCCGACATGCAGGGTGGTTGCTTCACCATCTCTAGCCTGGGTGGTATCGGTACTACCGGTTTTGCACCAATTGTGAATGCGCCAGAAGTGGCAATCATGGGTCTGTCTCGTTCTTCCATGAAACCAGTCTGGAATGGCAAGGAATTTGTTCCACGTCTGATTCTGCCTATGTCTCTGTCTTTCGACCATCGTGTGATCGACGGAGCAGATGGTGCACGTTTCATCACTTATATTAATCAATTGATGAGCGACATCCGCCGTTTGGTCATGTAATGCAAAGGCCGGTAAATAACCGGCCTAATGATTACTACCGTGACAGAGATTTTCACCTTGCATCTGGCAGGTTGGGATTTCTGTCACGTTAACGCGCTTTTCAGGTTATTTACAATTCTGTAAACTGCTCGCGGTGTGTACGTCCCGGTGGAATATGTTTTTTTTTCGTCTGACTCGCCGGACAAACAATTAAGAGGTCATGATGAGTACTGAAATTAAAGCCCAGGTAGTGGTGCTTGGTGCAGGCCCGGCAGGGTATTCTGCCGCTTTCCGTTGTGCGGACTTAGGGTTGGATACTGTTCTGGTTGAACGTTACTCTACTTTGGGTGGTGTTTGCCTTAATGTTGGTTGTATCCCATCCAAAGCTCTGCTTCATGTTGCCAAAGTGATTGAAGAAGCAAAAGCACTGGCACAACACGGTATCGTGTTTGGTGAACCACAAACTGATATCGATAAGATCCGTCTCTGGAAAGAAAAAGTTATTTCTCAGTTGACAGGTGGTCTGGGCGGTATGGCTAAGGGCCGTAAAGTTAACGTTGTTAACGGTGTTGGTAAATTTACAGGTGCTAACACTCTGGTAGTAGAAGGCGAGAACGGCGCAACAACGATTAATTTTGAGAATGCCATTATCGCAGCGGGTTCACGCCCAATTCAGCTACCCTTCATTCCACATGATGATCCTCGTGTATGGGATTCTACCGATGCACTGGAGCTGAAAACGGTTCCAGGGCGCCTGTTGGTTATGGGCGGTGGTATTATTGGTCTGGAAATGGGTACTGTTTACCATGCTCTGGGTTCTCAGATCGACGTGGTAGAAATGTTCGATCAAGTTATTCCTGCGGCGGATAAAGACGTTGTTAAAGTGTTCACTAAGCGCATCAGTAAGAAGTTCAACTTGATGCTGGAAACTAAAGTGACCGCGGTAGAAGCTAAAGAAGATGGCATCTACGTAACAATGGAAGGTAAGAAAGCACCGGCAGAGCCACAGCGTTATGATGCGGTTCTGGTTGCTATCGGCCGTGTACCAAACGGTAAATTGATTGATGCTGGCAAAGCAGGCGTTGAAGTTGATGATCGTGGCTTTATCCACGTGGATAAACAAATGCGTACTAACGTGCCTCACATCTTTGCTATCGGTGATATCGTTGGTCAGCCAATGCTGGCGCACAAAGGTGTCCATGAAGGTCACGTTGCTGCTGAAGTTATTTCTGGTAAGAAACATTACTTCGATCCAAAAGTGATTCCATCTATCGCTTACACCGAGCCAGAAGTAGCATGGGTTGGTCTGACTGAGAAAGAAGCGAAAGAAAAAGGCATCAGCTACGAAACTGCGACTTTCCCATGGGCAGCATCTGGCCGTGCAATTGCATCTGACTGTTCAGATGGTATGACCAAGCTGATTTTCGATAAAGAAACTAACCGCGTTATTGGTGGTGCTGTTGTTGGTACTAACGGCGGTGAACTGCTGGGTGAAATCGGTCTGGCTATCGAAATGGGTTGTGATGCAGAAGATATCGCTCTGACTATCCACGCTCACCCAACACTGTACGAATCAATTGGTATGGCTGCGGAAATTTACGAAGGCAGCATCACTGACTTACCAAACCCTAAAGCAAAGAAAAAGAAGTAATTCTTTAGATTTTGTAGTAGGTTAAGAAAAAATTCCAAACGGCTTTCAAATAGGGAAGCCGTTTTTATTTGCAGATGTTTACAGAGAGAAATTAAGGAATTTTCAGGCCAAAATAACAACAGGTAGCATTTAAAACTTTAATACCCTTTCTAAGCTCATTTATCCAGAATTTTATTATGGTTCAATGTTGATTTTATGTGAATGAATTAACATGCTATTCAAATTTTGGTATGCTAAACGCCCGAAGCTGAGCATAATTCTAATGTTATGCGAGCAAAATCCTCTGACCTGGCACCCTTGATGATTGTTTTCAGATGATCATTTTCAATGATCATTAGCGGGTGCTGACAGCCGGGTATATAAAATGACAATGAGAGCGAGGAGAAAGTCGTGCTAGAAGAATACCGCAAGCACGTAGCCGAGCGTGCAGCTCAAGGCATCGTCCCTAAGCCGTTAGACGCAGCTCAAGCAGCAGCGCTGGTCGAATTACTGAAGAACCCACCTAAAGGTGAAGAAGCTTTTCTGGTAGATCTACTGACCAATCGTGTTCCTCCTGGAGTAGATGAAGCTGCTTATGTTAAAGCAAGTTTCCTTGCTGCCGTTGCTAAGGGAGAAACTACCTCTCCTTTGGTGACTCAGAAAAAAGCCATTGAATTATTGGGAACCATGCAGGGTGGGTATAATATCCACGCTTTAATTGATGCCCTGGATGATGAAAAGTTGGCTCCAATTGCGGCGAAAGCACTTTCTCATACTTTGCTGATGTTCGACAGTTTCTATGATGTAGAAGAGAAAGCAAAAGCGGGTAATGTCTATGCCAAACAGATTATGCAATCGTGGGCTGATGCAGAATGGTTTCTTGGACGCCCTGAATTAGCGAAAAAAATCACCGTTACCGTCTTTAAGGTTACGGGGGAAACCAACACCGATGATCTTTCTCCTGCCCCTGATGCGTGGTCACGCCCTGATATTCCCCTACATGCTTTGGCTATGCTTAAGAATGCCCGTGAAGGTATTGAGCCTGATCAAGCCGGTGTCGTAGGCCCAATTAAGCAAATTGAAGCCCTGAGCAAGAAAGGTTATCCATTGGCTTACGTTGGAGATGTTGTCGGTACTGGCTCTTCCCGTAAATCGGCAACTAACTCCGTATTGTGGTTTATGGGAGAAGATATTCCGTTTGTGCCCAATAAACGGGGTGCTGGTGTGGTGCTGGGTGGAAAAATTGCCCCCATTTTCTTCAACACTATGGAAGATGCGGGTGCGTTGCCAATTGAGGTGGATGTTTCCAAACTGAATATGGGGGATTTAATTGATATCTATCCCTATAAAGGTGAAATCCGCCATCACGAAACAAATGAGTTATTGGCTACTTTTGCATTGAAAACCGATGTACTGATCGATGAAGTACGTGCGGGTGGTCGTATTCCATTGATTATCGGCCGTGGTTTGACTGGCAAAGCGCGTGAATCATTGGGTTTGCCACTGAGTGATGTGTTCCGTCAGGCAAAAGCGGTGGCGAAAAGCGATCGTGGCTTCTCATTGGCGCAGAAAATGGTTGGACGTGCGTGTGGTGAGAGCGGTATCCGTCCGGGGGAATATTGTGAGCCTAAGATGACGTCTGTGGGTTCTCAGGATACCACTGGGCCAATGACGCGGGATGAGTTGAAAGATTTGGCGTGTCTGGGCTTCTCTGCGGATCTGGTCATGCAATCATTTTGTCATACCGCTGCCTATCCAAAACCTGTTGATGTGACGACACACCATACTCTGCCTGATTTCATTATGAACCGTGGTGGGGTATCGCTGCGTCCGGGAGATGGTATTATCCACTCATGGTTGAACCGTATGTTGTTGCCAGATACTGTGGGTACAGGTGGCGATTCCCATACCCGTTTCCCAATTGGTATTTCTTTCCCGGCTGGTTCAGGTCTGGTGGCATTTGCTGCGGCAACAGGCGTCATGCCGTTGGATATGCCAGAATCCGTACTGGTTCGTTTTAAAGGAAAAATGCAACCCGGAATAACCTTGCGTGATCTGGTTCATGCCATTCCTTATTATGCGATTCAGCAAGGTTTGCTGACCGTTGAGAAGAAAGGCAAGAAAAACATCTTCTCTGGCCGTATTCTTGAGATTGAAGGTTTGCCAGAACTCAAAGTCGAACAGGCGTTCGAGTTGGCTGATGCGTCTGCCGAACGTTCTGCGGCAGGATGTACCATTAAGCTGGATAAAGAGCCAATTATTGAATATTTGCAGTCGAATATTGTCTTGCTGAAATGGATGATTGCGGAAGGTTATGGTGATCGCCGGACATTGGAACGCCGTATTATCGGCATGGAAAACTGGCTGAAAGATCCTCAATTATTGGAAGCGGATGCAGATGCTGAATACGCAGCGGTTATTGAGATCGATCTGGCAGACATTAAAGAGCCTATTTTATGTGCGCCTAATGATCCTGATGATGCACGTCTGTTATCTGAAGTAGCTAACAGTAAAATTGACGAAGTTTTCATTGGCTCTTGCATGACGAATATTGGTCATTTCCGTGCGGCGGGTAAATTGCTGGATCAGCATAAAGGCCAGCTACCGACTCGCTTGTGGGTTGCTCCTCCGACTAAGATGGATGCCGCCCAATTGACGGAAGAAGGTTATTACAGCGTTTTCGGCAAGAGCGGGGCACGCATTGAGATCCCTGGTTGTTCATTGTGTATGGGGAATCAGGCGCGTGTGGCGGATGGTGCAACAGTGGTATCCACTTCTACTCGTAACTTCCCTAACCGCCTTGGTTCCGGTGCCAATGTTTACCTTGCTTCGGCGGAGTTGGCGGCTGTCGCTTCATTGTTGGGACGCTTGCCAACGCCAGAAGAGTATTTGCAGTTCATGGTTCAAGTCGATGAAACCGCTGCAGATACTTATCGCTACCTTAATTTTGATCAATTGAATCAATACACAGAAAAAGCGGAAGATGTGATCTTCCAAACCGCAGTATAAAAAAGTATATTGCAATGCATGGGGAGGCAAATGCTTCCCCTTTTTTTGTTTTTCTGCCTACCGTTTTATAACAATTTCGTAGTAGTTTTTGTATCAGTTTGTGGACTGCTTCCAAGGTGGAGGTAGCAGAACTGTTTAAAATCCAAATGGAATTATTTGGCATTTGTAAAAATAGTGGGTGAGGGGGTATGTGATGGAATATGAATTTATGCAGGATGTTACCGGCCAAGTAACAACATCCTTTTCAATGGATCATGAAGCCATTGGTCATTGGTTGAATGAAGAAGTGAAAGGCGATTTGCGTGTATTGGATAAAATCATTGTGGCCTTGCAAGAGATTAAAGGGAGTGAACGCCAGTGGCAGTTGGCTGGTCATGAATATACGCTATTGATGAGTGAAGATGAGATCATGATCAGGGCTAATCAACTTCAATTTGATACAGAGGTTATAGAAGAAGGAATGAGTTACTACGATAACGAGAGTTTGGCTTTTTGTGGGACAGACGATTTTATCGATATGTTGGCTGATTACAGAGAATTTATTTTACAAAAAAAGAAAACGTAAGGATTAGTGTTCAAGCAATGAAGGCTTTCTGCCATAATTTATATTCCATTACATTTTTGTGTTGTGATAGTGGTTTTCTATTTTTTTGAACAGAAAACTATTTTTGAACAGGAGCCTACACCCTGCTGGTGGCGTTCATTGTGAGTAACGGCATCGAATGGAGATAGGTTCCAACAATAACGGTGGACTTTGTATGGAAAAGATCAATCTGTCACATGAGATTGATAAAGCGGCAAGTTGGTTTACCAACAATCAGGATCTACTGATTCAGTATGCGGTAAACATTGTATCTGCCATTTTGATTCTTATCGTTGGCTTGTTTATTGCCAAATTGGCTAATAAAGCAACTAAGCGTGTTATGTCACTGCGTGGCATTGATACCACCATTTCTGATTTTCTATCCGCGATTATTCGTTACGCTATCATAGCATTTACGATTATTGCTGTTCTTGGGAAATTGGGCATTCAGACCGCATCTGTGATTGCTGTAATTGGTGCCGCAGGTTTGGCGGTAGGCCTGGCATTACAAGGCTCACTGTCTAATTTTGCTGCTGGTGTGCTATTGGTGATTTTCCGCCCACTTCGTACTGGCGAATATGTCAGTATTGGCGCTGTGGAAGGAACGGTCATGCAAGTGCAGATTTTCTCAACAACATTGCGCACGGCAGATGGCCGTATCATTGTGATCCCCAACGGTAAAATTATTGCAGACAATATTATCAATACCAGCCGTGAACCTGACCGCCGTACCCAAATTATGGTGGGGGTCGCGTATGATGCGGATATTGATGAAGTGAAAAAAGTGTTGGGTGATGTGATTCAAGCAGATAAACGCATTCAACATGAAAAAGGAGTCACTATCCGCCTGCATGAAATGGCTCCTTCATCATTGAACTTTATTGTGCGTGTGTGGACTACTAATGGTGACGCCTGGAATGTATATTGGGATTTGATGGAAAATTTTAAGTGTGCTTTGGATAAACACAATATCGGCATTCCATTCCCACAAATGGATGTTTATCTGCATCAGCAAAATAGTGTTTTACAGAAGAAGACGGACGAATAATCAAGATATCGTGATGTGAGAATTTCTCACATCACCTTTCCTAATGATCTATTAGAATCATTCATTTTTACTAATGCGTCATCTTGTTTAATATGCATTGATATCGTAACTAATTGAATAATTATTAGGAATCTTTGCATGTTCTCAACATTTATTCAGGGCTTTTTTCTTAGTGCTGCGATGATCCTTCCGCTTGGGCCACAAAATGTATTTGTGATGCAGCAAGGGAGCAGAAAGCAGTTCCATTTAATGAGTGCAACATTATGCTCCACCAGTGATTCTCTGCTCATCATAGCGGGGATATTTGGTGGTAGTGCCTTACTGGGACAATCGGTACTTTTATTGCAAACTGTGACATGGGGAGGCGTCGCATTTTTACTATGGTATGGATGGGGGGCTTTTCGAACAGCGTTATCGGCAGAAGTCGAACATTCCGGTACTGAAAAAACTGTCCAAAGCCGTTGGCGAGTCATAGTAACGCTATTCGCTGTGACATGGCTGAATCCTCATGTTTATTTGGATACCATTGTCGTATTGGGAAGCATAGGAGGACAATTGTCAGCCGAGCTTCGGCCGTGGTTTACCACCGGAGCAGTAATGGCATCGATCAGTTGGTTTTTTGCCTTGTCATTCTTATCTGCGTGGTTTGCACCTGTCCTTAATCGGCCCAGAGCACAACGGATCATCAATATCTTCGTTGGTTGTGTGATGTGGTATATCGCTTGGAGCTTAATTAAGCAAGGATATAGATTTTTTGTTAATTACAATATCTCTCCATAGATACGCTATAGATTACTTCTCTATAGATAGTGTGCTAATGTTTCTGAAAGCACCTTATTCATGTAACTTTAGGAGGTCTTGTGAAACGTAAATCACTGGTATTGGCTGCAATGATGGCTTTAGGAAGCCTGTCTTGCATGACAGCTTCCGCTGCTGATTCACTCTCTATTCCACATATTTCCACCTCTGGTAATGCGATAGTTAAAGCGGCACCAGATATGGCTACTTTGGTAATCCATGTGAGTGAAACGCAAAAGAGTGCGGCAGAAGCAAAGAAAAAAGTCGATGAACGGGTTGCGAAATATTTTGATTTTCTGAAAAACAGTAGCATCGAAAAGAAAGATATTGATGCTGCTAATTTGCGCACCCAGCCAGAATATCAATATGAACAAAAGAGTGGAAAATCGAGTATTACAGGTTATCGGGCGTCGCGTTCAGTTGAAGTGAAAGTTCACAAGCTAGAGCAACTGAATGCCTTATTGGATGGTGCCCTGAAAGCAGGGCTGAATGAAATTAACTCTGTTCAGTTTGGTGTAAGCAATCCGCAACGTTATCGTGATGAAGTCAGACAAAAAGCTATTGAGAATGCTATTCAACAGGCAACTACATTGGCAAAAGGGTTCAACAGTAAGTTAGGTCCTGTATATAGCATTAATTACCGTGCGCCTGAAGCTGTGCCTGTTCCTATGAGCCGTCTGAAATACCAGACAGATCTGTTGGCAGCACCAGCTTCTGACCCAGCCAGTGAAACTTATGAGCCACAGAGTATTGAGTTTTCTGATCACGTTGATGCTGTTTTTGAATTACAGCGTTAATGAGTTTCATCTTCCTGACGTAACATCTGGCGCCCTCGTTTTAGCAGGGTGTCAGTGACTTTTCTCATCGTTCCACTTTCAGGCGCAAAACGATGCCAATAAAGCATACGGCGTTGGCATAGTCCTGGTGTGAGATCGATTAACTCACCGGCTTTTAGCTCCTTGTCGATTTGCAAGTGTGGGATCATGCAACAAGTCGAACCTTGTTTTGCCAATTGAACGAATGCTTCGGAAGAATTCACGATATGGCAGGGCACACTTCCCGGTGATAAATCGAAGTTCTGTTGTAGAAATGCTTGATGCATATCATCTAAATGGTCGAATGCAACCGCAGGTGCTTTCAGTAATGCTGAACGCGTGACGCCATTCGGGAAAAAACGGTTTGCAAACGCTGGAGAGGCTACAAACAGGTAATCCAGAGCACCTAATTTATCAACTAAACAGCTTGGCAAAGGCTGGGATTGAATACTAATCGCTCCGACAACTTCACCACGCCGCAAACGCTCTTGAGTCCGGGTTTCATCTTCCACTTGAATATTTAGCCGAATAGGCAAATCGGATAAAACAGGGTGGAGAGCCGGTAAAAGCCACGTCGCCAGGCTGTCCGCATTAACAGCAAGGGAAAGCAATAACGGGATCTCATTACTATTTTCATCACCAAGCCATTGCGCTTCCAGTAGTTCCACCTGATGTAATAGCGCAAGTAACTTTTGCCCTTGTTCTGTAGGGTGGGGAGGAACAGTGCGTACCAATAGCGGCTGACCAAACATATTTTCTAATTGCTTGATTCTCTGGGATACCGCTGATTGGGTAATACAAAGTTTTTGCGCTGCCCGCTCGAAACCACGTTCTTTGATCACTGCATCTAATGCTTGCAATGATCGGTAATCAGGACGTTTCATTGAAAATAAGATTCTCCGTGTTTGCTCTTTTTGTGTTACAGCTCAATATTAAAACCATTATGTGGCCTAACCAGCACTATGCCATATTTTTTCATGAGGTGAGCCAATATTGTTTATACTAGCCGTCAGATTTTTCCTTGTAACTGATTATAGGCTGTGATCAATATGACTCAGGACGAACTGAAAAAAGCAGTAGGTTGGGCGGCATTAGAATACGTTAAAACGGGCACAATTGTCGGTGTTGGTACAGGTTCTACCGCAGCGCATTTTATTGATGCGTTAGGCACTATCAAAGATAAAATTGAAGGTGCTGTGTCAAGTTCAGAGGCATCAACTGAGAAATTGAAAAGTCTCGGTATTCCTGTGTTTGACTGCAATGAGGTTGACACTTTGGATATTTATGTTGATGGTGCTGATGAAATTAATGGCCAAATGCAGATGATCAAAGGTGGCGGCGCAGCGTTAACCAGAGAAAAAATCATCGCGGCGGTTGCGAAGAAATTTATTTGTATTATTGATTCGTCTAAGCAAGTCGATGTGTTAGGCAAATTCCCTCTGCCAGTTGAAGTCATCCCAATGGCACGGGCTTATGTGGCTCGTGAGCTGGTGAAATTGGGCGGAACACCGGTTTATCGTGAAAACGTAGTAACAGATAATGGCAACCATATTCTGGATGTTCACAATCTCTCTATTGTCGATCCCATTGAGTTAGAAGATAAGATCAATGGGATCGCTGGCGTGGTAACGGTGGGACTGTTTGCTAATCGAGGAGCTAATGTGATGCTGGTAGGTACTGCGGATGGCGTTAAGACGCTCACTGAATAATCATTTATTGAGGGCAGAATAATCTGCCCTCAAAATATTTTTATATTTATTCAAAATGGAAAATTTAGTGATATATATCACTTTTCTGTCTAAAAAAACCTCAAAACTCTGTCTTTATCCCGTAACGAATTATTTTACTTTGCATAACAACTTATTTACTGTTGCTTATTCTGTAATATAAGCAATCGATTGTATTGCCGTTACTGTTTTTTTTGTTATTTTGGTGGAATCGATATGCATTATGAAAGTGAGTACAACTAGGGTGGGCAAATGGTTAAGGTATCTTTAGAAAAGGACAAAATTAAATTTCTGCTGCTGGAAGGCGTTCACCAAAGCGCAGTAGATAGCCTAAAAGCGGCAGGGTACAGCAATATTGAATATCACAAAGGGGCATTAGAACCTGAAGAATTGAAAGAAGCGATCCGTGATGCCCGATTTGTCGGAATTCGTTCCCGCACCCAATTGACCGAAGAGATTTTCGGCGTAGCGGAAAAGCTGGTTGCAGTTGGGTGTTTTTGTATTGGTACTAATCAGGTTGACCTGAAAGCCGCAGCAAGTCGTGGTATTCCGGTATTTAATGCCCCTTTTTCTAATACGCGTTCGGTCGCTGAAATGGTATTAGGTGAGCTGTTGTTGCTATTGCGCCGTATTCCTGAGGCGAATGCCAAAGCCCACAATGGGATATGGGATAAGCAAGCAAAAGGCTGCTACGAAGCGCGTGGTAAAAAATTAGGTATTATCGGTTACGGGCATATTGGTACACAGCTTGGCATATTGGCTGAAAATATTGGCCTGAATGTCTATTTCTATGATATTGAAAATAAATTGCCATTAGGTAATGCACAGCAAGTTCATCATTTGTCTGAATTGTTGAATATGAGTGATGTCGTGAGCCTGCATGTTCCTGAAACCGCTTCAACCAAAAATATGATTGGCGTAGCAGAACTGGAATTGATGAAACCAGGCTCGATTTTGATCAATGCATCACGTGGTACTGTGGTCGATATTGATGCACTCAGCACGGCATTGGAAACAGGGCATCTCTCTGGCGCAGCGATTGACGTCTTTCCCCATGAACCCGCAACAAACAATGATCCTTTCATCTCACCATTAAGCCAGTTTGATAACGTGCTGCTGACGCCACATATTGGGGGATCGACGCAAGAAGCCCAGCAAAATATCGGTTATGAAGTTTCAGGTAAACTGGTCAAATATTCCGACAATGGTTCTACATTATCAGCGGTTAATTTCCCTGAAGTATCGCTCCCTGTTCATGCTAAGGATACTAACCGATTACTGCATATCCATGAAAACCGCCCAGGTATCTTGACTAGTATTAACCAAGTGTTCACTGAGCAAGAAATCAATATTGATGCTCAATATCTGCGGACTGACAGCGGTATTGGTTATGTTGTGATTGATATTACGACGCAGAATTCAGCCCAAGCTGAACAGGTCTTGCAGAAACTAAAATCCTTGCCAGGCACGATCCGTTCTCGCTTGCTTTACTAAGATATAATGACTGGTTAAAGGTCATTATTGATTAAGACGAAAAAACGCATTAAAAATAAGGGGCTATTGAAGGCACAATAGTCCCTGTTAACTCACTGAGTAGCATACTAATTCATATCCATTGCCATACTTTTTCTGGTGTAATGATCTCTGGCAGAGGAATATCCCAACTCTCACTGGGCAGTTTCTCAACTAACTGCAAATTATGAGCTAATCCAATCGGATAAAAATTCTGTTGTTGCCATTTCGCGAGAGTCCTATCGTAAAAACCGCCGCCCATCCCCAGGCGTTGCCCCGTACAATCGAAAGCGACCAGAGGAATAAACATGACATCAAGTTCGGAGATGGGTAAAACCTGCCGGATATCCAACTGAGGCTCTTCGATATTAAAACGGTTGCGAATAAGAGGCGTGTCTGCGCAATAACGGAGAAACAGCAAGTGATTCCGGCTGAAAGGATGCAATATTGGCAAGTAGACCTGTTTGTTTTGCTGCCAAAGTTGTTGCATTAGCGGACGTGTATCTAATTCCCCATCAAAGGAGAGGTAAAGGGCAACTTTGTCAGCTTGCTGGATCTTAGGGTGCGCTATAGCCTGTTTAACGGCTTGCTGGGCAAATTGCAATTGTTGTTCGGGAGATAGATTTTGACGTAGTTGCCGAATTTTTTTTCTAATGGATTTGCGCAGAGAAAAAGGAGCATCTGATTGCATGATACCTGCCTGTTAATTAACGCAGAAAAGGATACAAAACAGATAAAGAATGGGAGGTTCTCCAAGATGCCGTTACAGGTGGTAACCCTTGAACCCTTGGTTCAAGGTGAACGCAGCGTCGTTGCTATTAGGCTTCTTGGTCTAGCCAAGCATGCTCACAAGAAACGTAGCACCACATTCTATAGAGATGAAATATCGGCTCAGGGGACTTCCCTGCTCACGAACACCTCAGAGAAATTTTTTGCTGCTTAAACCAACTAAATAGGCTTTAAGCAACGCTATGAAGCCTATTGTATGGAACTAAACGAAGAAAGCAACTGCTTATATTAATCTATAGTGACTACTGCCTGATTTATCAACAAGATTTAGCTGACGGGTAGGCGGGTAGGAGTATCAGGTAACTTTACCTTGCTCTAACAGTGCCTTTTCAATGGATTGCTGGAGCATTTTTATTTTTTGTTCCATATTGTAAGCATAATCACGGGTTTTCATCTTCTCCTGTGCCAACTCGTGACAGACATTCAGTGCCACAATAAAAACCAGTTGCTCAGTGTTAGTGACTCTGGTGCGTTCTTTAAGGTTATGCAAACGCTGATCAAGTTCCTCAGCAGCAGCTTGCAACGCTTCAATCTGCTCTGTTGGACAATTGACACGTAATGACCGCCCAAAAATCTGAATATCTACTGGTTGTGCAGACATGACACCTTCCTGATTTATTATTGTGCCGATACCTTGATGTTGATATATATCCCTTATCTCTCAAATTGCGGCTTTGTTGCCAGAGCTATAATTTGAAATCTATTGGGTATAAAGTAAATTATGGTATAAAACAAGGCCGACACCAATCATTACCGTACAATACCAAAAGCCCCTTTTTCTTCCCTTCATCTTCAAACTGCTGCTTTTGGGCAATGTTCACTTATCCCAGTCAATTAGTTATAGATATAAAGTATCTATGTTTTGGGGATTCGTGCCCTTGCTATCAACGCGGCATCTCGAAATCGATTGGGGATATATCGGTGTGTGCTGTCTGGTATAGCGACTCCCCTTGATGGTAGCATAGCATGAACTTATATCGCCAACGATGATCAATATACATGTCTATACAAAACTCATTACCTAATTATCAATCATTTGATGAAATTTTGCATCAACAGTCCGTTGCACTGACAGCAGCAGAAATGCATGGCTTAATCAGTGGGTTACTATGCAGTGGAAATCATGGCGGTAATCACGAGAGTAGTTGGCAGACACTGGTGCATGATCTTGCGAATGATGGCCTGGCATTTTCTCAGGTTTTGGCTCTGCCGCTTAGGGAATTGTACGAAACGACGTTTGAATTGCTGGATGACAGTAGTTTCTCGTTCCATCTGTTGCTTCCTGATGAAGAGGCGGGGGTTTTTGAATGCGCAGAAGCGTTGGCGGGATGGGTCAACCACTTTCTGCTCGGATTGGGCGTAGCCAATCCTAAATTGACAGAAAATCCAGAAATTCAGGAAGTTATCACCGATTTACGTAACATCGGCATGTTGGGCTATGATGAAGACGAAGATCAAGAAGAGCTATCTCAAGCCCTTGAAGAAGTGCTGGAATATGTCCGTGTTGCAGTTCAACTCTGTTATATCGCGTTTGCGACACCTAAAACCTCAGGCAGTGCAAAAAATGAAAAACCAACATTGCACTGATTGGGGGTATTCACCCTATAAATTTCAAGCCTTGAAAGATAAGGGGTATCCCAACTAACAATATGGAATTGCAGGAGAGGGTATGACTAAACAAGAATATTTATCTCGTCGTCAGGCATTATTGTCGAAAATGGCACCAGCCAGTGCGGCTATTATTTTTTCGGCTCCGCCTGCGACACGTAATTCAGATAGTGAATATCCCTACCGTCAGCACAGTGATTTTCTGTATCTGACAGGATTCAGTGAACCGGAAGCGGTTCTGATACTGATCAAAAGCGACGAAACCCACAATCATAGTGTGTTGTTTAATCGTATTCGCGATTTGACTGCGGAAATTTGGTTTGGTCGTCGTCTTGGACAAGAAGCTGCATTGGAAAAGTTGGGGGTGGATCGTGCCCTGCCATTCGATGATCTCAATGAACAACTCTATTTGTTATTGAATGGCTTGGAAGTGGTTTATCACGCCCAGGGAGAATTTGAGTACGCTGATAACATCGTCTTTAGTGCCTTGGATAAATTGCGAAAAAACAGCCGTCGTAATTTTAAGGCGCCAACGATCATGGCAGACTGGCGCCCGTGGCTGCATGAAATGCGTCTGTTTAAGTCAGAAGCTGAATTAGAAATCTTGCGCAAAGCGGGGGAAATCAGTGCTCAGGCGCATATCAGGGCGATGCAGGCTTGCCGTTCTGGTATGTTTGAATACCAGCTTGAAGCCGAAATTCACCATGAATTTACCCGTCAGGGGGCGCGTTATCCGGCTTATAACACCATTATTGGCGCGGGAGAAAACGCCTGTATTCTGCATTACACTGAAAATGAACGTCGTATGAACGATGGCGATTTAGTGTTAATTGATGCGGGGTGTGAATATGAGGGATATGCCGGTGACATTACGCGGACATTTCCGGTAAATGGCAAGTTTACGCGCCCTCAGCGTGAAATTTATGACATTGTGCTGGAAGCTATCAATCTTTCTTTGGAACTGTATAGACCAGGTATCAGCATAAGCGAGGTCACGAGACAGGTTGTACGTGTCATGGTGAAGGGATTGGTAAGATTGGGAATTATGCATGGTGAAGTCGAACAATTGATCGAAACCAATGCTTATCGTCAATTTTTCATGCATGGTTTGAGTCACTGGTTGGGGCTGGATGTGCATGATGTAGGCGATTACGGCGTTGATCGCGATAGAATTCTGGAACCTGGTATGGTGCTAACTGTAGAGCCAGGGCTTTACATTGCACCCGATGCAGATGTCCCGCCGGAATACCGTGGTATAGGTATCCGTATTGAAGATGACATTGTGATAACGGAAACAGGAAATGAAAACCTGACTGAGCTTGTCGTGAAAGATCCAGATGAAATAGAAGCTCTGATGGCTCAGGCAAAGCACAGTTAAGGTTAAAGTAATCAGGAAGTTATAATGAACGTGATTATTGTGGGCGGAGGAATGACGGGAGCGACATTGGCTCTGGCTATTGCCTCGTTGAGTCGGGGGCAATTACAAGTCTCCTTGATTGAAGCAGCAGAACCGGCCAAGGAACATCCTGGTTTTGATGCGAGGGCTATTGCCTTGGCTTATGGTACATGTCAGCGCTTGCATCAGATCGGTATTTGGCCTGCATTGCAACATTGTGTTACCCCAATAACTCACGTTCATGTCAGCGACCGCGGTAATAGCGGTTTCGTCAACATCTGCGCCAGTGACTATGATATTTCGGCATTGGGCAATGTAATTGAATTGCATGATGCTGGAATTCATCTTTTTGATTTATTAAAACAATCTCCAAATATTAAACTTTACTGTCCGGCTAAAATGAGTTCCGTTGAACGTTTAGAAAGTTCTGTGGTGGTTTCGCTGAATAATGGCGAAAAACTGACAGGAGAACTGCTGGTCGCGGCGGATGGTAGCCACTCTGCGATAGCTCAGGCGTGTAATATACCCTTTCAACGGCGATCTTATGGACAGGCAGCCATTATTGCCAATGTGCTGACTTCTGAACACCCTCAAGGAAGGGCATTCGAGCGTTTTACCAAACATGGACCATTGGCATTGTTGCCTATGTCGGAAGGGCGCAGTTCACTGGTATGGTGTCATCCACTGGAAAAACAGTCAGAAGTCAATAACTGGAGCCAGCATGAATTTCTCCAACAGCTACAAAAAGCATTTGGTTGGCGTTTGGGGAAAATGCTGGGAACCGGTCAACGATATAGTTATCCATTGACGTTGTCGACAGCCAGCAGGCAAATTAGCCACCGTTTAGCACTGGTAGGTAATGCCTCCCAAACTTTGCATCCGATAGCCGGACAGGGCTTTAACTTAGGGATGCGTGATGTGATGGCTTTGGCTCAAGTCATTTCAGTAGCGGCCACTGCTGGACAGGATATTGGCGCCTATAAAGTACTGGCACAGTATCAGCAACAGCGTCAGGCAGATCGTGAAACTACCATTGAACTCACGGATGGGCTGGTCAGGTTATTCGCTAATGACTACTTACCGTTAAAAATGGGGCGTAATCTTGGCTTGAAGACAATGGAAAGATTATCCCCAATGCGGGATCTCTTTGCCCGTCAGACATTAGGTTGGGTTGCACAGTCACCATTGGCAGATTAAGAGGAAAGAAAAAATGCAATCATTTGATGTGGTGATCGCAGGGGGCGGAATGGTTGGCCTTGCGCTGGCTTGTGGTTTACAAGGTAGTGGTTTGCGCATCGCGATTGTAGAAGAGCACCCACCGACAAAGCCATTTGGTGTCAATGATGAATATGCGTTGCGTGTTTCAGCCATCAATGCAGCCAGTGAACGATTACTCACCCATCTTGGTGTCTGGCAAGATATTCTTGCAATGCGAGCGAGTCCTTATCAGGGAATGGAAGTTTGGGATCAGGACAGTTTCGGGCGTATTCAGTTTAATGCGGGGGAAAATGGACTGACACACCTGGGCCATATCATCGAAAACTGTGTGATCCGGCAAGCACTTTGGCAACGCGCGGAAAATCTGCCAGATGTGATGATCTTTACTCCATCTTCTCTCAAGAATGTTGTCTGGGGAGAAAACGAAGCTTTCATCACTTTATCTGATGGAAGGATGCTGACTTCACGCTTAGTCGTTGGTGCAGATGGTGCTCACTCTTGGCTGCGTCAACATGCAGATATTCCGCTGACTTTCTGGGATTATGAACATCATGCATTGGTAGCGACAATTCGTACTGAAGAGTCTCATGAAGGTGTTGCGCGTCAGGTTTTCCACGGTGATGGGATACTGGCTTTCCTGCCCCTGCCAGATCCTCACTTATGTTCAATTGTGTGGTCACTACCGGCTGAATCTGCGCAACAGCGCAAATCTATGGAATCCGCGTTGTTCAATCGGCAGCTAAGCGCGACATTTGATATGCGTCTTGGTCAATGTGAACTGATCAGTGATCGACAAACCATTCCATTGACGGGGCGTTATGCCCGCAATTTTGCCGCTCATAGATTGGCACTCTTGGGCGATGCAGCACACACTATCCACCCACTGGCTGGTCAGGGGGTTAATCTCGGATTTATGGATGTGGCAGAACTGATAGGTGAATTGAGCCGTTTAAACCAGCAAGGAAAAGACATCGGCCAGTATCTCTATTTAGGGCGTTATGAGCGTCGCCGTAAACACAGTGCGGCGGTTATGCTTGCAGGTATGCAGGGTTTTCGTCAGCTATTTGATGGCAATAACCCGGCTAAAAAATTATTGCGCGGTATTGGGTTATCCTTGGCTGATCACTTACCGGCAATGAAGCCGCAATTGCTTCGTCATGCAATGGGGCTAAATGACCTTCCTGATTGGCTAATCTCTCAAACCGCTTCGGTTGAAAAAATCTAATTCAGCCCGCGAATTAGAATTAGTTTTTCTCATATTAGGCTAAAGTGTGTTAAGTCGATTTACTTCATACTTTAGCCTTTTTTCAATCTAAAAATATTGTTTTCTGTCATTTGTTAAAAATTTTGAGTGTTTTTGTGTAATAAATTAGACAAAAATTCTGCATGGCAATAAGGGTCTTTTTGGATTGCCGCTGCAATGCAGCTAATTTATTTTATGGTTCATTTCCTGTTTCAGTGGTAACTTCTGATCCCAAGGTATCGTTTGCGTGATTAACCGTTTCTTTGCTTCATGATCCAACACCTGCCGGTTAATGCGCCGTCTGTTTTTTCAGGTCACGAATGTTTTCATGTCAAGAATGTAAAGAGGGAAATAATGTCAAAACACACCCCACTATATGATCAACATCTGGCATGCGGAGCACGCATGGTAGATTTTCATGGCTGGATGATGCCCCTGCACTATGGTTCACAAATCGACGAGCATCATACAGTGCGTACTGATGCCGGTATGTTCGACGTTTCCCATATGACAATTGTGGATCTACACGGTCCAGGTTGTCGTGATTTTCTCCGTTATCTTCTGGCCAATGACATTGCTAAACTCACCGAGCAGGGCAAAGCACTGTATACCGCAATGTTAAATGCTTCCGCTGGCGTTATTGATGACCTGATTGTTTATTTCTTCACTGATAACTTTTATCGCATGGTTGTGAATTCAGCGACCCGCGAGAAAGACCTGGCATGGATTAACCAACATGCTGAGAAATATGACGTTGAAATGACTGTGCGTGATGATTTGGCTCTGATTGCTGTTCAGGGACCAAACGCGCAAGTGAAAGTTCAATCACTGCTAAGCGATGAGCAGAAGCAGACGATAACTGGCATTAAACCTTTCTTTGGTGTCCAGTCGGGAAATCTATTTATTGCTACGACGGGTTATACCGGTGAAGCAGGTTATGAAATTGCACTGCCTAAAGAACACGCGGCAGATTTCTGGCAGCAGTTGTTGGCTGTAGGGGTAAAACCTGCAGGATTGGGGGCGCGTGACACATTGCGTCTTGAAGCGGGCATGAACCTTTATGGTCAAGAAATGGATGAAACTATTTCACCGTTGGCCGCCAACATGGGCTGGACAATTGCCTGGAAACCGGAAGATCGTCAGTTCATTGGCCGTGAAGCATTGGAAAGACAACGTGAAACGAATACTGAACAATTAGTTGGACTGGTCATGCGTGAAAAAGGGGTATTGCGTGGTGGTTTAACTGTCAGTTTCACTGATGGTTCCGGAGAAATGCGTTCTGGAGTAATTACCAGCGGAACATTCTCTCCAACCTTAGGATTTAGTATAGCCCTTGCACGTGTACCGCAAGGTATTGGTGAACAGGCGGTTGTCCAGCTCCGTAATCGTGAAATTCCTGTTCAGGTTGTTAAACCTGGCTTTGTACGGATGGGCAAATCACTTGTAGATTGAACAAAAAACAAGGAGAAGGCAACGATGAGTCATGTACCAGTAGAATTAAAATATACAGAATCACATGAATGGGTTCGCTCGGAAGGAAATGGTGAATATACCGTAGGCATTACCGAACATGCCCAGAATTTATTGGGAGATATGGTATTTGTTGATTTGCCTGAAATAGGCACAAAAGTAAATAGTGGTGATGATTGTGCTGTTGTAGAGTCAGTCAAAGCGGCTTCTGATATTTACGCACCAGTGAGTGGTAAGATTATTGCGGTTAACTCTGACCTGGAAAGTTCTCCCGAATTAGTGAACAGTGAACCCTATAACGAAGGTTGGCTGTTCCGCATTAAAATAACCGATGAGAGTGAACTCGCTAATTTGCTCGATGCCGAAAGCTATCGGTCACTCTTGGAAGAAGACGAATAATGTTTTTGAATCGCCCCATATCACATTGTGAGTGGGGCGTTTTTTTGTATGCCGTTTTTTATAGCCAATGGATTTCAAGTGATAGGCATCAAAACTGTAACTTGAAAGATAGAAGGCATAGCGAGTTTCAGGAAATTATCATCAATGACTCAGACATTAATCCAACTTGAAAATCAAGGTGAATTCATTCGTCGCCACATTGGTTCTTCTGCTGAACAGCAAACAGAGATGCTGGCGATAGTAGGTGCAAATTCTCTTGATGATTTGACCAATAAAATTGTTCCTCGTGATATCGCATTATCAGAACCTCCTGCGGTTGGTGAAGGTGTGACTGAACAACAGGCCCTGGCTGAATTGAAAGCGATAGCGAGCCAGAACCAGCGCTATCAATCGTATATCGGTATGGGATATTCACCCGCAATTCTTCCCCCCGTTATTTTGCGTAATTTGTTGGAAAATCCGGGCTGGTATACTGCATATACCCCTTATCAACCGGAAGTTTCTCAAGGCCGATTAGAAGCCTTGCTGAACTTTCAGCAAGTCACAATTGACCTGACAGGTTTAGATCTTGCTTCTGCTTCACTACTGGATGAAGCAACAGCAGCCGCAGAAGCGATGGCAATGGCAAAACGGATCAGTAAGCTGAAAGGGGCTGAACGTTTCTTTGTGGCAGATGATATTCATCCACAAACGTTGGATGTAGTACATACCCGTGCTGAAACATTTGGATTTGAAGTCATTGTTGATAAAGCAGAAAAAGTACTGGAACTGGAAGGGGTTTTTGGTGTCCTGCTGCAACAAACAGGAACGACGGGTGTAGTCCATGATTACAGTGACCTGATTGCAAAACTGAAAGAGCGTAAAATCATTGTCAGCGTTGCTGCGGATTTCATGGCATTGGTCATATTGACCGCGCCGGGCAAACAAGGTGCCGACATTGTATTTGGTTCTGCACAGCGTTTTGGTGTGCCGATGGGATATGGCGGCCCTCACGCTGCCTTCTTTGCATGTAGAGATGAATTCAAACGTTCCATGCCGGGTCGTATTATCGGTGTTTCCCGTGATGCAGCGGGTAACAGGGCACTGCGCATGGCGATGCAAACCCGCGAGCAGCACATTCGTCGTGAGAAAGCGAATTCCAATATCTGTACTTCGCAAGTTTTACTGGCCAATATTGCGGGAATGTACGCCGTTTATCACGGTTCTGAAGGTTTGAAGCGCATTGCTAACCGTATTCACCGACTGACAGATATTCTGGCTGCTGGTTTGCAAAAGGCGGGTATCACACTACGTCATAAGACATGGTTTGATACATTGGCGATTGAAGTGTCAGATAAGGCTCAGGTACTGGCAAGAGCGGCTAAAGCACAAATTAACTTGCGTACCGATATTCTTGGTGCCGTCGGTGTATCCTTGAGTGAAAAAACCAGCCGCGATGATTTAGTAACCCTGTATCAAGTGATTACAGGTTCTGACTCAGTGCTGGATATTGATGCTCTTGATCGTGAAATCGCGACAGGCAGCCAATCTATTCCAGCTTCCATGCTGCGTAATGACGACATTTTGACACATGACAATTTCCGTCGTTACCACAGCGAAACTGATATGATGCGTTATATGCACAGTCTGGAGCGTAAAGATCTGGCGCTGAATCAAGCCATGATCCCGCTGGGTTCGTGTACCATGAAACTGAATGCAGCGGCGGAAATCATGCCGATTACCTGGCCTGAATTCACTGATATGCATCCGTTCTGCCCGCCAGAACAAGCGCAGGGTTATCACCAGATGATCAGCCAACTTTCCCATTGGCTGGTATTGTTGACCGGATATGACGCATTCTGTATGCAACCTAACTCTGGCGCCCAAGGGGAATATGCCGGTCTGCTGGCAATTCGTCGCTATTACGCCAGCCGTGGTGAACAACATCGCCATATTTGCTTAATTCCAAGCTCTGCGCATGGCACAAACCCGGCTTCTGCTCATATGGCAGGAATGACCGTTGTTGTTGTGGACTGTGACAAAGAAGGCAACATTGATCTGGTTGATTTGCGTGAAAAAGCGCAAAAATACAGTGACAATCTTGCCTGTATCATGGTGACTTACCCGTCAACGCACGGTGTCTATGAAGAAACCATCCGTGAAATTTGTGAAATTATTCATCAAAACGGGGGGCAGGTTTATCTTGATGGTGCGAACATGAACGCACAAGTCGGGATTACAACTCCGGGCTTTATTGGTGCGGATGTTTCGCATCTGAACCTGCATAAAACCTTCTGTATTCCACACGGTGGTGGTGGTCCAGGAATGGGACCGATTGGTGTGAAAAAACATCTCGCACCATTTGTGCCAGGTCATTCAGTGGTTGAAATGGATGAAGTCACTACATTAGGTGCAGTATCCGCAGCGCCATTTGGCAGTGCATCTATCCTGCCAATTAGCTGGATGTATATTCGCATGATGGGGGCAAAAGGGCTGAAACAGGCCAGCCAGGTTGCGATCCTGAATGCAAACTACATTGCAGCCCGTCTGAAAGGCGCTTATGAAATCCTCTATACCGGACGTGATGGGTACGTTGCTCACGAATGTATTCTGGACATTCGCCCACTGAAAGAAGAATTCGGCATTAGTGAGATGGATATTGCCAAGCGTTTGATTGACTACGGTTTCCATGCACCAACCATGTCATTCCCGGTTGCGGGAACCTTGATGGTTGAACCAACGGAATCAGAGAGTAAAGTTGAAATTGATCGTTTTATTGACGCAATGCTGGCAATTCGACAAGAGATCAGCAAAGTGGCAAGCGGAGAATGGCCTTTGGAAGATAATCCATTGGTCAATGCCCCACACGTTCAGGCTGAACTCATTTCTGATTGGGATCATGCCTATAGCCGTGAAATAGCTGTTTTCCCAACTGCGGAAACGAAAGCCAATAAATACTGGCCGACGGTTAAACGTCTTGATGATGTTTACGGTGATCGCAATTTACATTGCTCTTGTGCGCCAATTGAAAATTATCGTTAGTCATAAATAAATTAACGAGACTCAACGAAAGCAGTGTTAGGAAATATTGCTGACACTGCTTTTTTTATTAATTAAATTAATATACGGGGTAATGACTGTCATGATAACAATTTGCTGATTGATTTTATAATTCTTCGATTTTGCATAATATTCAAATGACAAAAATTGATGTGATTTGTCGTCGTATCTGGCAACTTGAATTTCTATTTTGCTTAAATAACGTGAGCTTCGCTTAAAAAAGGAACTAAGAAAGAATCTTAAAGCTGCCAGTGGTACCTGACAGCTTGATTTAGGGGATTAGAGGAGAAAAGGCAGGAAATTATTTCAACCAGCCTTTTTCTTTTGCTGCTTCTAATTGTGGTAGCAGGTATTTCCATAGTTCAGGATAACTTTCGGCAACAAAGTGGAGCAGATTGTAAACTTGCTCAAAGCGAATATTATTCTCAACCCAGCTCTGTCCTTCGTTATGCAGGTTCATAAATACCGGCATAATTCTATCGAGGGTTTTAGCAAAACGCGCTTCCGGTGTGATGGCGTCTTCGTATTCGTGCCAAAGTTCCAAAAAGTATTTTCCCTGGGTTTCCGGTAATAAGCCAAAAATACGGTTAGCTGCTTTCACTTCATGTTCGTGAATGGCTTCACGGGCAGCCAGATCGAACGCGATAACATCACCCGCATCGATCTCAACTATGTCATGAATCAAAGCCATCTGTACGACGCGGCTAATATCCACATCTCCGGCATAAGGAGCAAAGCCAAGCACAGCAATAGCAAAATGCCAGCTATGTTCAGCGGAGTTTTCATGGCGCGTATTATTCAATAACTTTGTTCTGCGATGGACATATTTTAATTGATCCAGTTCCATAATAAACGCAATGACATCGGTAAAAGGGCCGAAATCAACAGGAGGTACAGCTAATGACATACAAAAACCTCAATAGTTATTTTTCTTCGTTTAGTGAATAAGGCAATGTTTGAAGGGTAAGAACACTACCTTCATCATCGCGGATACGAAATACACTCTCTGCTTCCATATCATTATTCATGACAACTTGTACCCAGATTGAACCATCAACCAGTTTGACCGCTGCCAATACTGAGCCTGTCCGACGCCATTTATCGCCCAATTGCCATTCCAAATCATCGCCAACGGCAGGCAGGGAAGAAGCATTACCTGCCAGCCAGTACATGGCTCGCTTGTTTGCCCCACGATATTTGGCTCTGGCTACCATTTCCTGACCGGTATAACAGCCTTTCTTGAAGCAGATACCGTTTTCGATTGCTTGCAGGTTGGTTGCTTGTGGAATAAATTGTGCGCTGCTGGCAGCATCAATCACTGGGAACCCTGCTTCAATCTCCAGCGCCAGCCATTGTTGGCTGTCATTCAACTGCGATTGAAACTCTTCAACTAACGTTTCGGTCAATTTAGCGGCAGTTGTTTTGTCCGTGACGATAAGGAAACGTTCAGCGGGAAGCGCGAAGTGGAGAAGGGTTGTGGCTTCGTGCTGGATAACAGGAGATTCGGTATCAGGCAGGGTTGGGAAGAGGGTTGTCAGCGCTTCCCGACTTCCTGTGCCAGCGACACCGAGCAAGATATTTGCTTCATCTTTGGCAAGCGTCACTTTAGAAAACACAGCATACTTTTTCAATTCAGTTAATTGGGTTTCTAACAATGAGCGGCGTTCAATATAGGCAAAACCTTCACCACGCTGAAACAGTCGTAAGTTGCTCCACATCTTGCCTTTGGCATCACAATGGGCAGTTAACACATGCTGGTTATCATTCAGAGAAGTAAGATCGGCTGTAATCTGACCTTGCAGATACTTTTTCGTATCAGCGCCAATGGCTGTCACTATCCCCCAATCATCAAGGGAAATTAAAGTCAGTGGTAGTGTTGCAGAAGGGGATGGATCTTGTGCAGAAAACGGAGTTTGATAAGTCATAGCAGCTCCTGCCAGTAAACTAACTAAGAAATAACGTTAATGGTAAAAGAGATGCGGTTTAATGCAAAGGAGTTATTCTTGTTATTTATGGATAAGGCATGCATGGTCAATTTGTTGCGATAGGCTTCGCATCTTGTCGATATATCTCATGATCCCACCGATGCAGATGATGAAAAACAGGCCAGAATCGTTAATAATCTTATTACCGTCTTAATGGCACGAATGAAAATGATAAAGAGGCTTTTTAAACATGGACATTGATAATAAAGCACGTATTCACTGGGCATGTCGTCGTGGAATGCGTGAACTGGATATTTCTATCATGCCATTTTTTGAATATGAATATGATTCATTGGGTGATGATGACAAACGAATTTTCGTCCGTTTGCTGGAGTGCCCAGATCCCGACCTTTTCAATTGGCTCATGAATCATGGACGGCCTGAAGATGATGAGCTGTATCATATGGTGAAATTGATCCAGAGCAGAAACCAAGCCCGTGGTCCTGTGGAACAATAAATTAAGGGAGTCTCGCCATACTCGCCTGTTTTCCACGGGCGTGCATGGTGTAGTCGCAATTGCTGCTTTGGTGGCACTCTGGCCGATTAACAGCGCTTGTTTTTGGCTTCCATTTTTCTGGTTTTCACTGTTTGCCATCATTATAAGCAGTTGGGCATGGAGCCAGAAAAATATCCGGCAGTGTCAGGGCAGGTTGGTACTGTTCAAAGGCAACAAAGTGCATTGGCAAAAAGCTGCCTGGCGCATCACTCAGCCACCGTGGTTCCATCGCTATGGAATGGTGGTTATGCTCCATGCATTTAGTCAGGCAGAAAATAGTCAGGCAGAAAATATGCGCTACCAACCGCCAATTCGATTATGGATAGCATCAGATAGTATATCGCCTGCTGCCTGGCGTCATTTGAATCAATTGATGCGCCAATACCCTGGACGGTGACGACCGTTAAAACAGCGCTTCCATTTCAGCCAATATCTGCATGCACCATTCGCCTAAGCGTTCATCTGTTTGTTCGAATTGGTTCACATCATCCAGAGCCAGCCCGACAAAATGTTTACCATCTTCGGACAGCGGTTTCGGGCTGGTAAATTCATAACCGTCTGTTGGCCAAAACCCAATAAACTGTACACCCGTTGGTAGCAGATGGTGATACAGCATTCCCAATGCATCCAAAAACCATTCACCATAATCGATCTGATCGCCCATTCCATACATAGCAACGATTTTTCCTGCCAGATCTAACGAGGGAAGTTGATCCCAAATAGCCAGCCAATCCTCCTGTAATTCACCGAAATCCCAAGTAGGGATACCGAGGACCAGGACAGAATATTCCTCCATCAAGCGGGGATCACAATCCTTGACATCATGTAGTTCGATCAGATCTTCACCGAGTATATCGCGTATTTTTTCTGCTACCATTTCTGTATAACAGGTACTGGAGCCGTAAAAGAGACCAATTTTCATCATTAATTATCAGGGAATTTCGAATATCAAGATCGGTATTGTAACAGAATAATTGCTTTTTCAGGCATAATAGCCGATTGGAAGGCGCAGATAGGCAGACAGAAAGGGGGAATAAGGAGAAATAATGCCAAGAAAACACCACCTATCAGATAACTACTCATCGGAAGATGATGGAATTAAACAGCATCCAACGGAACCACATCCATCGGCCAATCCCCTGATAGAGCAATTTCTTGATACCATCTGGCTGGAAAAAGATCTGGCTGAAAATACCTTGATTTCTTATCAACTTGATTTACAAGCCTTGAACAATTGGCTGGTACATTATGGTCATGATTTACTTTCAGTGCAGTCGATAGAATTACAATCATTTTTGGCTGAGCGAGTGGATGGCGGTTATAAAGCCAGTAGTTCAGCCCGATTGTTGAGCGCAATGCGACGATTGTTTCAGTATCTATATCGTGAAAGAATGCGGGAAGATGATCCAACAGCATTATTATCTGCGCCTAAATTGCCTAAACGACTGCCTAAGGACTTAAGTGAAAAACAAGTTGAAGATTTGCTTAACACGCCTTTAGTTGACCAACCAATCGAATTGCGGGATAAAGCTATGTTGGAAGTGCTTTATGCTTGCGGATTGCGAGTTTCAGAACTGGTTGGCCTGACCTTATCTGATGTGAGCTTACGTCAGGGAGTGGTCAGAATTGTGGGTAAGGGAAATAAGGAAAGATTGGTTCCTTTGGGAGAAGAGGCTGTTTATTGGCTGGAAAAATATCTGGAATATGGACGCCCGTGGTTATTAAATGGTTCTGTATCTGATGTATTTTTCCCCAGTAAGCGCGGAACGCAGATGACACGCCAGACATTCTGGCATCGGATCAAACATTATGCCGTATTGGCAAGCATTGATGCTGAACGCTTGTCACCCCATGTCTTACGCCATGCTTTTGCAACACATTTACTTAATCATGGTGCAGACTTGCGTGTTGTGCAGATGTTATTAGGCCATAGTGACCTCTCCACAACCCAGATTTACACCCATGTAGCCACTGAACGTCTCAAAGTGCTGCATCAACAACATCACCCCCGTGGATAGCTGCGGAGTTAAGTGAAAATAAAGGAACGAATAATGAAGAAGATCGCGTTTTGCCTTTCATTACTGTTGACAGCTGTTGTCAGCAATGCCTTTGCTGATGAGAGTACTATCAATAATACACTGTCTAAAATGGGAATTAAGGCAGAAAGTATCACTCCATCACCACTACCAGGTGTGAGTTCAATTTTAACCGAGCATGGCATTATTTATATGTCTGATGATGGTAAGTACCTGTTACAAGGGCCACTTTATGATATTAGTGGCAAAGTACCCAAAAATGTCAGCAGCCAGGTTGTGATTAAAAAATTGGAAGCTTTGAAAAATCAAATGATTATTTACAAAGCGCCAAAAGAAAAACAGGTTGTTACTGTTTTTACTGATATTACCTGTGGTTATTGCCGTAAATTGCATGAGAGTATGCAAGAATACAACGAATTGGGGATTACTGTCCGTTACCTAGCGTTTCCTCGTCATGGTTTGCAACACCAGTCAGCTAAAGATATGCAGTCTATTTGGTGCAGTGCAACACCGAGTAAGTCACTGAATGCTGCTTTCAAAGGCGAAAATATCTCCCCAATTAAAGAGTGTAAGACAGATATCGCTAAACAATATCAGTTAGGCTTGCAGTTTGGTGTTCAGGGCACACCGGCGATCGTCCTAAAAGATGGCAGCGTGCTCGGTGGTTACTTGTCACCGAAAGATTTGCAGGCTGCGTTGGAACATCATGGCGAATAATTGAAATCGTTCATGTTCCCATTCAGTGAATACAAAAACTCGTGAATAAAAAATCAGTGAATAAGAAACTGTGAGTAGAGAAATACAACTCCGCCGCCGGCCAGTGGCGGATCCTGGTCATCTTCCCAACGATATTCATCCGTTATTGCGCCGCTTATACGCTATGCGTGGCATACGTCAAGCCGATGAATTGGAGCGTAGTGCAAAGGGACTTCTCAATTACCAATCCCTCAATGGCATTGAGCAGGCAGTTGCCTTGTTGATCACTGCATTACATGAACATTGGCGTATCGTGATTGTTGGTGATTTTGATGCTGATGGGGCAACCAGTACCGCATTGAGCATCCGCGCCTTGCGTGCAATGGGATATCGTAACCTTGACTATCTTGTTCCAAACCGTTTTGAGGATGGTTATGGATTAAGCATTCAGGTGGTTGATGAAGTTGTTAAAAGAAGCGCAGATCTGATTATCACCGTAGATAATGGGATCTCGTCCCATGATGGTGTAGCTGCGGCACATCAACATGGCATCAAGGTGATCGTCACTGATCACCATTTACCGGGCGAAATACTGCCAGCCGCAGATGCCATTATTAATCCCAATTTAGTTGACTGCTCCTTTCCTTCTAAGGCCCTGGCAGGGGTTGGTGTTGCATTTTATCTGATGTCTGCACTCAGGGCTGAATTGCGCAAATTGGCATGGTTTGAGCAACAAGGTATTCCATTACCCAATTTGGCGGAGCTGCTGGATTTAGTGGCATTGGGTACAGTGGCTGACGTGGTTCCCCTCGATACCAATAACCGCATTCTGGTATATCAAGGACTCAATCGCATTCGGGCAGGGCGTTGCTGTGCGGGAATACGGGCGCTGCTCGAAATTTCCAAACGGGAATTGACAAAATTGGCAGCCAGTGATTTGGGATTTGCGTTGGGGCCACGATTAAATGCAGCCGGACGTCTGGATGATATGTCCGTTGGGGTGGCATTATTACTGGCCGATGACATGACGCAAGCCCGTCAGATTGCTTGCGAGTTGGATGGCCTGAACCAAACTCGTCGGGAAATCGAACAAGGTATGCAGCAAGAGGCCTTGCAGATTTGCGATAAAATCGAGCGAACCCATACCCAATTACCTTACGGATTAGCAATTTACCATCCCGAATGGCATCAGGGGGTTGTGGGTATTTTGGCATCACGTATAAAAGAGCGTTTTCATCGTCCTGTCATTGCTTTTGCTCCGGCGGGCGATGGCACTTTGAAAGGTTCAGGACGTTCCGTAAATGGCTTACATATGCGAGATGCACTTGAACGTCTTGATACTCTGCACTCAGGATTGATGTTGAAATTTGGTGGTCATGCGATGGCAGCGGGATTGTCGATTGAACAAGACAAATTTGACCTCTTTCAGCGCTATTTTTCCGAGTTGGTAGCAGACTGGATGGATATAGCCCAACTTGAAGGGGTGATCTGGAGCGACGGTGAATTAGCATTGGAAGAGTTATCGCTGGAAGTTGCTGAAATTCTGCGTGATGGAGGCCCGTGGGGGCAGGCGTTTGCGGAACCCGTTTTTGACGGCAAATTCAAGCTACTGCAACAGCGCATCGTGGGTGAAAAGCACCTGAAAGTCATGCTTGAACCATTAAATGGTGGACCAATGTTAGATGGCATTGCATTTAATATTGATGTCAGTTGCTGGCCGGATAATAGTATTAAAACGGTAGAATTGGCTTATAAACTGGATATTAACGAATTTCGTGGTAATCGTGATGTCCAGCTTTTGATCCAGCATATTTGGCCCTATTGAATGAACTTAGTTTTCGAACTGCATTTAAAAGATGAAGGCTATAAACCCCTTGATAGATCCGTTACAATACGCGGTTCGAAAATATCCATGCGACCATCATTTATTCATAATACACAAGTATAAGACACAAAATATGTTTGAAATTAATCCGGTAAAAAATCACATTCAGGACCTGTCTGAGCGGACAGCAGTTCTGAGGGGGTATCTTTGACTATGATGCCAAGAAAGAACGTTTAGAAGAAGTCAATGCTGAACTCGAACAGCCTGATGTCTGGAATGAACCGGAACGGGCACAGGCGTTGGGTAAAGAGCGTTCATCACTTGAAAGCATCGTAGAAACCATTGATCAGCTGACCCAGGGATTGGAA
The DNA here is from genome assembly GCF_014467265.1 of Xenorhabdus sp. TS4. NCBI lineage: Bacteria > Pseudomonadati > Pseudomonadota > Gammaproteobacteria > Enterobacterales > Morganellaceae > Xenorhabdus > Xenorhabdus sp. TS4. The sequence continues at coordinate 82,256 of NZ_NKHQ01000024.1, read as the reverse complement.
GATGTGAACGGCCTGCTGGAGCTGGCCGTTGAAGCTGATGATGAAGAAACCTTCAATGAGGCAATCGCTGAGTTGGAACAGCTGGAAGAGAAGCTAAGCCAACTTGAATTCCGTCGCATGTTTTCTGGCGAATATGACAGCGCAAACTGCTATCTGGATCTTCAGGCGGGATCTGGCGGTACAGAAGCACAGGATTGGGCCAGCATGTTGATGCGTATGTACCTGCGTTGGGCAGAGTCCAAAGGCTTTAAGACAGAGATTATTGAAGAGTCTGATGGTGACGTTGCTGGTTTGAAATCTGCCACTATCAAGATCATGGGTGAATATGCTTACGGTTGGTTGCGTACAGAAACCGGCGTTCATCGCTTGGTACGTAAAAGTCCTTTTGATTCAGGTGGTCGTCGTCACACATCATTCAGCTCTGCCTTTATCTACCCAGAAGTGGATGATGATATTGATATCGAAATCAATCCGGCTGATTTACGCATTGATGTATACCGTGCCTCTGGTGCTGGTGGTCAGCACGTTAACAAAACCGAATCTGCAGTACGTATCACTCACGTACCGACGGGTATTGTAACCCAATGCCAGACAGACCGTTCTCAGCATAAAAACAAAGACCAGGCGATGAAACAGTTGAAAGCAAAACTGTACGAACTGGAAATGCAGAAGAAGAATGCAGATAAACAAGCAATGGAAGATAACAAATCGGACATCGGTTGGGGCAGTCAGATTCGCTCCTACGTTTTGGATGATTCCCGCATTAAAGATTTGCGTACTGGTGTAGAAACCCGCAATACACAATCAGTGCTGGATGGGGATTTGGATAAATTCATTGAGGCAAGCTTAAAAGCTGGCTTGTGAGGAACTAAAATGTCACAACAACAACAGGGAGCTGAACAGGCTCCTGATTTAAATAACGAACTGAAAACTCGCCGTGAAAAACTGGCAGCCCTGCGCAGCAATGGCATTGCTTTCCCAAATGATTTTCGCCGCGAAAACATTTCCGCAGATCTGCATACCCAATACGATGACAAGACTAAGGAAGAATTGGAAGAACTGGACATCGAAGTAACCGTTGCTGGTCGCATGATGACACGTCGTATTATGGGTAAGGCCTCTTTTGCCACCCTGCAAGATATGGGTGGTCGCATTCAGATTTACGTTTCCCGTGATGATCTGCCGGAAGGTATTTACAATACTCAGTTCAAGAAGTGGGATTTGGGTGACATTTTAGGCGCACGCGGTAAGCTGTTTAAAACTCAAACGGGTGAGCTTTCTATCCATTGTACTGAGCTGCGCCTGCTGACTAAGGCATTGCGCCCACTACCGGATAAATTCCACGGCTTGGCGGATCAGGAAACTCGCTATCGTCAGCGTTATTTGGATCTGATCTCGAATGATGAATCACGCAAGGCATTCCAGATCCGTTCCCACGTGATGTCGGCATTACGCAGCTTCATGATCCAAAAAGACTTCATGGAAGTTGAAACGCCAATGATGCAGGCGATCCCAGGTGGTGCAAGTGCGCGTCCATTCATTACGCACCATAACGCGCTGGATATCGACATGTACCTGCGCATTGCGCCGGAATTGTACCTGAAACGTTTAGTGGTAGGTGGTTTTGAGCGTGTTTTCGAAATCAACCGCAACTTCCGTAATGAAGGTGTTTCTCCGCGCCACAACCCAGAGTTCACTATGATGGAACTCTACATGGCATACGCGGATTACCAAGATCTGATTGTACTGACCGAAGAACTGTTCCGTACTTTGACTCAAGAAGTACTGGGTACAACATTGGTGAAATACGGCGAACAGGAATTCGATTTTGGTCAGCCTTTTGCCAAGATGACTATGAAAGAAGCGATCTGCAAATATCGTCCAGAAACCAACATGGCGGATCTGGATGATATGGACAAAGCGGTTGCTATCGCGAAATCCTTGGGCATTGATGTTGAAAAGGGCTGGGGCTTAGGTCGTGTTCAGTGTGAAATCTTTGAAGAAACCGCAGAAAGCCACCTGATTCAGCCGACATTCATTACAGAATATCCGGCAGAAGTTTCTCCGTTGGCACGTCGTAACGATGATAACCCATTCATTACTGATCGTTTTGAATTCTTCATTGGTGGCCGTGAAATTGGTAATGGCTTCTCGGAGCTGAACGACGCGGAAGATCAGGCAGAGCGCTTTGCAGAGCAGGTTCGCCAGAAAGATCAGGGTGATGACGAAGCGATGTTCTATGATGAAGACTACATTACTGCGTTGGAGCACGGCTTGCCGCCAACAGCAGGTTTAGGGATTGGTATCGACCGTATGGTGATGTTGTTCACTGACAGCCATACCATCCGTGACGTTATCCTGTTCCCGGCAATGCGTCCGCATACGCATAAATAATCATTTTTTGATTAAAACCAGTTAAACGCTCTGTCCGATTAATCGGCCAGAGCGTTTTTACATATATCAAAAAAACTTAAATAACTGGCTAAAATACAGATAAATATTAACGATATACTACTTGTTGAGATTCAGTAAGAGGTATATATTTAACGCCATCACTTCGTTGATGCGAGTGTAGTTCAATGGCAGAACGAGAGCTTCCCAAGCTCTATACGAGGGTTCGATTCCCTTCACTCGCTCCAAATAAACATCTCCCGCAGTCAATGAAAGTCTACTAATACCAGTAAAATAAAAGAAAAACCCCAAATTACACTCTATTATCGTCTACTGATATCTATTGCAATATATCCCAATCAGGGGGATATATGGGGGTATATTTTTGTACCCCCTAAACTGTACTTAGCTAGCGATGAACCACGAGGATTCTGTTTCTTATCTGAACAGTATTCCAGCGGAAGAGCCGCAAGGATATAACACTTATGGATGGATTAAAGAATAGGAAAATGGGAAAAATAGAACAGGTATAAAAATGAAACAGATAAAGAGCCGCTGATAAATTGGCGACTCCAATATCTGGAATGTATTACATATAATCTGACTACAGCAACGAACAAGGATGATATTGATGTTTCTGCAATGGGTTAAACGGGCATTTATTTGGGTAATAAAAGGCATTTTTAAGGAAATTAGAGGGTTTATAGCAGCCATGTTTGTGCTGTTTACTTTCATTGGTGGATTTAGTCTGAAGTTCGAATTCATGCTGTTATTTTCAGTGCTGATAGCAGTCCTTTACTCCCCTGAAATTTGGTGGTTTCTGAAAGCCAGAATAAATAATAAAAATCGGCGTTAGTTGCTTTCATAACCCTAATCTATTCAGAGAGAAACTGATGCTGCGTATTGATATACCTTGGCAAGCACAAGATCATTTATTCAAAGTGGTAATTTCTTCTCCGATTTCAAATCGGGAAAATCAGCTTTCTCTTTTAGCGGGTTCATTGGGCGAAAATTTGGCTGATTGACGGGCCAAGTTGAGGATCACGGCGTATAATTGCTCATGCGTTCGGAAGGCGGAACGAAAAAATGCTTAAAAAGCTCCTGAAAAAATTATCTCGATTCAATGTCGCTTTCCCCTAAAATGCCCGACCAAGTTATTGGTACTTTTATCGAAAAAAGAATACTACATTTAAGGTAGTTCAACGGATTGAATACGTGACCTATATTTTTTTATACTCCGCAGGAGTCGCTGCAACCAATTTTTTGAAGTTTCTATGAAAGTGGCTTTGGTCATAAAAACCTAATTCAGTGGCTACAGATGCTATATTCATTCCCTGTTTCAAAAGTACTTTTGCTTCATTAATGCGCATTGCAATTTGCATAGCATGTGGAGTAATACCATATGCCTTTCGAAATGCGTGGATAATATGATATTCACTCAATTGAGAATGAACAGCAATATCCTTTACCGATATATTGTTTCGAAAATTTTCACAAATATATTCATACGCCTTAGATACATTACCTTTTGGTACAACTTTCTCTAAAGGTATTAAGTTGGACTGTGAAAACAGATTGGAAAAAAAAGAGATGCTTTCTTCTTCCGTTTTCATTTTGTCTTTATCAAGAATAATTGTGTTGGCTAATTCTTGAAACTGTACATAAAGTTCTGGAGAATCGGTATGATTAATTGAGAACGGGATAAAATTTGTTACTCTTTCACCTACAACCATCGATTGCACATAACCTAACCATTTGGGACATACATACAGCATTTTGTAGCTCCAATTTGTATCTGGTACTGGGTTGCATGAATGGACCTCTAGAGGGTTAATTATGACAAGAGAACCTTTTTGTATTCTACGTTCAATATTACTATTGAAGTAATCACTATAACCGCAATCTACAGCTCCAATGGAAAATTCTTCATGAGTGTGTTTCCCGTAACAGGCTTTCGAGTTTTTAGAAGAGCGCAGCTCAATGGGTACTGCGCTCGAACGATAGAATTTTTGCTTGGTCATCTGTGTTCATACCCTTCCAGGGGCTGTTGATGTTTTGTGAGGAATTATTAGACAGTAAGATGATTTGGTATAATTACTTTCGCCAAAAAACGACCAGATCTCACCATCAATGCCGCGAATCATGTTAACACAGATCTCCATTGGAATAAGTTATCTGCGTTAATGCAACACACGGTTTGGATTTATCACAAACCTGAACATTGCTTGACCTTTGAAGGCATTCTTTACCGAATGAGAACGAGCATTCCTTGGCGTGCGATTTACCGTCAGAATTCGGCAAATGGAATAGCGTTTTTCAGTGTTTTATGTCTGGTCAAAGAAAGGTATTCTACCGCTCATTTTCAAGTGGTTATCTGTATTTGCTGATAGGGAATGGTCATTTATTGACGGAAGTATCGTCCGGGCTCACCAGCATAGTGCAGGAGTGGCTTCAGATGATGAGGCTATTGGCAAAAGTTGTAGAGGATGTTCAACCAAAATCCATTTGGTAATCGATAGTTATGGTTTGCCTGTTCAGTTCGCCAGAGTTACACATTTTAGGGCAATAGCAACAAGATACGATAAACTTGAACGGAATTATGCCAGTATGTTGGCACTGGCATTTATCATTATCTGGTTACCGATGTGGGTTGAATGAATTATGACCTTAAAACATCAACAGACCCTAACTTGACATAAAAAAAGTATATACGACCGTAATTGCTAACAATAGCCCCATAGTGAGATTGAAAAGCTTATAATGTTTAGGTATGTCCAAAACTGTCCTAATCGTTATTCCCAAAACAGCCCATGCTGAAATTGATGCATAACAGACAATAAAAAAAATCGCACAAAAAAGTAGTAGTGCATTAATCTCTGCATCGTGACTATTAAAAACAGATATGCCTGCTAAAGATACAATCCATGCTTTCGGGTTAAGCCATTGGCACATTATTCCTTGTATAAGGGATGGAGCACTGGTCTCTAGTTCACTATCATCACCGATCATCGGGTTTTGCATAGCAACTTTATATGCCAGATATAACAAGAAACAGCCTCCTATATAGGTAAGCATTTCGGTTAGATATGGCACCTCATTTATAACTTGGGCTAATCCAAAACCTAGTAAAAATAGAATCGATACAAAACCAATTGTAGCACCGGTTATATGTGGGATAGTTCGAATATATCCGCAATTGGCTCCGGTAACTGTCGCTATTATGTTTACAGGTCCTGGCGATATAGAAGTTACAAGGGCAAAAACTGCCATTGCAATTAATTGAGACATAAGCATCTACCTCCTAAAAATCAGTTACTTCTCCAGAGCCATTAATAAAGCGATGTTCTTGCAAATCAACAATGCGGTACCGTTTTGCTTTGATTTTTCCCTCTTTGCAATAACCAGCTTTGCTTTCCCAAAATCCTTGTTCGAACTCATCAGTAAAGTACAATTCAGACAAGCACTTAACCCCTTTGTACCGATATAGAGAAAAGTCGACTAGACGGATAGGGTAACCTTCTTCCAAAGATAGGGGTTCACCGTCCACCGCCCAAATAATCATCGCTCTATTTTCTAATGCATTACTAAGGGATATTGTAGAGTCATACACTCCCTTACTTGTACCTAAACTTATCTGCTTCAAATTATATGAAAGATATTTTGCTTGGTTTATCCCTAGATATTTCAATAGGTCTTCTAGTAAGACTCCTGTCCAGTTTCTTCTGATACTCCAATTGCAAACACACACAACTCGGCGGCTTTCTGTTATTGGTGCAATGTTTTTAAGGTCTTCGAATGCGACAAGAATTGGTGTTGACTCATGAGGTAAAAATATCTTGAGCGCCCATTCTTTCATATCAATAGAATCATATGATTCAGGTGGCCCTTCTTGGTAGTACCGTAAAGAAGAAGGTTTCTTATCAATATATGGAGTACTCATATTTTCCTTTCTTATGTATCTATTATAGAGATTTGACACAGCGTAAACCTACGATGTTGTCTCGTACTGTTGGAGGGTAGTTATCTCTGCATGTACAGCGCATATAATCTTCATCATGCAGCCCTGAACCACCCCGAACTATATGATCGTCAGTAGGGATACTAAGATAAACGGGATCAATATGAGTTTTATCCCAACTGTAATTTGGGTAGTAATTATCTAGACACCACTCAGCTAGATTACCTGCCATATCAATACAACCAAATGGGGAGCGATTCTGTGGATGTGCATCCCAATCCGTGGATTTTCGGTTGAGCTCAGCTGGCTCACAGTCTGGGGCATAGTTTGCAATCGTAATAGATGGCTCGCTATTTCCCCATGGATAGAGTCGATTATCGTTCCCCTTCGCAGCAAACTCCCACTGTGCTTCAGTTGGTAATTCCTTACCTACAAATGTTGCGTATGCGACAGCTTCATACCAACTAATGCCGGTTACTGGCTGCTTTGGTTGGTTCCAATTAGAATCATGCCAATATAAAGGTTCTGAAATGCCATTATCTTGGATAAACTGAAAACCTTCTTCTGACCAATATTCCCTACTTCTATAGCCCCCCTGCTCAATGAATACCGCAAACTCAGCGTTGGTTACAGGGTGAACATCAATGAAAAAATCACTAAGGGTAACTACGTGTACAGGCTGCTCATCAGGGCTCAACTCTGAACCGCGTAGATAAGGAGATCCTGTCACTAAAACCATATCAATTAAGTTGTTCATCGTATTAACTTCATATTTCCAGTTTGCTTAATGATGACTTTTTTGTCGCCGTACACCGCTATGCCCAAATATTCGATGCTGTCCTCACTGGCAGCCTCTAACCTACTTGAGTAATCCTCATAACTCTTAGTGCTTTTTGCCACGTTCGAGAAGTCAACTATCGTAGCGTGTGATTGTAATTGAAAACGAATTTCCTTTATCTCGCTTGCCGTTGCCGCAAGAATTGGGATTGGGATACGAGTGATCCCAAAATGTTCCCCTCCATCACGGTTCTTGATATTGTCACCTACGAGCTCAGGATGAGCCTTGCCAAGGCTAAGAGCTAGCACTGCTGCTGTGTTTGCAATGACTCCAAGAGGAAGATCTTTATCGATTACCAATACACACTTTTTGTCATTCATTATGCCACTTTCCTTTTATGAATTTGGTTGTTAGAAAATACCCCCCATGTCATTTCAATATGTAGAGGGTGAGATATTGCTGTAAGTCCATAATGTTTAATTGCATCAGCATTTGCTAAGCAACAATCAACGTCGCCGTTTACAACTAGCCTCGCTCCATTGCTTGTAGAGTTCGTAATCTCTATTTCTAAATGAGCATCAGATATTCCAAAAATCTTGTCTTCAGCTGATTCAATTAGGCTCTCTAAACGAGATAGAGGCGCGTGATGCGTAGCTATTTTTATGGTTTGGTGCTCAGCTATCTTTTTCTCTAAGGCGAGGGACGTTTTACAACCAAGATAATAAGCGGGAGGTGAATAGAAAAACGACCCAAGTAGAAGGGTATTTTTGTTCATGTAAAAGTTATCTACTCGCTGATATGCATTGGCGACTAGAAAAATGCATGACTCATTCTTTTCCACATACTCAGAAGCGAGTTCAAAAGTATCAAAAAGAAGTATGTCTAAGGGGCCTCCAATTAAGTTGGTCAGATATTTCGCTGCTGATTGACTGCTTGTTCCTTCAGGTCCAAGAGTCGCGATTGAAGTGATTTGTTGGGGGTTCCTAATCCAAAAGTTATCAGTGTTAAATATCATCTCATAATTCGCTTAAGTTTAATTTACATTAACGATATTCCTGCCTAAATGTTAAATATTGCACAAAATTGTTGTTTATAGAATTACGAAAAATAAGAGCGTAGAATCTATTTCAATATATCCTGAAACAATGGGGCACGTATTCAATCCGTTGAACTACCTTAAATGTAGTATTCTCTTTTGATAAAAGTACTGATAACTTTGTCGGGCATTTCAGGGGAAAGCGACATTGAATCGAGATAATTTTTTCAGGGGCTTTTTAAGCGTTTTTTCGTTCTGTCTTCCGAACGCATGAGCAATTATACGCTTTGTAACTATTCACCCCCTACATCTTACCGATAAAAAACGAGGTGTTTATCACAACATCTAACTATTGGTATCATGACCCCTTTTGTAGGTTATATATTTAGATCTTTATGCCCTTATGATGATATCATTTCATACTGTTATGCATGAAAAAGGGACATTTCTAAATTAACGGGCAATTGCCACATCCGCTTTAATATGTTTAAGGTGAACTACAATCGTAAAGGTCACAACCACCAATAATGACCATGCCCCCCATTTTCCCGCATGAACAACAGACCAAGCGCCTAATTGATTTGGGTATTGCCAGATCCCAAAGAAGGTACCGAAGTTTTCCGCCAACCAAATAAAAAAACCAATCAGTATAAAAGCAAGTAATAGTGGCATACTGCGTTCTTTATCCAACGGCGTATAAAAAACAGTGCCGCGTGCATACAAACCACAAATAAAAGCAGTTAAGTACCAGCGATAATCATCAATATAATGATGACTAAAGAAGTTGATATAAATTGCCAGTGCGACCAGTGTTGCCATCCAATAAGGTGGGTAATGCTCAATCCGTACTTTAAAAAAGCGCCACGACTGTATAATGTAGCTCCCCACGGCCGCATACATAAAACCTGTAAATAGTGGGACTCCCCAAAGCTTAGTAAACGCAGCATCAGGATATTGCCATGAACTAATAGATGCTGATGTTTTAAATAGCTCCATCATAAAACCGACTAAGTGGAAGACACAAATTGCTTTCAATTCATCCCATGTTTCGAGTTTTAACCGTATTAGTAATGCTTGAAAGGTCACTGCAAATACTAATAGTATATCATAACGTGGTATGCCCACTATGCCTTTTGCTGGAACCAAAAATAAAGCCAAAAAAAAGAAACCAGCAAATAAGCACGAGCGTGCATTAATCAATCCAAAAAAAAGAAACTCTAAAATAAATCGCTTAACATCTGTGCTGTTATTAGGCACATGAGCCATTAAGAAGTTATCAACTTTACGTAGAACATTTAGTTTCTGGCACATATTTTCCATTTAATTAACCCTGTTGGTATTATTTGTTGTTAATTCATTACGATAATGCCTATTTCACGCCGCGAATTCTAGCAAGAAATAGCATTAATGTTGATATGTAATGCCAGGGCGGTACACGAATACCTAAATTATTCATGGTGAGATCAACGATTTGCTCTTTAATTTCGGCCTGACAGGCGCGATAGGAATGATAAATCCAGTCCCATATATCAGATGGTTCTAATTTTGTCGTTCAAAAATACATACGATTCTTAGGGAATATTTCAATATTTTCTGAATATAGTGTTAGTGCTGAACATTGTTGTGCAAAGCGAATACTTTCTTTCAGTTCCATCCCCTCTAACCAGCAATGTACCAGGCCAGCCATCATGGCATCACCCGCTCCGTTGGTATTAACAATATTGGTACTGATTGCACTTGAACATCCTGATGTATTATCCATTTCACTATAATAAACACCTTCTGCATCCATACTCAAAATTAAGCGTTGGACGCCATGTTGATGAAACCAGTGTGCCGCATCAGCGGCATCTTTTTGAGTTTCAATTTTTATGCCACTAAGGATTTCTGCCTCAGTTCGATTGGGTTTTAAAGTATGAATATAAGAGAGAAAATTGCGAATTTTGGATGCCTTAGATCTTGAAACCGTATCAACAAAAATTGGAACATTGCCGGCATTATTAAATAGCCATTTTAGAGTTTCTTCAGTTAAATTACAATCAATGATTAATACATTCGCATGTTGAATTAAAGATTTAGCTTGAGCTAATAACGTAGGAGTTAATTTCTCCAGAATACTCATATCATTAACTGTAACGACACATTTTCCATTTTCATCTATAACAGAATTGCAGATTGAGGTTTTTTCACCATCTAATTTATGGAAATAGTTAACATTAACCCCTATCGACTTTGTATGATCAAACAGTATTTTGCCGTTTGAGTCATTACCGATAACAGAAATTAAATAACTTTCATTTTTTAATAAGGCAATATTTTGAGCGATATTCCTTCCTACACCACCTGGTGTAGAAATAATTTTCCCTGGGTTGGAATCTTCATAAATTAATTTGGCAGAGGTATAACTTGTTAAATCTATATTAGCTGCGCCAACCGTTACAGTATAAATATCATTAGATAAGATATATCCTTTGCCTTTAATATAACCTTTTTTACTTAGGTTCATAATATGTCCTGCAACACATGAGCGACTGATTCTGAGAATATCAGCAATTTCTTGTTGCTGAATGAAAGGATCACGCTTTAGAAGTTGCAATATCTGGTTTTCCCTTTTTGACATATCACACCTTTGGTTGTTTTTTTACACTGATGTTTTATTGCATATCTGACGGACAGTAAAGGCTATTTTTGTATTTATTTCTCATTTATGAGAATATGATCGTAAGATTGATAAGGCCAAAAAATGACATAAAAATGTGATATTCATCTCAAATATTATGCTGAAAAATTAATAAAAATTAGATACCTAAATACATCAAGCAAGTAAACTATATTATATCCTATTATAATCCCTTTTAAAACAGTGTATTAGGTCGATTTATGGAAATTGCAAACATATGTTTGGTTTTTATGATCTGTTGATTCTCATGGCGAGGTAAAACTGGAATATATAGTGGGGGAAAAACCCTAGCTACATATAGTTAGCTATGTAACCAGGGGAGTTAATCTACAATTCAAATTCCGTTAGTCAGGTATTATTTTTTATCATCCAACATATGGTATGAAACGGCAATACCTGCGGCTTGACCAGCAAGTGAAGGTTCATCGCTAGCTAAGTACAGTCCTGCAATATAGTGTCCATCAACAGCATATTTTCTATATTTTGTCGCGTAGCGCTCACCGACTCTGAGTTGACGCCCATCACTTAACGTAAATAATGCCTCATCAACAGCGCCATTGCCCCATACTTCCAATCTTTCGATAACACTATCATTGAGTTCAATTGAACTCGTTTCTGATGTTACTGTGCCAAGTGTATAGGATGAACCGTTGGCAAAGGTGATTTTAATACCCCCCACTCTAGGTGCATTTCCAATTCTTTGTACATATCCAAGCAAGGATTGTATTTTATTGTATTTGCCGTTGATTAAAGATGGCTTAAAGGGTTCCTGCATTTGATCGTCTTCTGTAAGAGCCTGAATTCTCATTTTGTTAGTCTGACGATCAAATACAGTTGAATAACTGATAGTTTTAGGATAAAAACCACTTTCGAGGCTATTGTTTTGTAGATGTTCAATTAACTCAATACACTCTAAACCGTGTAATAAACAATATCCTCTTACAGAGAGTAAATTATTAGTGACACTCGATGCTGTTGATGTATTTATGGCATCATTATATTCATTCGTATACATCGTATGGATGTAACTCTTGGCCTTGTCGACCAATTTATCGATAAGCTGTTTTAACTCATTGACTTCAATATCTGTCAGCCCAATATCATTTTTCTTCTCTATTCCCATTTTCCAATAAGGGATTTGTAACATAACCGTGTTAGTGTACATCGGCAGGATCTGGTAGTTTGTTTTATTATCAAAAGACTTGAATTTTTCATCTATACTCACCAGGTATCTAGCCAGGAACATATATGCGTCATGACTTTCCTGACTGCCAGGCGAGGTTTCCAGCATGTATTGCACATGTTCCATTTTCCCCTTGATTTCTTGTATATCTCCATTAAGTATTCCTTTAATAGTTTGCAGAACGGCATTCTCTATCATCTGTTCTACTTTTTGGAGGATCTGTTCCCATGTATTATCTTTCTGTTGAGGCCAAAATAGTCCCAATAGGAAGGACATTGCAGAGCCTGCTCCTGGAATAAACCCTACGCCGCCAATAATCGCATCCTTTATAATTGATGACATATCCCATTCATAATCAGGGGTAGATGTTGTATAAGGCACAATAAGCATAACATCAGTGAGTTCAGGTAATGTTTCATTTTCAGATACATTAATCGGTGAGATATTCATAATTTTATTTTACCTTAATTCCTTAGTTAAATAGTGCGTTAGTTATTTTCATCTTGTTACTTATTATATCCGGTAACAAAGGCACGTTTATCGGTATCGTTATAAATGACAACTTTACTGTAATATAAAGCGTTATTCGGTGATTGTAATATTCCGTCTTTCCCGGCTTTCACTATGATAGAGGAATATTCGAACCATTCTGATGTGAAAGAATGAGACCAATAAAAAACAGCCCTAACTGATGATGCGGGGCCAGAATTGGCTACATAGTAATTGGGACGAGTTTCGGGAATAATCGGTGTATCGGTTCTTGTTGCTTCAATAGAAGAGTGTGGCTCTATTGTCATATCCCTATAAGGACTGGCTGTAAGAGGGTCTGATGCTGGTGTGTTTGTATTATAAGTTAATGGTTCTGGATTGGAATCGTTATTGCTTATGACTGTAACGGTACTGCCACTTATATTTATATTGATTGTATTCATACGGTGTTATCCTATTTTAAAAATTGATTAAAATATAGTTTTTGTTGCTTTTAATTTTTTGGTTATTTATTTTACGGCGTTTTTACTATGGCTATAGTATGTGATTATTTATAATTATGGTAGATTTCTCCTTACAGTTGAGATTTATTTTATTATTGAGAATGAATCTATATATTATGACCGCGGCTATTCTAAACATATTGGTATGGTTGGATAAAATATAAAAAATGTAAGTTTGGTTTAAAAATTATGCTGCTTATTGAAATGATATTATTGGTATATAGATATGGTTAACATTTATTAATAGGTATGGATAAATAATAGCATGTCTATTTTGAATAAGATTGATAATTTTATTAGTGTAAGGTATAAATAGCCCTATTGTTAATAATATAAGTTTACTTCTATAAATAAACATTAATATAATTAAATATAGCCCAATATTATTGGGCTAATAGTAATATTTATAAGTATTCTCTAAGCAACTGCATTTTGATATAAATCCCAACGATTCCCATAAATATCTTCAAAAACGACTACCATGCCATATTCTTCCTGACGAGGTTCCTCACAGAAATGGACACCATTTTCTTTCATTTTGTGATAATCGCGCCAAAAGCCATCAGTTTGCAGGAACAAGAATACCCGTCCACCACATTGGTTACCAATAAACGCTTCTTGCCTTTCGTTAGATGCTTTTGCCAACAGTAAGTTGCAATCACTTTCAGGATTTGGAGTTACAACAACCCATCTTTTTCCTGGCTGTGGCGTATCTTCTACCAACGTAAACCCCAATTTATTAGTGTAATAGTCGATAGCTTTATCGTAATCATCTACAACGATAGCAACGTAACCCATACATCTTTTTTGTGTTCTCATAGTATTCCTACTATTTTACGGCTTAAAAATTACAACCTGCGGGTGCCTAATTCCACGTTTCTTGCTGGCTGGATAAGGACGGTTCCTTGCTCGTCACAAACCGCAGCCAAAACCAAAACTTCGGATTTGAATCCTGCAACACGCCTTGAGGTGGGGGAAATTGATGATTTTTCCAACGCGAATGTCGCGTGACATAAAGGTATCAGTTGTAGCGGGTGTCAGAGTTGTCTTTTCCATAGGGTTTAATTCATTGTTTAAATTATGTTATTTATAATAAGGGAAATGTGAGGATATGCATAGATTTCAGCGAACACCACCCGCAATGAGTTTGACTTGGTGAATTTTCGGATAGTGCTCAGAAATCTTTTTTTGATGCAGCCACCAGCGCAGGTAATTTACGTCATGGCGATGTGAGTTGAATAACAGGCCAATGATACTGCCGCTATGAGCAACGTTCAGGCCATAAATGCCTGTCTGCTCGACTAAATCCCGCAGTTGATCAAAACAGGGTTTCGGTAGTATCGATTGGCTGGCGATGGCGCTTAATGTGCAAGCTTCCCCAAGGCGGTAATTGTCGTGCCGTTGATTCGCTGTATGGAATTGCCACCATGCTTGTTGGAATAAACAGGTGTTATCTTGCCATTGTGCGCGATGATCCTGTTGGTGATATTCTTCTGTCAAAATGGTTTGTGGACTTTCCAACAGCAAAATATCGATATCCGGTTGCCAGTCAAAGGGGATTTGCGTCTGGGCCGTGAGATGATCAAATAAGGTTAATCGCTTAAATATCGTACTGTCTGTTGGCTCCAGTTTGACACAGAGTTGCGCTAGCTCTGTGCTTTTCAGTGATTTGCCCAATAATCTGGCGGTGGCTTGGGCGGTAGCGGCAATATCTGCTGTGCTGCTGGCCATGCCTTTGGCGACTGGAATTGTCGATTGGTATTCAATACGCAAACCAAAAGTCAATTCTGGTGGCTCCTGCCAGTAATCCAGCAGTAAATTTACCATCTGGCGCATACGTGGTCGTTCGTGCGGTATAGGAATACCTTCGCTAACGGAAACACAACTGAACCAATTGATTGGGCAGGAGATTAACTTTTCTCCGCCAAACAGCCATCCTTGTAGCAGTTCTCCACAGGAAGCGGGACAAGAGGCTTCAGCCATAGGCAAAAACCTGCTGCATGGCTGCGATTAGGCGCTGATTTTCCCACGCACTGCGTACAGCTATGCGATAGTAACGTTCGTCTAACCCTGCATAATTTTTACAATGGCGAATTAACAACCGATGTTTAAGCAAAGCGTGCCATAAATCAACATTGGGTTGATTGCAGCGGAAGAACAGAAAATTAGCCGATGGCGGCCAGACAATCAGTTCAGGAAAAGTTGAAAGCTGAGTCCATAGATAGTGTTGCTGCGATGTTAGCCATTGATGTGTGGCAGCAATATAGTCATGTTCATCAAATAAAATCTCACCAACTCGCGCAGCAAAGGCATTAATTGACCACGGTTCACGTCGATTTTTCATCTCTGCGATCCCTGCTATATTTCCGCTGACTAAATAGCCTAAGCGTAACCCAGGGATAGCAAAAAACTTGGTCATTGAACGCAATATATAAAGATGCTTAGTGACAGTAAGTTGCGGAATCAGCCCTCGGTTATCAGGGAGAAAATCAATAAAGGATTCATCAACAATCAGCGAAATCTTTTGTCGCTCACAATATTCCACCAGCGATTGCATAAATTGGGTATCTGGCATTAATCCGGTAGGGTTATTGGGTGTGGCGATAAAAACGCAATCGGGTTGAATCGTGGAAAGTGTATCTAGCAGGTGTAAATCAGGTTGAAATCCGGCTTCCTCTGTCAATGGATAGTCGATAATTTCTGTTCCAATTTGCTGCAAGGCTCGTCGATATTCAGCAAATCCTGGGATAAAAAGCAAAGCTCGCTTGGGATTGAGGTAACGGGTGACGGCATAGATCAGTTCTGTTGCACCATTGCCTGCTATTACTGAGTTGTAATCGCATTGATGGGTCTCTGCGATCGCCTGATGCAAGTGGCGATATTCCACATCTGGGTACTTTTCAATATCAGCAAGACTATTTTTGATTAATGCCTTAACCCGTTCTGGAGCACCTAGTGGATTGATATTGGCACTGAAATCAATCAGCTCATCGGCTGGAAGACCATATTGCTGGGCAATGCCAATGATATTACCGCCATGTTCACTCATGGTATTGCTCCGTAAGTGGGAGGGAAGGAGAGCATTGACCCTAAATTGACGACATCACCAACCACAATCAGTGCGGGTGCATGCAGATCCTTCTCTTCCGCTTTTGCAGCCAGGGTTTCCAGTGTGCCTGTAACACTCTCTTGTTTGGGGTGGCTGGCATACATGATCACCGCAGCAGGTGTTGTGGGGGATTTACCATATAGCATCAACTGTTGGCAGATCTCCATCAGGCGGGTCATTCCCATTAGAATAACCAATGTTCCTTCCAATTGAGCGAGTATTTCCCAGTTCTGTTGTTCGTTGTCTTGAGAAGTATGTCCGGTCACAACGTGGAAACCCGATGCATAATTGCGGTGGGTTATAGGGATGCCGGCATAGGCCAATCCACCAATTGCGGAACTGATCCCCGGAATGATTTCAAATTTGATACCATGTTGTGACAGCACTTCCGCTTCTTCCCCTCCACGGCCGAAGACATAGGGATCGCCACCTTTTAGGCGAACAACCCGTTTCCCCGCCTGTGCATGCCTTACCAGAATTTGATTAATCTCTTCCTGTGGGATGGGGTGGTAATCATGTTCTTTCCCAACGTTAATAATTTTACAATGGTCTGGTACCTGAGCAATAAGTTCAGGATTGACGAGACGGTCATGGACAATGACATCCGCCGATCGGATACAGTGCAGCCCTTTGACCGTGATTAAACCTGCATCACCAGGGCCGGCTCCCACTAACCATACGTTACCTTTATTCATTGGATTACCTCTATGGAATTAAAATATAAATTATCAAAGGGAAAAATATATTTTCATCAGGATGGTGAGGTTCTGTTTTTTATTTTTATAAAGGACGGTTTATTCTGACTTATACTTTTTTATTTATTGCTTTATGGATGGTTTCCTCTTTTCCTTATGAGTGGTGTTATGTCGATTTAAATTTTTTGTAATTATTGCTTTAATGTGGGGTAAGTAAAGTTGATTTATATCAATGTTCGTATTCTTAAGTATGAATTATTTTCAAATCGAATTTTGTTATCTGTTGAAAATATTTGTCAATATTAAAGTTTCTTTATTGAGGTAATGATTTTAATCTCATTGTTTTTTAATTAATTCAATGTGTTATGTTGGATTATTGATTGCATGGTTTGTGGTTGTATATTAGTTTCTATTTTGTTTGAAATAAAAATAGTGTTTAAAAATTAATAATCATGAACAAGATCACAAAAATAATAAAGGGTGTTTTTATAAAAATGAAAAATGTGTATTTTGAAAATAAATCTATTTTTCTATTTTATTTTTATGCGAAATTAATATTGTGATAATGCTTTTTATTAAGTTGCTTATTTGTTACGAGATAAAGGGATTGTAGATATCCGCGTTATCCATGAAATATTAATTGTTTTGTCGAAAATGAACTAAAAGACTTTTATTTGATAAATATCAATGAATGAGAATATGAGTTGCAGATTTAAAACTAATACCGATTTTAACACCAATACAAAATTTACATGTTTTGGGGTAAGCACATGCAACAGAAACATGCTTTTGTCATTGCAGGTACAGGTAGCGGATGTGGTAAGACAACAGTTGCGCTGGGCATCATGCGAGCCTTGATGAACCGTTCACTGCGGGTACAGCCTTTCAAAATCGGGCCTGATTATCTGGATGGTGGTTGGCATCGTGCTGTGACGGGAGTCGCTTCATGTAATCTTGATGCTTTCATGCTACCCGAACCTATCCTGAATGGTTTGTTTAACCAAGCTATGGTTGAGCAAGATATTGCCGTAATTGAAGGGGTTATGGGGTTGTATGATGGCTATGGTATTGATCCCAACTATTGCAGTAGCGCGGCAATGGCAAAACAACTTGGCTGTCCGGTGGTTTTATTGGTGGATGGTAAGGCGGTTTCCACCTCAATTGCCGCTACAGTGATGGGGTTTCAACAATTTGATCCAGCGGTCAACATTGTGGGTGTGCTGATCAATCGCGTCAATCGGGATAGCCATTTTCAGTTATTAAAACAAGCGATTGAAAGTTATTGCGGTATTCCTGTTTTGGGGCGGCTCCCGGTGATGCCAGAGGTTACCCTTCCTTCCCGCCATCTCGGGCTGATCCCTGCGCAAGAACAAGTCAGTCAACGCGAAGAATGCTGGACTCGTCTGGCTCAGCAGATCGAAGCTTCGGTGGATTTGGATAAGTTGCTGGCATTAACCCAGCTATCTTCCTTGCCAAAAGGAAATATCGATTCCCTTATTGATCCCGCGATGGGGCAAGGCTTAACGCTGGCTCTGGCAGAAGATGAGGCATTCCATTTCTATTACCCTGATAACCTGTTGTTGTTGGAAAAAGCCGGTGTGACTATCAAACGGTTTAGCCCCCTGCATGATCATCAGTTGCCTGAATGCCAGATGATCTATTTGGGTGGAGGATACCCTGAAATTTATGCCCAAGCCTTATCTTCCAATCACGCTATGCATACGGCATTACGTCAGGCGCAGCAAAAAGGTATCCCTATTTATGCGGAATGCGGCGGCTTGATGTATCTCGGCGATGCCCTGACAGATGCGGACGGTGTATGGCATGGCATGGTGGGGTTAATTGCCGGTGAAAGCCAGATGGGAGATCACCTGAAACGTTTTGGTTACTGCGAAGCCACGGCAATGTGTGATACGCCGTTAGTGGCGAAAGGAGAAACGCTGCGCGGGCATGAATTCCATTACTCGGATTTTATTTCGACTCAACCTCCTGTTTTTCAATGTGTTAAATGGTGTGATCCAACAGGAACATTAAAAACAGTGCAGAAAAGTTGGCTGGGAGGCTACCAGAATGGCAATACTCTGGCGGGCTATCTGCATATTCATTTTGCCCAACGCCCCAATTTTCTCCATCGCTGGCTGACGATGGCACGGAGGCTGTTATGACAGTCTTACTGTGGTTTGCGGCTTTTATTCTGGATATGAAATTGGGTGATCCCCCTCATTGGCCGCATCCCGTGCGCTGGATAGGGCAACTTACTCACCAGACTGAGCAGCTTATTCGCCGGATTTGCCAAACCGAAACCGACTTGAAATGGGGCGGTGTATTGTTATGGCTGGTGGTAGTAGGGAGTGTTTGGCTGGCGAGCTATTGGGTTTTGCAATTGGCTTATGGCATGACGTTTTGGCTGGGATGTTTGGTTGAAGTTTGGCTGATTTATACCGTGTTGGCAGGACGTAGCTTGGGTGATGCGGCAAACGCTGTTTATCAGGCATTGCGTCAGGGGGATTTGGACGTCAGCCGTAAGCAGCTTGCCAACATTGTCGGTCGGGACACTTGCCAATTGCAAACGCCACAAATCAGCCGTGCTGCGATTGAAACCGTGGCTGAAAACAGTGTGGATGGGGTGATTGCCCCATTGTTCTTCTTAATGCTTGGCGGTGTTCCGCTTGCCATGACTTATAAGGCAATCAATACCCTCGATTCAATGGTGGGCTATAAAACGCCTCGTTATCGGGCACTGGGGATGTTTTCGGCACGTATGGATGATGTGGCGAATTGGCTGCCTGCCCGTTTGGGTTGGCTTCTGCTGGCAATAGCCGCGAAATGGCAGGGATTAGATTTTAGGCAGGCGCTACGCATTGGCTGGCGTGATCGCTACCAACACAGTAGTCCCAATAGTGGCTGGCCGGAAGCAACTGTAGCAGGGGCATTGGGCATCCGTCTTGGTGGACCGAATGTCTACTTTAATCAGCTTGTCGAAAAACCGTGGATTGGTGATGCAAGGCGTGAAGTCACGCCTGTCGATATCCCACAGTCTGTTCAGATGATGGTGGTGGCATCAGTGATGGCGCTCCTGTTGTTTGCGCTGCTGCATAGCCTGGTCAGTGTGATGGTGTAAGGAGGAAACAGCATGAGCGATTACATCCGACAACCCCAACAGATCGAAAGAAATAGCTTTGACATTATCAGCCAGCTTATTTTCGAATCGCGGCCTGATTATCGTTTTGTGAATGCGGATCAAGAAGCAGTGATCAAACGGGTGATCCATACTACCGCTGATTTTGATTGGCTTGATATTCTCTATTTTTCCCCCGATGTCTTGCACCTCATTCGCGACGGTATCTTGCGTGGCTGTACGTTATATACCGATACGACAATGGCGCTATCTGGCATCAATAAAACGCGTCTGGCTCAGTATGGTAGCGAATGCCGTTGTTATGTCAGCGATCCCCGCGCCATTCAAATGGCAAAAGCCCAGCAAATTACACGTTCAATGGCGGCAGTCGATCTGGCCCTGCAAGAACCGGGGGAGAAGATTTTTGTCTTTGGCAACGCTCCGACTGCGCTGTTTCGTTTGATGGAACATCAAGTTGCACCCATTGCAGTCGTTGGTGTGCCTGTTGGGTTTGTTGGCGCAGAAGAATCAAAGAATGCCCTGATCAATAGCGGATTAAGCTGTATTGCAGCAAAAGGGCGCAAGGGAGGCAGCAATATTGCCGCTGCCATTACCAACGCCATTTTGTATCGGATGCCGGAGGTAAGGCATGAATGAAATCAGTGAGACGCAAACTAATGGCCTCGGAACAGTTTGGCATCGGGGAAAGCAGTATCGCAAGGGTTACACCACGGGATCTTGTGCTACAGCCGCCGCTCGGGTTGCTGCATTGATGATCTTGCGTCAGCAGATTATTCATCAGGTTTCGATTGTCACACCTTCTGGTGTCACCCTGGTCTTGAATGTCGAGCAACCTTTGATTGAAGGACAACAGGCGATTGCGGCTATCCGCAAAGACGGTGGCGATGATGTGGATGCAACCCACGGTATGTTGATTTTTGCCCGTGTCTCCCTGAATGACAGCAAAGTGATCACATTGGATGGCGGTGAAGGTATTGGCAGGGTAACGCGAGTGGGGGTTGGTTTGCCCATTGGCTGGGCAGCCATTAATAAAACCCCACGGCATACCATTGAAGAAGCAGTACGGGAGGTAATCGGTCCGTACCGTGGGGCAGATATCGTCATCTTCGCCCCTGAAGGTGAGGAACGGGCGAAGCAAACCTATAACGACAGGTTGGGAATTAAGGGCGGTATTTCGGTTATTGGCACGACTGGCATTGTGACGCCGATGTCGGAAGAGAGCTGGAAACGTTCTCTGGCGCTGGAATTAGAAGCCAAACGTGCCGATGGGCTGGATCGCATTATTTTTGTGCCGGGAAATCACGGTGAACGTTTTGTCAGCCAGCAGTTGGGTATTGATGGGAATTATGTCGTCACGATGAGTAATTTTGTCGGTTATATGTTGCAAGAAGCCGTGCGTCTGGAGTTCCGCCATATAGTTCTGGTAGGGCATGTCGGCAAGTTGGTAAAAATCGCTGCCGGTATCTTTCATACCCACAGCCATATTGCTGATGGTCGCATGGAAACGCTGATTGCCAATCTGGCCTTAATAGGCGCACCTTTCGAACTGATTCAGGCTGTGGATCAATGTGATACCACCGAAGCGGCCATTGAGTTGATTGCAGAACAGGGCTGGCAGGCCGTGTACCAACAAATTGCCCGGAAAATCTGCGGGCGTATCGACCAAATGCTACGTTTCGCCAGTGGTAAGCCGCAGTGTGACGCCATTCTATTCTCTTTTGATAACCAGGTCTTGGGCTGCAATCGGCCTGTGGACGCGATAGTGAAGGATTTTATGGAGGATTGCCGATGATCACCGTTGTTGGTATTGGCCCCGGCGCTGTTGCAAACCAAACATTGGCTGCGTTGGAGGCTATCAGACAGGCTGAAGTGTTGGTCGGAGGAAAGCGCCATCTTGCCGAATTTCCTCATTTCAAGGGGGAAACCCGCCGTTTGGATGCTGATGTGGATGGATTGATGCAATGGCTTGAACAGAATCAGCATCGGCAAATTATTGTGCTGGCTTCGGGTGATCCCCTCTTTTATGGCATCGGTAAACGAATCACTGAGCATTTTTCTGGACAAAATACCCGCATTATCTCCGGCATCAGCTCGATCCAATATTTGTGCGCCCAGATTTTGCTGGATATGAACGACATTTACCTGACCAGCAGTCACGGACGTAAACCGGATTTTGATTGGCTACTGCAACACGAAAAAATCGCCATGGTAACGGATGACGTTATTGGCCCTTACCAGATTGCGCAAGAGATTCTGGCGCGTGGGCAGCAGCGTCGCATGGTGATTGGTAAAAATTTATCCCATGAACATGAACAAATTATTTGTTTGCACGCGGAACAGGTCGCGCACCGCGGCGACATTGATTATGGCCTGAATGTAGTGGTGATTTTAAATGGTGAACCTGAATGAAAGATGAACTGTTTTTGCGCGGTCATCGCATCCCCATGACCAAAGAAGCGGTTAGGGCGCTGGCATTGGAGCGATTGGAACTGGAAAAAGCCAGCCGTCTTATCGATGTTGGTGCGGGTACTGGCAGCGTCAGTATTGAAGCGGCATTGCGCTATCCCGCATTGGATATCCTCGCCATTGAACGCAAGGAAGATGCCTTGTTACTGCTTGCTGAAAATGTTCAGCATTTTGGCTGTCATAGGGTTCGTATCCAGTCTGGTATTGCTCCTATGCCATTAGACAATACCGCAGAAGCTATTTTCATTGGCGGAACGGGTGGATATCTGACAGAAGTCATTGATTGGGCATTGCTACACCTGAACCCAGGTGGGCGTCTGGTGATGACTTTTATCCTGCTGGAAAACTTCACGCAAGCATTGTCGCACCTGAAATCCTGTCGTGTGAGCGCGCTTGATGGACGTGAAATTCAGGTGGGAGAACTGACAGCACTAGGGCAAGGACATTATTTCAAACCCAACAATCCCACTTATTTGCTGTCTTGCCAGAAAGAGTCTGAGCAAAAGGAGCAGGATGATGCCTGAATATATTAACTCTGCACAGATAGATAACGTCAGTTTTGATACTGAAAAAGTCTGGTTTGTTGGTGCAGGGCCAGGGGATAAGAGCCTGATTACTCTGAAAGGTTATCAATTATTACGTCAGGCCCAAGTGGTGATTTATGCCGGTTCGCTGATTAATCGGGAGTTACTGGATTATTGCCGTGCAGATGCCGAATGCCATGACAGCGCGAGATTGACGTTATCGGAAATCACGGAATTGATGGTGAATGGTGTGAAAGCGGGCAAATTGGTGGTTCGCCTGCAAACGGGAGATTTATCGCTGTTTGGCTCCATACGTGAACAGGCCGAAGAACTGGCAAATCATGCTATTGGTTTTGTCTCTGTGCCTGGGGTGAGTTCGTTTCTTGGCGCTGCTGCGCAGTTGGGCGTGGAGTACACCGTGCCCGAAGTCGCGCAAAGTTTGATTATCACCCGTATGGAAGGCAGAACGCCAATGCCGCCACGGGAAACGCTGGAAGCCTTTGCTGCCCACCAAACTTCGATGGCGATCTTCCTTTCGGTACAGAACATGACAGAGGTTATGGCTCGGTTAATTCAGGGGGGATATGGGCAGGAAACCCCTGTTGCCGTAGTTTACAAGGCAACCTGGCCGGATTGCCAGATTGTGCGGGGAACATTGGCGACGATTGCTGAACAGGTACGTAGCGCCGGCATCCGTAAAACGGCTTTGATCCTGGTGGGTGCTTTTCTTGGCGAAGAGTATCACTACTCAAAATTGTACGATGCGAGGTTCAGCCATGAATACCGTAGCACCTGACTTAATATCACCTAACACCGTATCATCTAAGACAATGTCACCTAACAAAGAATATGCCTTGTTTTGCCTGACAGAAGGGGGCATGGCGTTGGCTCGCCGCTTGCAATCTCATTTAGCGATGGATTGTTTCACTTCCCCTGAATTGGTGGAGAGTGAATTTACGGATGCCAGTAGCAGGTTTATGGCATTTGAAGGTGGTTTTGCTAATACGGTACGTAAGGTATTCACCCAATACGGTGCGTTGATCATGGTTGGTGCAACGGGGATCACTATTCGGGTTATCGCCCCGCTGCTCAAGGACAAAATGACCGATCCGGCGGTTGTCGTATTGGATGAAAAAGGGCAGTTTGCTATCAGTTTATTGTCGGGGCATATGGGGGGGGCGAATAAGCTGGCACAACAGATCGCAGATATTCTCGATGGTCAGGCGGTGATCACCACTGCAACAGATGTTAATCAGGTCGCCGCATTGGATCTGTTATCGCAAGAAATTGATGGAAAAATGGAAAATTTCCGTGCCAATGTCAAAACCGTTAATCAAATGCTGGTCAGTGGCAAGCGGGTAGGAATTTGGTGGCATCCCAACTTAGACGATGAAAAAGATCGCTATGACACGCGCGGTTTCATTCCAGTTGATGTTCTGGAAGATCGGCCTGAGCTGGACGCTCTGGTATACATCAGCTATGAACGAACAAATCTGGCACTGGCAATCCCCACTTTTAAATTAATTCCGCGCCGTATCGTTGCAGGCATGGGTTGTCGGCGGGGAGTGGAAGCGGAACGGCTCGCAGAATTATTGGATCACCATCTGGCGGAACATAACCTTGAACCCTTGGCGCTAAAAGCCGTCGGCAGTGTCGAACTGAAAAAAAACGAGCCGGCGTTAATCCAATTGGCACAAGAGCGTCAAATTCCATACCAAATTTTCTCTGTTAATCAGCTTGCCCAGTGTGAACAGGCATTTCCGGTCTCTGAATTTGTCCGAAAAACAGTGGGCATAGGCTGTGTCTCCCAACCGGTAGCCTGGCTAATGAGCCAGGGGCACTTGGTTGGTCATACCCTGCGTGAGCAGGGCGTCACCATCACATTAGGAGTATTGCATCCATGTTAACTGTCATTGGAATTGGTCCCGGCAGCGAAGCCATGATGACGCAGGAAGCAATTGCTGCATTGAAAGCGGCTGACATCGTGGTGGGTTACAAAACCTACACTCATCTGGTGAAACCACTGGTAGGCGATAAAGAAATTATTAAAACCGGCATGTGCAAAGAGATTGAGCGTTGCCAGACAGCCATTGAGCTGGCCGAGCAGGGTAAAAATGTGGCGGTAGTTTGTAGCGGTGACGCGGGTATTTATGGCATGGCTGGCTTGATTTTGGAGTTGGTCAGCCAGCAAAAGCGCAATGTAGAAGTTCGGCTGGTGGCGGGAGTGACGGCGAGTACGGCTTGCGCCACTTTGCTTGGTGCACCATTGATGCATGATTTTTGTCATATCAGCCTAAGCGATCTGCTCACCCCGTGGGAGGTAATTGAAAAGCGGGTGCAGGCTGCGGCAGAAGCCGATTTTGTGGTCTGTTTCTATAATCCCCGCAGTCGCGGACGAGAAGAACATTTGGCACGGGCATTTTCCTTGATGGCTCCGTGGAAATCACCAGAAACTCCCGTGGGTGTGGTGAAAGCGGCAGGGCGAAAACAGGAGGATAAATGGCTGACGACTTTTGGCTCAATGGATTTTTCCCGTGTTGATATGCGCAGTCTGGTGATAGTGGGCAATCAGTCAACGTATATACGTGATGGGCTGATGATCACGCCGAGAGGGTATAAGTTATGAAACGGCCATTGATCCACATTTTTGGCGGTACGAGCGATGCCCGCCAGATTTGTGTGATGATGGATATTGCCGGCATAGATTATGGCTTGTCAGTGGCAACCCCGGCGGGAGCACAGCAGGCGATGGGTATTCGCGGTGAAATTGTTACTGGCAGGATGGAAGCCGAAGAGATGGCCGAATATCTGCAAAAGCGAGGGACGAAAATGGTGATTGATGCATCCCATCCTTATGCCGAACGGCTGAGTCAAAACATTGTCGATGCTTGCCAAAAGTTGGGCATCCCTCTGATTCGTTATATCCGCCCCAGCGATATTGATGCTGTTGAACATCCTCTTGTCTATAAAGTAGCAACCATTAAGCAGGCGTGTGAAATAGCAGCCAATTTGGCAACCCGTATTTTGCTGACAACCGGCAGTAAGCAATTAGCCGACTATATGGCTTACCTGCAAGGAAAAACCGTGCTGGCTCGTGTATTGCCCACCGCAGAAGTTTTGGCGATGTGTGAAGCCTGTGGCTTATCAGTTGATCAGATTTTTGCCCTGAAAGGTCCATTCAGTGCCGATTTCAATCGGGCATTTTACCAGTTTTGTCAGGCGGAGGTTGTCATTACCAAAGAGTCTGGTGAACAAGGAGGTTTCAGGGAAAAAGTGGAGCCATGCCTTTCCCTTGGGCTGCCCTGCATCGTGCTCTGTCGCCCAGAGCAACAATTTGCAGGTGAGAGGATCACGCAGGCCAACGGATTGGAAGAGATGGCACAGTTATTGGCGAATGTTTGCATGTAAATAGACCAATAAGGAAAAGCGAAATGAAAAAAGCATTATTGGTGATAAGTTTTGGAACCAGTTATCCAGAAACGCTGAAAAACAATATTGAAGCCTGTGAGCAGCAATTGGCCTCAGTGTTTCCAGACAGGGAACTATTTCGGGCATTTACCTCTGGCATGATCATTCGCAAATGGCGTCAACGCGATGGCATTCACATCGATACTCCCCATGATGCACTGACCAGATTGCATCACGCAGGTTATCACGATGTTGCTGTTCAATGCCTGCATATCATTAATGGCGATGAATATGAAAAGGTGCGGCGTGAGGTTGAGAAATTTCGTCCTCGTTTTAAGCGGTTGGTGCTGGGTACGCCTCTACTTAGCCACTTTGATGATTACCTGAAATTGATGCAGGCATTGCGCCACCAGCTTCCTCGGTTGGCAGAGAATGAATGTGTTGTTTTTATGGGACACGGTACAACCCACCCTGCTTTTTCTGCTTATGCCTGTCTGGATCACCTGATGAGCCACTACCATTTTCCGGCACGGGTAGGCGCGGTGGAAAGTTATCCCGAACTTCCTCTGATCATCAAGGGATTAAAAGAGCAAAAGATCCGCAAAGCTTATTTGATGCCATTGATGCTGGTGGCAGGCGATCATGCCACCAATGATATGGCTTCAAATGAAGAAGACTCCTGGAAATCACAGTTAGAGAATGCGGGGATCGTCGCGATCCCCTGGTTACAGGGATTGGGGGAAAACCCGATGATTCGGCAAATGTTTGTCGATCACCTTGCTTACGCGCTAAATGATCAGGAGAAAGCCTTATGAACGAAACAGCAAAAGCAGGAAAATTGTATGTTATGGGCGTTGGCCCAGGTGCCAGTGATCTGATGACTGTACGGGCTGCGCGTATTCTTTCTGAGCTTGATGTGATCTATACCCCAACGGGAAAAAAAGGCGCCAAAAGTTTTGCTCACTCCATCATTGAAGAGTACCTTTCGCCGAAAACGGAAGTTTGCACTTACCATTTTTTAATGAAAGCCGACATGGCAGCAAAACAAGCGGTGTGGGATGAAGTGGCGCACGCTTTGAAAGAGGCAGTGGATAATGGCAGGAAAGTCGGTTTTATCACTTTGGGCGATCCGATGCTGTTTAGTACATGGGTATTTCTTTTGCAGCGGTTGGTATCGCAACAGATGACCTCTCCCTCATGGTTGGAAATTGTACCGGGGATAACCTCATTTTCTGCCATTGCCGCAACCAGTGCGATGCCACTGGCGATGGAAGATCAGACATTGGCTGTCATTTCCTGTACCGCTTCTGAAGTTGTCTTAGAGCAAGCATTACTCAATCACGACTGCATTGTCCTGATGAAAGTCTATTCGCGTTTTCCCCTGATCCGTGACCTGCTGCAACGTCACAATCTATTAGAACATGCATTGATGATGGCTGATGCCACTTTGCCGACTGAACAATGTTGGCGCAATCTCGCCACACTGTCCTTCAGTGAAAAAGAATGGGAGCAGGGATTGTCGTATTTTTCAACGATTTTGGTTAATAAAAACTGGCAATTATCAAGGTGAATGATAATGGGATGCCTATGGCGGATAAAAGTACACGGTGAACTAGGGAGGAAATAGAATGACATTATCGCTGATGGTTCAGGGAACGGCATCTGATGCAGGTAAAAGTGTGCTGGTAGCCGGATTTTGTCGGATATTTGCACAGGATGGTTATCGTTGCACTCCCTTTAAATCACAGAATATGGCACTTAATTCTGGGGTTACCGCAGATGGCAAAGAGATGGGACGAGCGCAGATATTTCAGGCGGAAGCAGCGGGGATTACGCCGGATGTACGCATGAATCCTGTATTGTTGAAACCCACCAGCGATCGCAAGGCCCAGGTGGTTTTTATGGGGAAAGTGATGTGCAGCATGAATGCGGTGGAATATCACGAATATAAACCCCAATTGCTCCAGCAGATTCTGATGGCATATAACGGGTTAGCGGCAGAAACGGATATCATGGTGTTAGAGGGGGCGGGCAGTCCGGCTGAGATCAATTTGCGTGATCGCGATATTGTTAATATGGGGATGGCTGAATTAGTGGATGCTCCGGTCATTTTGGTAGCAGATATTGATCGTGGTGGTGTATTTGCATCCATCTACGGCACATTAGCCTTGCTTAAACCTGAAGAAAAAGCCCGTATCAAGGGGGTGATCATCAATAAATTTCGCGGTGATGTCTCTTTGTTGCAATCAGGGATCGATCAGATCGAAGCCTTGACACAAGTCCCGATATTGGGGGTGTTGCCGTGGCTGGATCTTGATTTGGAAGATGAAGACAGTGTCGCTTTGCAGGTGGGTAAATATGGTCGTCAGCGGCAAAAAACAGAAGATTGTCTGGTTGTTGCTGTCATCCAATACCCCCATATTGCCAATTTCACCGATTTTAATGCGCTGGCAGCTCAACCGGATGTGCTTTTGCGTTATGTCTCCGAACCTTCTGAACTTCAGGGAGCCGACCTTATTATCCTTCCCGGCAGCAAGAATACATTGGCAGATTTGGCATGGTTAAAAATCAAAGGGTTTGGGCAGGCAATTATCACAGCCCGGCAGAAAAATGTGCCGATTATCGGGATCTGTGGTGGTTATCAAATGTTAGGTAAGCAGATCGTGGATGGGGTGGAATCCGGCTTAACTCAAATGGCAGGATTAGGTTTATTGGATACGGAAACCCACTTTGCCAGTGAAAAACAGACTGCACAGGTTAGGGGCGTAGTAGTGCCTGCATTGTCAGGTATGCTGAAATTATGCAGCGAACAACCGATTTCGGGTTATGAAATCCATATGGGAACCACTCGGCTTGGTAAGCAGGCAATGCCTTTTGCCCAAATATATTGGTGCAATGGCGAAGAAAAAAATAGTGAAGAAAAAAACGGGCTTGATGGTGCAGTTGCTCAAGATGGTTTGGTAATGGGAAGTTACCTGCATGGTCTGTTCGATGAAAACACGTTTACTCGCCCATTATTAAATCAATTGCGGATAAGAAAAGGCTATGTTCCACTGGAAAATGTGGCCTTTAATTACTGCCAGCACAAAGAAAAACAATTCAATAGGTTGGCTGCCAGTATGCGTGAGCATCTGGATATCGCGCAGATTTATCAATTAATGCATGAACACACATCTGGCGGAGTTATGCCATGATTTTGGTGACAGGCGGGGCTCGCAGTGGCAAAAGTACCTACGCTGAACGCCTGCTCGCTAAACGGTGCGAGCGGGTGTTATATATCGCGACGGCACAGGTCACAGATGAAGAGATGGCAGCTCGTATTGAGCGGCATAAACAGGAGCGTCCGGCACATTGGCGAACCTGGGAAGGCCATCAAAATTTAGGCTCAGTTATTCGCCAGCACCGCCAATCCCAAGAAGGCGTTATACTAGAATGTGTTACCACATTAATTGCCAACTTGTTGTTTGACTTATCGGGGGGTGTATCACCTGATAACCTTGATTTCGCACCATTGGAGGTAGTTATCCATCATCAGATCGATGACCTGATTGATGCTAGTCTGATGTGTCCGATGCCAGTATATTTGGTGACCAACGAGTTGGGGATGGGCATTACACCTGAAAACCGATTGGCACGCCATTTTGTCGATATTGCTGGACGTGCTAACCAAAAGTTGGCACAAGCGGCTGAAGAAGTCTGGCTGATGGTTTCGGGCATTGGAGTGAAGATTAAATGAAACTGCACCTTTTTTGGGCCACACTACAATTTATGACACGGCTTCCAATCCCGCAAAAGTGGGCGGAAGGCGTCGATTTTCGTCAATATTGGCGTGGTGTGCCTTATTTTCCATTGATTGGGTTAATTGTTGGTGGTTTGGCGGGCTTGGTATCACTTTCGATCAGCCAGTCGGGTGGGGGAATGTATATTGGTGCGATGGGTTATGTGTTGGCTTTGGCTTTATTGACAGGAGGGTTACATTTAGATGGATTGGCGGACACGAGTGATGGGCTTTTTTCCTCCCGCCAGCGAGAAAAAATGCTGGAGATCATGCGCGATAGTCGGCTTGGAACTTATGGCGGTGTTGGGTTAATTTTCTGTATCTTGCTTAAAACATTCGCTGTCGTTGAATTATCTTATCATCCCCCCCTCTATTTGCTTGCCCTGTTGACCTGCGCATCGATTGTCGGACGTACAGCCGTGGTGCTTTTAATGTATGCGCAACGTGATGCCCGTGAAGGTGAGGGAATGGGAAGCAGTTATATTGGCCAAATTAGCTTTTCTGCAACGATGCTGACTTTGTTGACTGGTGTTGTGTTGGTAATGGCTCTGGGGAATTGGCAAACCTTGTCGGCAATGATGGCGTCATTGCTTGTGGTTTACGGGCTTGCCTTCTATTTCAATTATCGCCTTGGTGGACAAACTGGCGATACGCTGGGGGCTTCCATTGAGGTAGGGGAAATTGTTTTTTTGATAGCAATGATTTGGCAATAAACAAAGTCAATCAGGAGAAGCAAGGAGCTTACAGTATTGTCGATACCCATGTGGGATACCACGTTGAGCATGTTCAACGCTCGGACAGAATGTCAGTTGGATGGATAAACATGACACTACAATCATTGATTGATGCGATCCAACCTCTGGATCGGAAAAACATGGAAAAAGCGGCACAGCACATTGACAGCTTAGTCAAGCCATTGGGAAGTTTGGGGCGTCTTGAAGCATTGGCGATACAACTATCGGGTATGCCTGGCATTGTTGGTCTACAAAACCTGCGAAAAGAGATTATCGTCATGTGTGCTGATCATGGTGTATATGACGAAGGTGTGGCTATTTCACCTAAAAACGTTACGACCATACAGGCACGCAATATGTTGAAAGGGTTAACAGGTGTTTGTGTGCTGGCGAAAAACAGTGGAACGCATGTTTTGCCTGTGGATATTGGCATAGATTGTGATCCTATCGAACAAATGTTGTCCCTTAAAATCGCACGAGGTTGCGGCAATATTGCCAAAGGGGTTGCAATGGATTATGAACACGCTGAAATGCTGTTGCTGACAAGCGCACAATTGGTGCAACAACGCATTGCGGCAGGAATAACGGTATTTGGTATTGGAGAGTTAGGTGTTGCTAATACGACTGCGGCAGCCGCAGTTATCAGTGTCCTGACAGGAAGTGATCCCCGTGATGTGGTTGGGTTAGGCGCTAATTTACCTTCTGAGCGGCTAGCGCATAAACAATCCATTGTACGGCAGGCTATTGCCATCAATCAGCCAGATAACAAAAACGCCATTGATGTACTGGCAAAAGTGGGAGGATTTGAGCTTGTCGGCATGGCCGGTGTGATTCTGGGAGCGGCAGCTTCTGGTGTACCGGTGATACTTGATGGTTTCTTGTCCTATGCGTCAGCATTAGCGGCATGTCAACTATCCCCTATGGCACGGAATTATTGCATCCCTTCCCATATGTCGGCAGAAAAAGGTGCTGCGCTGGCGTTACAATATTTGAATTTGCAACCCTACTTGCATTTAGATTTGCGTCTTGGTGAGGGTAGCGGTGCGGCCATGGCTATGTCCCTGATTGATGCAGCCTGCTTGATGTATTGCCATATGGGGAAATTGGCAAGTAGTGGGATCAGTCTGCCGGCGTTAGAAAGGCCGCACGTAATAGCGCCGTCTTTAAACATATAAATTAAGTCCAAGGGATTAATTTATCGTTATTGTCTTTATGCTGGTTATATCAGTCTTTGACACGTTTTCTCAATTGATCTTTTACAACTTTGCCATTGGCATTTCGCGGTAAAGTTAAAAAAGTATATCCTTTGGGGCGTTTATAACGTGCTACTACTGTACAAATATAATCATTTAACTCTTGCTCTGTGATTGATGCATTTTCGTCGAGTTCAATAAAAGCATGGGGAACTTCTCCCCAATAGGGGTCGGGTTTTGCCACAACAGCGGCAGCCAAAACACCCGGGTAACTGGACAGGGCATTTTCTAACTCAAGACTGGAAATATTCTCACCACCGGAAATAATGATATCTTTTTTTCTATCGATGATTTTGATATAGCCATCAGGATCGACGACGGCTAAATCACCAGTATAAAACCATTGGTTGGTGATCTCTGGTATAACCTGACGTACAGGATCATAAGCTGCTACGATATTACCGCGAATAGCGATCTCGCCAATGGTTTTGCCATCAAAAGGAACGGCTGAGTTATTTTTATCAATAACACTCACCTGCCCTTGTAAATTAGAAACAATTCCCTGACGCATCCGTTTTAAGACTTTTTCTGATTCTGGTAGTGCTTGCCATTCATGCTTATTTTCACAAACAACTACAGGACCATAAGTTTCGGTTAATCCATAAACATGGGTTGCATTGATACCGACCTCGTCCAGCAATGAAAACATCATTTCTGTCGGTGGTGCACCAGCAATCAAGCCATAAACACGGCCACCAAAATGCTTTTTATGCTTTTGCGTTATCTTGCCTAAAGAGTAGTGAATAATCGGGGCACCACAATAGTGGGTTACGTGATGTTCCTGGATCAGTTGCATTGCTTCTTCTGCATCAAATTTTCTTATGCAGATATGTGTGCCTGCTCGTGCCGCAACTGTCCACGGGAAACACCATCCATTGCAGTGAAACATGGGAAGAGTCCATAAAAAGGTGGGAGTCCTGGGCATGTCCCAATCCAGGATATTAGAAATAGCATTTAAAAATGCCCCACGGTGAGAATAAACAACCAGTTTCGGTTGCCCACTGGTGCCTGAAGTGGAATTGATACTGATAGCGGCTTGTTCGTCAATTTGGCTGAATGAGAGTGTCTTTGATGAGTGTTCGGTTATCAGTGATTCGTAAGATATAAATTCATGTCCGGCAGGAGATATAGGAATAGTTGAGTTGTTTTCATCAACAATAATTATCTTAATTGGATTATTGAAAGAGACATTATTTAATAGTGAAAGATAACTTTTGTCGATAAATAATATTTTGGGATGCAGTTTTTCAAAAACAAAATTTAATGTGGCTGCATCTGTTCGGGTACTCAAGGCATTGAGGATAGCACCGGACAAAGGAACAGCAAAATGTAACTCAAGCAATTCATGGATATTGGGTAAAATAGCCGAGACTACGCTTCCTTTATCCACACCCATTTGTTGGAGTGAGATAGCAATCCTTTCACAGCGATTGGCATATTGGTGCCAGGTCCAACGCTGTTTTCCATCAATAATGGCTATATCATTACCATTGCTTAATACAGCCCTTTTAAGAAATAAAATCGGTGATAATGCTGTACCGGTATATTCATGTAAGAATGAATTATCGAGAATCATATTCTTCACTCCATATTATTATCGTTAACAAAATGTTGTGTTCTTTAAAAATAATCTCTGGCAGAAGAATAAGCAATGTCGGGAAAATTTAAGGAGGGATCTTTATTTCAATTTTTCATGTAAATAACGTGATTTTATTTTATGTTTTTTAATGTGCTGCTTTCATTTATTAAGCTTGATAAAGTCACGGTTTAAAAATAAATTGAAGAATTATATTTTAGATAATAAAAAAACACTCACCACTAATACAAAAGGAAAAGCTATGTTCAATTTAGCAGGAAAAATTGCTTTTATTTCAGGTGGAACCAAAGGTATTGGCACGGGAATTGCCAAGGTATTGAAGCAAGCTGGTGCTGTTACCATTATTGCCGGCACTGATAAGCTGAGAGGAGAAGCCATTGCCAAAGAGCTGGAAGTTGATTTCATTCCCCTTGATGTGACTGATCAGACAGCATGTAAAAATGTGATTGCTCAGATTGTTGAAAAGTACGGTAGGCTCGATATTCTTTGTTCCAATGCAGGTATTTTTCCACAGCATTATTTGAAAGATATGACTGCGGAAGATTGGGATTTAGTGCACGCAGTCAACCTTAAAGGGACATTTTTCCTGGTGCAAGCTGCGCTGAATGTTATGGAAAAGCAGCGCTACGGGCGTGTTGTTATCACTTCATCAATAACAGGTGAGATAACGGGCATTCAGGGTTACAGTCACTATGGTGCCAGTAAGGCAGGGCAACTAGGGTTTATGCGCAGTGCAGCATTGGAATACGCAGGACAAGGTATCACCATTAATGCGGTTATGCCAGGCATGATTATGACGGAAGGCTTAAAGTCATTTGGTGATGAATTTCTCAGTTATGCGAAAGATAGCACGCCAATGCGGGCTTTGGGTACGCCTGAAGATATTGGCTATGCTGCCTGTTTCCTGGCTTCCGATGAAGCAAAATATATTACTGGGCAAACAATTGTCGTTGATGGTGGGCAGGTTTTGCCAGAAGTACAGGAGGCCTGATTCTTTTACAAAGATTGTCGTAAGACAGTAGAAAAAGGTAAAATGTCTATCCAGTAAACACAGGGAGGGGGTCTTTGTTCTCTTCCTGATTTTTTATTGTCTGAATCAGGTAAGAAATATTATGTCACTGAATTATGAGCGTAAATCTCTTCCACTGCCAAATGGGAACAAAAAAGTCTTGTTGCACTCATGTTGTGCACCATGTTCTGGGGAAGTGATGGAAGCAATGTTGGCTTCAGGAATTGATTTCACAATATTTTTCTATAACCCGAATATTCATCCCCTGAAAGAATACGAACTGCGTAAAGATGAAAATATCCGTTTTGCTCAGGAGATGGGCATTCCTTTTATCGACGCCGATTACGACCGTGATAATTGGTTTGAACGCGCGAGAGGAATGGAAAATGAGCCTGAACGCGGTATTCGTTGCACAATGTGTTTCGATATGCGTTTCGAACGAACAGCACTTTATGCCTATGAACATGGTTTCCCGGTGATTACCAGCTCACTCGGTATTTCTCGCTGGAAAAATATGCAGCAAATCAATGAATGTGGGGTTCGTGCTGCTTCCCGTTACCCTGACTTGATGTATTGGGAATATAACTGGCGTAAAGGGGGCGGATCTGCTCGTATGATAGAAATCAGTAAACGAGAAGAGTTCTATCAGCAGGAATATTGTGGTTGTATTTACTCGCTGCGGGATACTAATCGCCATCGTCTGGCTACCGGCCGTGAAAGAATTAAATTAGGTACAGTCTTTTATAGTGCAGATAGCAAGCAAAAAGAATAAAAAAAGCCTGCGCGGAAGCAGGCCAAAAATACGGCAAATACAAAAATCCCTGGTGGTGACTTAGAGCTTAGTCGGATTAGCTCTAAACAGTGATGAGTCACCATGACTATATGTGAGATGAGATACTGCCGTCCAATGGATTGCACAGATCAATAAGAGGAGATTGATCGATAAAAACGATCATACATGATTTAGGCAATATCTTAGCCTAATTGTGGTTGCGGCTTTTCAGTTTGATCTAAACAAGTTTATATAAAACTGAAAAGCCTTGATTTATGGAATATAGCACTAACTATTAGTTATTAAATGAATCATTAATCTTTGCCGTATCTGGAGCGATTAGGTGTACAGCCAAAACGTCGGCGATAGCTTTGAGTGAAATAGGACTGACTGGAAAAACCCGATTCCAATGAAATATCGGCGATACTCATTTCGCTATTTAGTAATAATTGATGAGCATAAAGAATGCGTTGTTCACTAATCCAAGCCTTGGGTGAAGTGCCATAGACACTGTTAAAAAGCTCCTTAAAAGACGTTAATCCCATACCGAATTCACGTGCGAAGTCATTCAATTTCCATTCTTTGAGATAGTGAGCCTCCATAAATGTTTGCAGGCGTTCTACCGGGCGGTTGCTTAATTTCCGTAGAATAGACATTAGCAGTGTTCCCTGCTTACCTAAGGAAAGCAGCAACAGTAACTCTTCAACTCTTAGTTGAACCAAAGCTGGAGGGGAATCATGCGCCAGTAAGTTTGCCAGCCCACGAATGCTTTCCGTTAACAAGGGAAACTGGTTAAAAGGAATCAACCTATAAGCAGGAAACTCGTGTCGCTCTAACTGACTTAATAATGATCCGAAACGTTGTAAAAAACTACGTAAAAACTCCATGTGTAAGGGTAACCATAATAGCTGACAACTTTCTGTATTGGTTTTAGCTGCATAACTTCCGGGGTGGGTAAAAAGGATTTCATTCGATTTAATGTGATAAGTGTTTATGCAATCTTTCCACACCATTTCGCCATCAAGTAAAATATATAGCCCTCTTTGTTTATGCTCCAGGATATTGAAATCCGGCATGGTTAATTGGATCGTACAAATATTCTTTTGATTTAAGCCTGTCGTCCTTTTCATCTAATACTCCTAATTTTCCGTATCGTGAGTAATCATTTTTTGATGAGTGCATGAAGTGTTTTTTATTATTAAGTAACCGTTGATATTATATAACTAAATAAATATTTGTGTTAGGTTTAAGTATGATTTTTTGTGGTTAAAAATTATTTTTCTGTTTTTTACCTTGTTTTGATCAATATCTGTATGGTTATTTTTAAGGTTAAGGTGTTGTTAATATTAAAATGATTTTTATTTATGGATTTTGTTTATTGAGTTATTTGTTTTGAAAATTTTTAGCCATGGAGAACATCAATGATGACATGGATTTCTTTTTTTTAATTATTCAAATGAATATTGAAATAGAAAATTAACATCAAAAAATATCAATTCTTGGTGATCGATATAATTTAAACAATGGTAGATTAACCCATTAAGTTCTGATTGTAGATTTATAGATGAAATAGCCATAGACTAAATGTCTATTGGGCATAACATGTTTTCATGGTTCTAACTATGATGCATTTTTCTTGTTTTTATTGTTAATAAATTGTGATTTTATGTGATTTGTATATATGAAATAAGAAATGAAATTTATATTTATGGATTTTCTTATTTCATAAATGTGAGAAAATTCGACGACAAATCAGAGGATTAAACTCAAATAGAAGCTTTATCCGTGTAATAACGCTATAAATCACTCTGTTATAGCTTCGTAGATTGTTTTTTATACTTGTACAATGGTAGGATGTGCTTCCACAGCCTGTTTCTGTTACCTGCTAAGGCATATGTATAGATATATTTTGCTGATGAAATATAAGAAAAAACCACAAAAACGAGAACAATATGACAATGTATCGTTTTTCAGATAACGCTTTTTTATGCAGTGTATGGCTCCTTTGGGGAATTACATTGGGACTATATCTGTATGGTGCTCATTTTAGTTGCACCATGACAGCAATTTTATCTTTTTTAGCCTTAGTGTTTTACTTTATGAAAATGAAATTGAGAATAAACGCTATGTTTGGAAAAAAAATAACCGAGGCAGCGACTGCCAGTTCTGCGACACCCGCTATGGGCATCAAGCCTGAAGAGAAAAAATTACCTGAAGCCGAGATCCGTCCCAATACCATTATTGCAAAAAACTCTGTCTTCAAGGGGGATGTCGAAATGGAAGGGGATATCCAGATCTGGGGTAAAGTTGTTGGCAATATTCGCGTAAAAGGTGGTGCCATTCGGATTATGCATGCCGGTAAAGTAGAGGGTGAGCTGAATGCACCTGAAATTATCATTGATGGTCATGTTGAAGGCACGTGCTGTGCGGAAACATTAGATATCCTTGAACATGGCGAGTTACGGGGCATTAGCCGTTGTGGCAGTATGTCAATTCGACGTGGTGGATTGTTTTTTGGTCAATCTGAACAGGTTGATAATAAGAAAAAACCAGAAATGGAACGAGTTATTTCCATTAGAGAAAATCAAGGCGATAAACCAAAAGCGAAAAGCAATACTTGATAATTAAGGAGGCGTTGTGGTTGTCGAATTGGAAACAGAAAGGTTGTGGCTCCGTGCCTGGAAAACAGAGGACAGAAAACCTTTCTTTCGCTTAAGTAGCAACCCTGACGTAATGGAATTTTTTCCTGACATACTGACTAAAACGCAGAGCGATACTTTTATCGATAATTGTATCCGCAAGTTTGAAACGCAGGGTGGTTGGGGATTATGGGCGGTTGAATTAAAACAGAGTGGTGAATTTATTGGCTCTGCAGGACTGAATATCCCGCACATCAAATTTCCATTCTCGCCTTTTGTTGAGATAGGCTGGCGTCTGGACAAGCCATTTTGGGGGCAAGGTTATACTTGTGAAGCCGCCCGCAGAATTTTTGACTTTGCGTTTACGGAAATCGGATTGGAGGAAGTTGTCGCTTTTACCACGGTTTCTAATTACCGCTCGGAAAATGTCATGAAAAAATTGGGTATGGTCAGAGATGAAAAAACATTTCTGCACCCTGGATTGGAAGAAAATCATCCACTAAGGGAGCATGTTCTGTACAGGCTTCGGCGTTCAGATTTTGTATGAAAATGCTTGAACGCCATCAAGGTTATCCTAATGGATAGAGATAACCTTGATGAAAACTGTTTTATGCCAGATTATTATTGTTTGGATATGACCAGAGCGACGCGGCCAATAAATTTGATATCGCTGATTGCACAATCAAAAGTGACGTCGCTATCGCTGACCCGAATCTTGCTGATTGGGATTTTGGCAATCTTTTTGATACTGTGCATACCTTCAATATCCACCAGCCATAAGCCATCTTGAATATTATCTTCCTGCGTATCTAGCAGATACCATGAGGCACCATCATCAACAATCAGCGGATTTTTGAGTTCCTTGGAAATCAACTCGCTGTCCAAAATCACCGGGCTAACGTCATTAAGTTTACCACCTGATAATTTTACACGAGAGATGGATGGGGCAATGATATCTTCTAACCGTTCCGCTTTTTTGCCGCTTTCTCCATCTGGGAACATTTCTCCCTGACCCGTGCTCAGCCACAGCAGTGAAGCGCCAGTTTCGAGATTGCACTGGATGATCCAATCCGCAGGGAAACTATCACGAAGGTAGCGGTTTGCCATCGTGCTTTTGGAAACGCCCAAATGGTCACTTAGGGCCTGACGTGATTTAAATCCATATGCGCGGACAAGACGTTCAATAGCAGGTCTTCCCCCACTATCGGCCCCCATTTTGATCTCAATATTGGTATTTTTCATTGACAGTACAGATAAGAGCTATTAGTATCCCGCCTAAGTTCTCGATATGAGACCTTTGGTGAGCCCAGATTGGTTAAGATGAAAACCATTGAGAGATATTGCATCATGAACGCCCAAATTTCAATCTTTATGCCTGATATCGAAAGTATTTCGGAAATGCCATTGAGGATAGGTAGAGAGTTTGAAATGAAGAGAATATTGGAAATAGCGGGGAATCTTGAGGATCGTTTTGTAGGAAAATGTTGAGGGAAAATATGGCGAATACTGAGCAAGAAAAGTTTACCCAGATTAACCTCGGCCAGCGGCTGGAAGGATTGAATCACCTGTCGAGGATTAGGGCGACATATTGGGGTGACAATGAAAAGGAGTTAAATCGGTTTTTGGCTGATATGCGTGATAAAAGAGATGCTTACTACGAACAGAATAAACGTGCGTTATCTGCCATTCTCTATTTGGCGAATATTCCGCACTCCCGCCACGATAGTGAATTCAACCATTTTACCCAAGAGGAAAAGCGGGCGCTGATCCAGGCGATGAATCATATCAAGGTCGTTGTCAGTCAATTTCCTAAGTACCTGACATTGCCTAATTAATTACAGCTTTTTAAACACGTTATCTCTTTTTTGAACAAATGGCATGGATACGCCAGGCTCTTACTCGTCCTGAATATGGTGAAATTGATGAATAGTAACGTTATCACTTATGAACAAAACATACCGCTGGGTGTTTCAATGGCGGAGCGCCTGTTATGGGAAGTTAACGCGGAAGATCATCAATGGCGTCACCAATATATAGGACAACTACCGGATTTTCTGGCTAAATACTTTAGCCGCCGTTATATCGATATCTTTAATCGCTCAGGCCGCCGTGATGCAAATTCTTTTCTGAGAAAAACGGTTGGACAGAATGTCCTGCCGAGATTGCAACGGGTAAAAGAAAGGTATCAGTTTAGCCATTGTGTCTCTAATGTAAGTGTTTCCGGTATGACGCCTTTTCCTTTTATTGAACAATTGGAAAATATGGTGACGTATGATCGCAAACGTCTCTTGAAACTTGCTCATGACATTTCCATTTTTATTTCTGGTAATTATGAGCACTATTCTTTGCGTATTTCCCAAAAACACTCATCAACTTCTGTTGGTTGCAAAGATGAGTCATTTTCCCGTGTCGCTAAATTGTACCAATTACTGGCAAAGCTGACTTTGCAATGTGGTACTCATCCCCCATATTGGCGGCGTTTCAATCATGGCCGCAAAATGCCATCTGTTGATCAACTCTGTTCTGGCATGTTGCGCATGATGTCTGCCCGTTGGTGGTATTTTCGTTTAAAGCGTTTGCGTGATATCCAATCTGAACATATGGCAATTGCCGTTGGGCAGGTACAGCAAGTCGCTTCTCCTTATGTTTCACGTCAGGCATTGCGGGAATGGTTGGAACAAAAACGGCGCAATCGTGAATTTTTCAAGCATTTTGATTTGGAAAATGAAAAAGGGGAACGAATTTCGCTGGCAGAGACAGTTGTTCATAGCAACGCGAATCCTGCGATCCGACGTTGCGAATTGATGGTCAGAATGCGCGGTTTCGAAGATATTGCCAACAAGATGAACTGTGTTGGCGAATTTTATACCATCACGGCTCCTGCGAAATATCATGCCGTCCAGCACAAAGGCGGGTTTGTCAAATCTTGGAATGGCGCAACGCCACGCGATACTCAACGTTATTTATGCGGTGTCTGGGCAAAAGTTCGGGCTGCGTTGGCACGGGCAGGTATTAATCTATTTGGTTTCCGTGTGGTGGAACCACATCATGATGGCACCCCTCATTGGCATATGGTGCTGTTTATGTTGCCGGAGCATTTGCAGCAAGTCAGAAAGCTCCTTGAGCATTACGCTTGTCAGGAAGAGCAGGGAGAGTTGCAGGACGATGAAGCCAAAAAGGTGCGTTTTAATTATCGGGCGATCGATCCCAATAAAGGTAGTGCAACAGGTTATATTGCCAAGTATATTTCTAAAAATATTGATGGTTATGCGCTGGAAGAAGAAAAAGACCATGAAACCGGTGAATCCCTGTGCGATATGGCAAAATCAGTGACTGCCTGGGCGAGTCGCTGGCGCATTCGCCAATTTCAACAAATCGGCGGCGCTCCAGTTTCGGTTTGGCGCGAATTGCGTCGACTCAGGGAAGTACGCCTGTCTGACCACAAGATAAACGCAGTGTTACAAGCGGCAGATGAGGGGAATTGGGCTGCTTATACTCAGGCACAGGGCGGGCCTTGGGTTTCACGTCGTGATTTAGTTATTCGCTTATCTTACAAAAATATCCCTTTTGGCAGCCCTTATGGTGAAGATGTTCAATCCATACAAGGCGTGACCTCACCATTTTTGTCGCATGCAGGATTTATTTGTACGCGGCTCCACCAATGGACCATCGTGCCAAAATCAGAATCGACGGTTACATCTGAACGAATTGTTTATAAAAGAAGCAAAAAATTTTCCTCTTGGAGTTCTGTCAATAACTGTACGGATGAACAGGGAAGTAGAAAGATAGCGGGTTATGCAGACCGTAGAATTGTCATAGCAGAAAAATCAAACAAATTGGCAAATATTTCTGCTAAAACAACAAACAATAGTTACTAACTATTAAATTTAATGACTAAAACAGGTAAAAACTACTTTAATTTTAGTCTTATTACGTGTACTGTATATATATACAGTTTATTATATGGAGGCAGATAGATCAGTGGAATCTCTTATAGAATCATTGGTAGCGCAACGTATCAATTTCATTGCCAGAATGGCAACAAGTTGCGAATGCAATCATGCGGAAGACAAAGAGCTGGCACTGGTTTGGATAGCAGAGCTATCTGCACCTTATGAAAAAAGATTTAACAGTTACCAGGGTAAACAGGAAAACAATCTGTTAGGTAATGAGGTGAGCAGCAACAAAATATTAGGGAATTCGGGTTCAATAGAAGAATAGATTTGGCGGGGAAAAGCATGCGAGTAGAGATACTTTTCTATAAACGAGCTAATGTTTCTGAATCAGTCATATCTTCATTAGAAAGTGAACTAAAAAAAAGAATATTACCATATTATCCTGATACAAATTTTAGAATTGGAATTAGCAGTAGCACCTCCGTAAGAGTAACAGGGACTAAAAAAAGCAGTGAACACGACCACATGATGGAACTCATTCAAGAAGTTTGGGAGGATGATAGTTGGCTATCTGATTAACGCTGACAAAGGGGTAATATCCTCCAATGAATAGCATATCATTGTAATAAGAGATAATAACCAAGGGCAGGAAATGGTTTCCTGCCCTTGGTTTATGTATTACTGACCTAACAATCTTACTGTATTGAGGCATTTCGCTAATTATTTGATCATAACTCTCCGATTTACTAACTGACTTTTGCAAAGAGAAAGGAGAGTGTATGCAAGTTATCGCACAACAAAATGAGACAGTTGATGCCATTTGTTGGCGTCATTATGGCCGTACATTGGGAATGACTGAGCGTGTGTTGCTGGCAAATCCCGGATTGGCTGATTTTGGCGCAGTATTGCCTCATGGAACGAAAGTTGAAATGCCGGAATTTATGCCTGTTGCCAGCAGACCTATTATCCAGCTTTGGGATTAAGGGGGAGGCTGAACTCGTTTGTTGGGAATTAATACACTAAAAAAGATGCCCTTAATTATATGCCTGGTCATTGGTGGAAGTCTTGGCTGGTGGGGACATCGCTCCCTGTTTCTCAGCGAAGTGGCGGGTTTGAAACAGCAACATGCTGCACAGCTTGTTGCCATCAACCAAAAAGTCCATTCAGAAACGTTGGCAGCTATTCAGCAAATGAAAGATGCACAAAATCGGGCTGCACAATTGGATGAATACTATTCAGGAAAATTAGCTCATGTCACCGAAAAAAATGCGGCTTTGCGTGCTGACATTATTGCTGGTCATCGGCGGGTGCAAATCGCCACCGCCAACCTTGCTACCTGTCAGCTCACCCAAAACCGAGATACCCGCCCCCGCCGTATGGGCGATGGAACCCAAGTCGAACTCACTGCAAAAGCTGGACGCGCTATTTACGATATCCGAACCGGCATCATCAAAGACCAAGCCAAATTAGACTATTTACAACAGTATGTACGGGATGTTGTTCGGCAGTGTAAATCAGAATGATCGCATCTTATTGCAATGCTGTTTAACGCGATACAAAAAACCATAAAAGGCCTTCTTTTATTCCTGAGAAGGCCTTTTTATTTATTTGATTAAAAAGGATTTTTATTCTGGATTTGTATGCTGTTTCCTACAAACCCAGTTTAATGTCCAACCTCCTGTTTCATGGCATTCTTACGTCATGAACACACAACTCACTGAACTGATGCGCTTATTGCGCAACCTGATCCGAACCGGCGTCATTACCCAAGTGGATACCACAAAGGGAAAGTGCCGAGTCGCGACAGGCAATCTTGAAACCAACTGGCTGCACTGGTTGACATCCAGAGCGGGAAACTCCCGCACATGGTGGGCGCCCAGTGTCGGTGAACAGGTTTTATTACTGTCCATAGGCGGAGAGCTGACAACCGCCTTTGTATTGCCTGCGATTTTTTCAGATGAGTTTCCGGCGCCATCAACATCACCTGAAGCGACGCATATCAAGTTTCCGGATGGTGCCGTGATGGAGTATGAACCGCAATCTGGCGCATTGACTGTGACTGGCATCAAAACCGCGACAGTGATTGCTTCGGATTCCGTCCATATTACCGCGCCGGAAATCACCTGTGTCGCCAGCACCCGAATTACGCTGGATACACCGGAGGTCATCTGTACGCAGCTAATGAGCACAGGCAACTTGATTGTGCGCAACGGCGGCAAAATGACGGGCAATATTGAACACACCGGAGGCACATTCAGTTCCAACGGCGTGGTCGTGGATTCCCATAAACACACCGGCATCAGGTCAGGCGGTGACACATCAGGAGGCCCCGTATGATGTACCTGGGAATGAATCGGCAGACGGGCCGAGAGCTGACCGATTTGGCACATATCCGGCAATCCGTCAGCGATATTTTATTAACCCCTGTGGGCAGCCGTATCGCGCGTCGTACCTACGGCTCTTTGCTACCAGAACTGATTGACTGGCCACAAAACGCAGCGCTCCGGCTTCAGGTTATGGCG
This sequence comes from Xenorhabdus sp. TS4, assembly GCF_014467265.1. Classification (NCBI taxonomy): domain Bacteria; kingdom Pseudomonadati; phylum Pseudomonadota; class Gammaproteobacteria; order Enterobacterales; family Morganellaceae; genus Xenorhabdus; species Xenorhabdus sp. TS4. The sequence goes on along the minus strand of NZ_NKHQ01000024.1, from coordinate 37,697 downwards.
GCCAGTTATACCGCAATCAGCCGTTGGGAGCCACGCGTGATGCTGACCTCCATCACGATGGAAACCCGACAGGACGGCAAAATGGTGGTGGATATTACGGGTACTTATCATCAATCCGCCAAGGAATTTTCACTTTCTATTCCGGTGAGCCATTCCCGGTGAGGTAATAAGTCATGCCAACAATCGATTTAAGCCAGTTGCCACCACCGGATGTGGTTGAGCCACTGGATTACGAACAACTGCTGGAAGAGCGCAAAAAAGGCTTGATCTCGCTCTATCCAGAAGATCAGCAAGATGCCATTGCACGTACTTTACAACTGGAATCTGAACCTTTGGTCAAGTTGTTGGAAGAGAATGTTTATCGCGAATTGCTCTTGCGTCAACGGGTTAACGAAGCTGCACGGGCGGTGATGGTGGCCTATTCAACAGGCAGCGATTTGGATCAGTTGGGGGTGAACAACAACGTATTCCGTATGGTTCTGCATCCTGCAGATAATTCTACCGTGCCACCGACACCGGCGGTGATGGAATCTGACAATGACTACCGCGTACGCATTCCACAGGCTTTCGAAGGCTTGAGTGTTGCTGGCCCGGTTGGTGCGTATGAATACCATGCCCGCAGTGCGGATGGTCGCGTCGCTGACGCTTCGGCAATCAGCCCGTCGCCAGCTAATGTCACAGTGACCATTATGTCGCGGGAGGACAAGGGTGTTGCTTCCAAAGAGCTGCTGGAAATAGTCGAAAAAGTGCTGAACGATGAAAACGTGCGTCCAGTGGCGGATCGTCTGAAAGTTCAGTCAGCAAACATTGTGGAATATGAAATTGATGCGGTGTTGTACATCTTCCCAACACCAGAATCAGAACCTATCCGTAAGGCGGCAGAACAGCGACTGAAACACTATGTTGAAGCCCAGCACCGTTTGGGGCGTGACATTCGTTTGTCAGCGATTTATGCCGCACTGCATGTGGAAGGCGTCCAGCGCGTGGAATTGAAAGCGCCGTTGAAAGACGTCGTGCTGGATAAAACCCAGGCATCTTACTGCACCAAAACGACCCTGACGATGGGAGGTTCGGATGAGTGATCGCCTTCTACCGATGGGTTCAACCCAGTTAGAACTAGCGGCTGCCAAAGCTTGCGCTGAATTACAGAAGGTTAAGGTTCCGTTACGCGAGTTGTGGGATCCAGACACTTGTCCGGTATCACTTCTACCCTATCTGGCTTGGGCCTGGTCTGTTGATCGCTGGGACGAACGTTGGTCTGAGAGCACCAAAAGGGAAGTGATCAAAAGCTCTCTATTCCTGCATAAACATAAAGGAACGATTGGTGCGATTCGGCGAGTTGTCGAGCCATTGGGTTATCTCATCCGTGTAAAAGAGTGGTGGCAAACCAATGATGCTCCGGGTACTTTCCGGCTGGATATCGGTGTATTGGAAAACGGTATTACCCATGAAATGTTCGAGGAACTGGAAAACCTGATTTTTGATGCCAAGCCAGTGAGCCGACATTTAATTGGGTTGGACATCAACCTAGATACACGCGGTGAATATCACTACTCGGCGGCGACTTACAGTGGTGATGAACTGACAGTTTACCCTTATTTCCCAGAGCAAATAACAATATCCGGCTCAGAAGTTGTGGGCGCGGGCATACATATTATTGATGACATGAGGATTAGACCATGAGTACCAAATATTTTGCGCTGCTGACGCAGTTAGGCGCAGATAAGTTAGCAAATGCTGCGGCATTGGGTACTAAAATTGAAATTACCCATATGGCCATAGGTGATGGTGGTGGCAAGTTGCCGACACCGGACACCAAACAAACCAAACTGGTTAATGAAAAACGTCGAGCAGCGATTAACACGCTGAGCATTGATCCAAAAAACACCAACCAAATCATTGCAGAGCAGGTTATTCCTGAAAACGAAGGTGGCTGGTGGATCCGTGAGATTGGCCTGTTTGACAAAGATGGCATTTTGATTGCTGTGGGTAACTGTGCGGAAACCTACAAACCCCAATTGCAAGAGGGTTCCGGCCGTACCCAGACTATTCGCATGATCCTGATTGTCAGTAGTGCTAACGCGGTGACATTAAAAGTTGATCCATCGGTGATTTTGGCTACGCGTGAATATGTGGATGATTCTATTAAGAAACATGCAAATAGCCGTAACCATCCTGACGCGACGCTGCAAGAGAAGGGATTTGTGATCCTGAGCAGTGCGGTGGATAGTAATAGTGAAACGCATGCAGCAACACCGAAAGCGGTGAAGGCGGCGTATGATTTTGCTAAAGCAGCGGATAATAATGCCAATGGTCGCGTTCCGGTAGGGCGTAAGGTGAATGGTAAGGCGTTGTTGGCGGATATTGCTCTGAACGCAGGTGATGTTGGAGCGTACTCTAAGGGCGAAACAGATACTAAGGTAGGGGAAGCGACAAAACAGGCAAATGCCGCGAATGCTAATGCAAACACTCGCGTGCCTTCTACCCGCAAGGTAAATGGAAAAGCACTGTCGGCGGATATTGCACTGAACGCAGCAGATGTTGGTGCATATAACACAACCCAAACTGACGCTAAGGTGAGTGAGGCTAAATCTTTAGCTAATACTGCAAACCAAAATGCGGCTAATGCAAATAATAATGCCAACACACGTTTGGAGAAAAACAAGAACGGTTCGGATATTCCAAATAAAAACGAGTTTGTGAAAAACCTCGGTTTACCCGAATTAATTGCAGGTAACCCCCCAGCCGCGTTGAATACGCTGGAGAAACTGGCTCAGTCAATCAACAATGACGGAAATTTTTCTAACAGTCTGTCTGAAATTATAAAAAATCGGCAACCCCTGAACGCGACCCTGACGGCACTGGCCGGATTGGTGACCGGAGGAGATCTGCTGCCGTATTTTACCGGGGCGGATACGGCAACACTGAGCCCCATCACACCCACTGGCCGGGATTTAATCTCACGGGGCAGTATTAATGCGGTTCTGGCGTATCTCAGGTTTGAGCATGGCCATGGCTGGTATCGTTTAGGTGCTATATACATTCAATTTGGTCTGATTGATTTCAGTTCGTCAACCCGCGTGTTTGTGGAGTTCCCGTTCAAATTCCCAACAACTGTTGACCACGTTATTGTTTCTGATGCAGGTTGGGCGACAGGACATACGTGGGGAGCAACAAACAAACAACGTAATGGTTTTGTTGCCCATGTCAATGTGCAGGGTGAAGGTGGGCAGTATTTAGCCATAGGGAGATAGTAATGAGTAGATATATTTTTAGTGCGGCGCAGAATTCGTTCTTTCTGTTGTCTCTGAAAGATGCATATGTTGCCGCGGGGACATGGCCGGATGACGGGGTTGCGGTGCGCGAGGCTGTTTTTATTAAATTTACACGTGATATCCCCGCGGGGAAACGCCGGATTGTGGGATCTGACGGTCTACCTGCATGGGGTGATATCCCACCGCCGACACCAGCGGAATTGCAACAACAGGCTGAATCCCAGAAAAAATATCTCATGACTCAGGCGACCAGCGCAATCGCGCCGCTACAGTATGCCGTCGATCTTCAAATGGCGACGGCGGCGGAACTGTCAGCGCTAACAGCATGGAAAAAATATTGCGTGCTACTGAACCGTGTAGACTGTTCGACAGCACCCAATATTGACTGGCCTGAGCAGCCAGAGTAAATATAGGGGCATTACGCCCCATCATTATTTTGGCTGTTCCGGCCATTGGATATCAGGTGCGGTAGAGCAATCCACCCGATTGAGCAGTACCCGATATTTACGCCATTCGGCTAATGATAATTTCTCGGCATCGGTGGCCATATCGAGGTCTACTGCGTCCTGTAACGGCGCGATGGAGTTTGCTGCGGAAAACATTAATTGCTGTTTTTGGAATTCAGCCTGCTGCCGCAATTCCGCTGGTGACGGAGGGGGCGGCGGCGGAATGTCAACCCATGCCGGGTAGCCGCGTTCATCACAACCCAGCCGTTTCCCACTGGGCCACTGTCCGTCAAATCGTTGTTTGACAGCCTCATCAACCTCGACGCCACTCTCTGGGAACGTGTTTGGGTAATGTTCACGTTCAGCCACAGGCCAAAACCCCGGACACGGCGGATCATATTTTTCGTTATTAGCACAATAAATATAGGTTTTGCTCATCATTATTAATATCCTAATGCAATGTAGAGGCCGTCAATGGTTACCGTTCCGCCTTTTCTAAACGTGGCATAGGCCGCGGATTTTTCGGCTAGATAGACGGGTTCCATAGTTGTTGTTTTGGTTTCCCACGGCACAATGGCAACAGGGATCGCAAATACACAACGACGAGGGAATGGACGCGGAAATTTGACAGTTGCCCCCGTCCCCGATTGAAATCCCCCAAATGTACCCCATTGGATAATCAGGTTACCTGCCCCATCCTGTGATGGGATTTGCTGCCAGCCGTTATAGCCGAGGCTCGCCAGAAAATACCCCATACTGGGAATGTTTGCGTATTCATTGCCAACCGTTCTCAGTGCGGCATCCCCTAATTCTAATACTGCTCTGAACGCTGATTTGTTCGGTATATCGCTACCGTTTTGAGATAATTTCAAATACCGGCTGTCAAAATTCCCATAATCACCCGGCACGACCCGACGCCCCACGCGCAGACCCTCACGAATATCACACCCACCTGATGTATCAATGTTTGTGATACCCTGCCCGCGCAGATAATGGTTAAATATCGGTGCTGAATCATTCCCCACGTTATAGCCAAATTGCGTTTGCCCATCACCAATACCATTCCCGTCTGATTGCGTCGAAATAACAATCGAACCGGTGTTCGTTCTGAATCCCGAAAATTTAACCGGGGACAACAGCTCACCACCGGAATTTTTATCCAGTGCATTTTTCGCCCGTTTCACCGTCTCCGCCAAACCGACGTTAAAAGATACCTCCTAAACATTCCAAATTTCAGAACGAGGATCCAGAAAGTTTCCAAATGGAAAAATGATAAATAAAAATTATGATTAATTGATTTTTTAGAAGGGTATTCGTTGGATACTTTATTCAGTTATGAATTTTGATTGGGACTAAACGTCGGTTTGGCGGGAACCGTGGAACTAGCGGAAAACGCCCTACCGAGAACGGGTGGCGTCGTTGATGGCACCCTCGCAGTTAAACACTGGCTGTCTACACTCGACAGGGTATATGTCGCGTCTAATAATGGATTCGCCGGTGTTGAATTATCGGATTCCAGAACCAGCAATACGGCGACGTTAGAAATGAACGGCACCGGCGGTGTTTACATTTCACAAAAAACTAACGGACAGGTAAACGTAAACCACATCCCGAAAACCAACGGGATACTATTGAATTCAGCGGACATTATCCAATCTGTGGGTGACAGTGTATCGCAGGTGATGAGCCAGAAATCCGTAACTGACGCCCTAGACAACCGCCTCGAAAAATCCCGAAACGGCGCCGATATCCCCAACAAACCAGAGTTTGTGCGGAATATTGGGTTAGTGGGCACGGTGAAACTAGCGGAAAACGCCCTACCGAGAACGGGTGGCGTCGTTGATGGCAGTATTGCTGTTAAACAATGGTTATCAACCTATGACAGGGTCTATGTTGCAGCGAATAATGGATTTGCCGGTGTTGAATTATCGGATACACGCAATAAAAACACCGTGACAATAGAAATGAATGGCGCCGGTGGTGCCATCATTTCACAAAAAACTAATGGTCAGGTAAATGTAAATCATATACCGAAAACCAACGGGACATTACTGAATTCGGCCGATGCGGAAAAATATGTCACGTCGCTGCGATTATCAACACCCCGTGAAATAACAACAAAAATAGACGAATGGTTGGATTTTTCAACCAACGAATTTGTGGTTGGTGTTCGGCTGTCACGAACACCTGGCGGCGGCGTTTGGGTCATCGAACGGCTACGCGTCGCTAATTTGCAGATCATGAGAAATGGAGGGTGGATCAATGTCACGCAATAACAATAAAATGGCTAAAAAATTTGTTGAATATACGCCAACATCAAAACCCTACGGTAACTGTCTGTATCTGACAAATGCAGATGGTGATTGGTACGAACAACAACAGAATTTTGAACCGGATACGTTAAAAATTGCCTATGATGATGATGGTATTATCCGCTCGTTTAGTGATGATGCCAGCACGTTATGTCCAATAGGGTTATATGTCGCTGAAATTGTGAAAAATGATGTTCCTGATGATTTTGGCTGGGATCACGAGTGGGTTTTCATTAATGGGGAAATTACGCCCAGAATTCAGACGCCAGCGGAATTGCAGCAACAGGCAGAATCGCAGAAACGCTATCTAATGTCTCAGGCTACAAATTCAATCACTCCACTCCAATATGCTGTCGATCTCAACATGGCAACAGACACAGAGCAATCGACACTGATCGCGTGGAAAAAATACACCGTGTTATTAAACCGCGTAGACTGTTCGACTGCACCAAATATTGACTGGCCTAAAGCGCCAGAATAACAATCAGGGGCATTTAGCCCCTCTATTTATTTCGGCTGTTCCGGCCATTGGATATCAGGTGCGGTAGAGCAATCCACCCGATTGAGCAGTAGCTACCAACGATGATTTAAGAGCCAAGCGGTTCCCAACGTCATTTTATCGTATGGGGGGAGGTGCTGGGAGGGACATGTGGGGAGGGTGGGGAGCAGGTATTTTGCTCCGGTATGATGCCAATAACGCATTCCATTTGTGGGTCAGTGCGAGCCGCAATGAGCTGCAATTCCAGATGCAGGTGGGATCATCTATTCGGGGGGGTGCGTTATGGGGAAAAACGAACACCACCGTCGTTGACGGTTACATCAAAACAGCGTCCCCTATCATTGAAATTCACCCCGATGGCAAATTCACTACCAACGACGAATCCGAGGGCGCAATCGTTGAACGTCTATCCGAGGGCGTCTATCTCATTAAAAACGTGCTGGGATTTAATGCCGATGCGGCATGGGGTGGGGTTGATGGCGGTATCGAAATTCCGCTGTGCAAAAATAAATTACCGTTGATTTGGGTGGATTATCGCGTGTTACCCGATGGTTCCATCAAAATCATGACGTATCACCGAGAGCATCCAAACGCACCCACATTCGCCCAAAATGTACGGGACGGCTACTCCGACGGTGATCCGATTGATATTCCTGTTGGTCGGTCTATATCTGTCCGTGTCCAGATGCCAGAGAATTCTATCTGGAATCAGCAACAACGGAAATTGACTGAGTCGGAATAAATACAGGGGCAAACTATGCCCCTGATTGTTATTCTGGCGCTTTAGGCCAGTCAATATTTGGTGCTGTCGAACAGTCCACACGGTTCAGTAGCACGCAATATTTTTTCCATGCTGTTAGTGACGCCAGCTCCGCGTTCGTCGCCATTTTGAGGTCTACGGCATACTGTAATGGCGCGATGGAATTGGTAGCCTGCGTCATGCGGTATCGTTTCTCATGTTCCGCGTTTTGCTGCAACTGCTCAGGTGTGGGCGGCGGGTTCGCGATTATCCGCGCTTCCGCCTCAGTAATCGGAATAAAATCCGATTTGATGTGTTTATCCTGAGAGCCGTCTGATTCAAAACCGTAAACCCGCCCGTCGTTCGATTTGTAATATTTCATGATTACCTTAATTCAACCCACGAATCAATAAAATCGCCATCATTAGCGATATACGCATTGACATCGTAATGCGCCCCTGTGGGGACAATAAAAAACACGCTCATCTCCACTTGTGGCCCATCGAAATCTGACCAGTTATACGCGACTTGAATTCCATTGACATTGGCACCAATTCCGATTGCACCCAGTTGTTTTTTTCGCGGTTTGGTTTTAACAAATACGGCTATTGGCTTGCCTGCATCATTTTTATATTGCGTCCCACCTATCCGTTTATACCGGACATTCTGCCAGCTCTGGTTAATGCCAATACTGGCGTTTTCAGCAACATCAGACAGCAAAGCTATCTCGCCGGATTTTTTGCGCAGATTGACGTAATATTGCGTTTCAGTGGTGCTATCCCGATAAAACACTGTGAGCATTTCCGGTTTTTCATGCGGCACGGCAGATAGCTGAACGTAATACCCGTTCGCATTTTTTAGTTTCACGCCTGCCCAGTCATGCGTAGCCTCAACATCCACACCACCGCACGAAAACATGTCATGTGATTTTTTCAGGGCAAAACGCCCGTTCGATTCGCTAGTCGAATACACACCAATTTCGCGGGGTTCGGGTTTGTGAGCCTCACTGTATACCTGCGACCACCGCCCGTCGGTATGGCGATCATGCAGCGTTGTTCCGCCAATCCAGCCTGTCGCCTCAATATCACTGGTAGTCCAAACTTTCCCCTCAATGGTTCCGCCTGTTTTAGGGTAGGCATTTTTCGCCCGTTTCACCGTCTCCGCCAAACCGAGGTTTTTCACAACCCATGGATCCTTACGATCCAAGCCAAGATCCCACTCCCTGAACCGCGAGAACCAAAACTCAGCGACAAAAAAGAGCCATTTTAGCCTATCAAAAAATAACCAAAAGCCAGAATCACACTGAATAATACCGGAAAGGATGAATTTTAAACTAAATTAGGTTATTAAATGACCTATAAAAGGTTATTATTTAACCAATAAAGGGTTCTTTCCAACCAAACCATTTGATTTTCTCCCACCAACTAAAATCAACCCAACAAATTGATTATAAACAAAAATATAAGACCACATTTGTACCGTCCCCCACACACAGCCAATCGAATGATTTCCTCCGTCCAATCCGCCAATATATCAGCACACCTTAACAGGAGAACCGCTAATATGGCACAAGACTATCATCACGGCGTCCGTGTACAGGAAATTAATGAAGGTACTCGTACCATCACTACCGTTAGCACCGCTATCGTAGGTATGGTTTGTACTGCTCCTGACGCAGACGAAAAAACATTTCCATTAAACACTCCAGTTCTGATTACTGACGTTATGAGCGCCAGTGGTAAGGCTGGGAAAAAAGGGACTTTGTCCGCTTCACTGAAAGCTATCGCTGCTCAGGCTCAGCCTGTGACTGTGGTTGTTCGTGTGGAAGAGGGCGAATCTGAAAAAGATACTGTTACTAACATCATCGGTGGTGTTACTGAGGCCGGTAAGAAAACCGGTATGCAGGCGCTGTTGGCGGCACCAAGCCAACTCGGTGTTAAACCACGCATTCTGGGCGTTCCGGGTCTGGATTCACTACCGGTTGTTACTGCACTGGTTTCTGTTGCGCAGAAACTGAAAGCGATGGCTTATATCAGCGCTTACGGCTGCAAAACTATTGAAGAAGTGATCAGATATCGTGACTACTTCAGTCAGCGTGAGCTGATGCTGATTTGGCCTGATTTCCTGAGCTGGGATACGGTGACCAACAGCGAAGCGACTGCATTTGCAACCGCTTATGCGCTGGGTCTGCGTGCTAAAATCGATGAAGAAACCGGCTGGCATAAAACTCTGTCCAACGTTGGTGTTAACGGAGTGACTGGCCTGTCTGCTGATGTCTTCTGGGATCTGCAAGATACCGCGACTGACGCCGATCTGCTAAACAAAGCAGGTATCACGACGCTGGTCCGCAAAAACGGCTTTCGTTTCTGGGGTTCACGAACTTGTGCTGGTTCTGCTGATCCTCTGTTCCAGTTTGAAAGCTACACCCGTACCGCTCAGGTTCTGGCTGACACTATGGCTGAAGCACACATGTGGGCTATCGATAAACCGCTGACTCCATCACTGGTGCGCGACATCATCGAAGGCGTCAATGCCAAGTTCCGTGAACTGAAATCTGGTGGCTACATCATTGATGGCCGTTGTTGGTACGACGACAAGGCTAATGACAAGGACACCCTGAAAGCCGGCAAACTGACCATCGACTATGACTATACACCTGTACCGCCACTGGAAAACATGATGTTACGCCAGCGCATTACAGATAGTTACCTGATGGATTTCGCGAAAAGTATCAATAAATAAGGGGCTAACTGATGGCATTACCTCGCAAACTTAAATACCTGAACTTGTTCAATGATGGCAACAACTATCAGGGGATCGTGGAAGAACTGACTCTTCCTAAGTTGAGCCGCAAGCTGGAAGCCTATCGCGGTGCTGGCATGAATGGCAGCGCAATGGTGGATTTAGGTCTGGATGAAGGCGCACTGGATGCTGAATTCACTCTGGGCGGCGTTGAAGCTCAACTGTACAAACAGTGGGGCATCGCGAAAGCCGATGGTGTCATGCTGCGCTTTGCTGGCTCTTTTGAGAGTGAAGATAACGGTGAAGTGGTTGCAGTCGAAGTTGTGATGCGTGGTCGTTTCCAGGAGTTCGATCACGGTACTTATAAACAAGGTGATAACACCCAGACCAAAATCACTGCCAAAAATACTTATTTCAAACTGACATGGAATGGTGAAGAACTGATTGAAATCGACACCATCAACATGGTTGAGAAAGTAGGTGGGGAAGATCGTCTGGAGCAGCATCGCCGCGCTATCGGTCTTTTTTAATCGCTTCTTTTAGCAATTAACTTTTTTAAAACTTATTTCCTGTCTCATCAGTGTATTAATCGTGCCTGTTGAGACAGGTCTCTAATCGGATAAACAAGGTTGAACCATGACAGAAACACTGAATACTCAAAATGACGATCTGCGCACCATTGAATTGGAAGCACCACTGGCGCGAGGCAACGGCGAAATCACGGAAGTGATGGTACGCAAACCTAACAGCGGTGCGTTGCGCGGTGCACGTTTACAGGCACTGCTGGAAATGGATGTGGATTCTATGCTGCTTGTCCTGCCGCGTGTTACCACCCCTGCATTGACCAAAAATGACCTGATAATGATGTCACCTGGTGATCTGATTAATCTCAGTGTGGAGGTGGTCAATTTTTTGTTGCCGAAGTCGGTCAAGTCCGATTCCCAGAACGATTAACCGTTGATGAATTGGTGGCAGATATTGCCACCGTTTTTCACTGGTCACCGACAGTCACAGATGCAATGTCACTATCGGAACTATTGGACTGGCGACATCGGGCCATTTTGAGAAGTGGTGCAGAAAATGAGTAATATACAGTCACAGCTTAACAAGGTACTGAGTACTGTTGGTAAGTTGACCAGTTCCTTTAAATCTTTTCAACAGCATCAGAAAAAACTGGTAGGTTCAGTTGATAAAATTTATAACCAGTTTAAAAAATTTAATAAGACTGTTGAAGGATTAAAACCCATTGTAGGTTATGCGCAGGAAACTGCGCGTATGCGTGCCGATCTTAAGGCCTATAATCAAACCATTAAACAATCTTTCTCTGCGCGGCAGAACTCCTCACAAGTAATGCAGGTGAATTCTGCCAGCCAATCAGCTAATATTGTTCAAATAAACCAGAATGTCAGACAGGAAAACTCATCCAGTAAAAAGAATGAATTTAATCTTGGTGTGACGGGTAATATGACTAACAATTTTAAATTGTTAGATAAATTGGTTATTAATATTAATCCAAAAATAACAATTTTATTTGATACGCTGAAAAAAATCAAAACAGTTTTGAAATTTCCCACTAATTCAGTGAAGGCATCATTTCAAATTCTGATTAATTCTATAAAAATTTTTGGTAGTGTTGGTATAAGAGTTTTTGGTTCTCTGAGAGTTAGTCTCCGTATCTTTGGTATTTTGTCTATTCAGATTTTTGGAACATTGAAAGTTCGGCTAAATATTTTTGGAAAGATAGGAGTTAGAGTTTTTAGTTCGTTGCGTATTGGATTTAATGTATTTGGGCAATTAGGAATCCGAATATTTGGTTCATTGCGTATTAGTCTGAATATCTTTGGACAATTGGGTGTCCGGATCTTTGGTTCATTGCGTATTAGTCTGAATATCTTTGGGCAGTTAGGTGTCCGAATCTTTGGTTCATTGCGTATTAGTCTGAATATCTTTGGGCAGTTAGGCGTCCGGATCTTTGGTTCATTGCGTATTAGTCTGAATATCTTTGGGCAGTTAGGTGTCCGAATCTTTGGTTCATTGCGTATTAGTCTGAATATATTTGGTCAGTTGGGAATCCGGATCTTTGGTTCATTGCGTATTGGCCTGAATATATTTGGTCAGTTGGGAATCCGGATCTTTGGTTCATTGCGTATTGGCCTGAATATCTTTGGGCAGTTAGGCGTCCGAATATTTGGTTCGTTGCGTATTGGCCTGAATATATTTGGTCAGTTGGGAATCCGAATCTTTGGTTCATTGCGTATTAGTCTGAATATATTTGGTCAGTTGGGAATCCGGATCTTTGGTTCATTGCGTATTGGCCTGAATATCTTTGGGCAGTTAGGCGTCCGAATATTTGGTTCGTTGCGTATTGGCCTGAATATATTTGGTCAGTTGGGAATCCGAATCTTTGGTTCATTGCGTATTAGTCTGAATATATTTGGTCAGTTGGGAATCCGGATCTTTGGTTCATTGCGTATTGGCCTGAATATCTTTGGGCAGTTAGGCGTCCGAATATTTGGTTCGTTGCGTATTGGCCTGAATATATTTGGTCAGTTGGGAATCCGAATCTTTGGTTCATTGCGTATTGGCCTGAATATCTTTGGTCAGTTGGGAATCCGAATCTTTGGTTCATTGCGTATTGGCCTGAATATTTTTGGTCAGTTGGGAATCCGAATCTTTGGTTCATTGCGTATTAGTTTGAATATATTTGGTCAGTTGGGAATCCGAATCTTTGGTTCATTGCGTATTAGTCTGAATATATTTGGTCAGTTGGGAACCCGAATCTTTGGTTCATTGCGTATTAGTCTGAATATATTTGGTCAGTTGGGAATCCGAATCTTTGGTTCATTGCGTATTAGTCTGAATATCTTTGGGCAATTAGGAATCCGGATCTTTGGTTCGTTGCGTATTGGCCTGAATATTTTTGGTCAGTTGGGAATCCGAATCTTTGGTTCATTGCGTATTGGCTTGAATATTTTTGGTCAGTTGGGAATCCGGATCTTTGGTTCATTGCGTATTAGTCTGAATATCTTTGGGCAGTTAGGCGTCCGAATCTTTGGTTCATTGCGTATAGGGCTGAATATCTTTGGGCAGTTAGGCGTCCGAATCTTTGGTTCATTGCGTATTAGTCTGAATATCTTTGGGCAGTTAGGCGTCCGAATCTTTGGTTCGTTGCGTATAGGGCTGAATATCTTTGGGCAGTTAGGCGTCCGGATCTTTGGTTCGTTGCGTATAGGGCTGAATATCTTTGGTCAGTTGGGAATCCGGATCTTTGGTTCATTGCGTATAAGGCTGAATATCTTTGGACAATTGGGAATCCGAATCTTTGGTTCATTGCAAATTAGGCTGAATATTTTTGCTCAGTTGGGGATACGAGTTTTTGGCTCTCTGAGAATTAGCTTAAATATATTTGGTCAATTAGGTGTAAGAGTATTTAATTACTTAGGAAGTAGCCTCAATATATTGGGTAGTGTTGGAGGGAAAGTTTTTGGTTTTCTCAGGAATTCATTAAATACACTATTCAGTAGCGGTAACAAAAACGGTATTTTTGTAGGGTTAAGAAAAAGTATAGGAAAACTAGGAAGTATTGGACAACAAGTATTTGGCTTTTTGGGCAATAGTATAAGAATGCTGGGAAGTATTGGTGCGAAAGGTTTAGGTTTTTTAGGTAATGCTTTCAGTATACTGGGTCGTGCAATAATGATTGTTGGCCGAGCTATGATGGCGAACCCCATTCTTGCCATTATTGGTGTTATTGCAATGGCTGCTATTTATATTTGGCAGAATTGGGAAACATTAGGACCCAAATTCACTGCTTTGTGGGAAAACATCAAAAATGTCTGTAGCAATGCATGGCAGGGAATTAAAGACAGAGTCAGTGCTGCTTGGGAGGGCATTAAGAGTTATTTCATGGATGGTGGATTAATCGGTCTTATTTACCAAAATTGGGACACGATTAAACAAAGTACTTTAGAAGCTTGGGAATCAGTTAAAGCTAAAATAGGTGAAGTTTGGGAATCCGTTAAACAGAATACTTTAGAAATTTGGGAGAGCGTTAAAAAATCAATTTCAGATAGATGGAATGAAATTGTTGCTGATGTTCAGGCTATTCCTGAAAAATTAAAAGCGGCTGGCTCAGCAATGATCGATAGTTTGCTAATTGGTATTCAAGAAAAATGGGAGCACCTGAAAAGTAAATTCGCCTCTATTACTGATTGGTTTAAATCGTGGTGGTCTGGTGATGATAAAAAGGAAGTTACCGTAAAAACATCACAGGAAATTACTAAGAGCGATACATCTCAGCAGGCAAAACAGATTACTCAACATGATACAGGCGGATTTATTCCTGCAGGGAAACAAGGCCTTGTGGGGGAATATGGTCCTGAAATTATCAATGGCCCAGCTAATGTTACCAGCCGGAAAAATACCGCGAAACTTGCTGCTTTGGGTCTTGCCGTTAGCTCAATGTCACTGCCGATTGCGGCGCAGGATGCACCATTACACGCGCAGAGTTTACCTGCTCACGCTTATGAGGAAGTGCAGGCGAAACGGGAGCGGAGTCAGCCACAGCAATATGGTGGCGCAGCCCCGCAATATAACATCTATGTCTATGGCACCCAGGGGCAATCCGCGCAGGATATTGCCCGTGTGGTCAGGCAGGAATTGGAACAAAGAGAACGTATGCACCAGGCGCGTATGCGTAGCTCACTTTCAGACAGAGGAGAAGATTTCTCATGATGGCTGCACTTGGTTTGTTTGTTTTTATGCTGAAAACAACGCCCTATCAGACTTTTCAATATAAACAGAGTTGGCGACATGCCTTCAACAGCCGCGTGGGAGCGCGGCCTGCCTGGCAGTTTGTCGGTTCAGACAATGATACTATCACGCTATCAGGGGAGCTTTATCCTGAACTGACCGGTGGTTCACTTTCATTGACCGCATTGAAAGTGATGGCAGATAGCGGCAAAGCGTGGTCATTTATTGATGGCAGTGGTGCCATTTACGGTATGTTCGTTATCGAAAGCATTGATGAGACAAAAACAGAATTTATGTCAGGTGGCGCGGCCAGAAAAATCAGTTTTACGCTGACTTTACGGCGTGTTGACAATAACTTGTTTGAAATGTTGGGAGACTTGCAGGATCAGCTTTCTGATATCAAAGACGATATTGTCAGGAAAGTCAGGGGAGTGTTCTCATGATCGATTTTGAAAAGTGGATACCCGACACGGATTGGGTTCCCCAATTTGATTTGGTCACTGGAAAAGTCAGTGAGCCCGCTTTTCGTCTGGAAATCAACAACAAGGATATCAGTGGGAAGATCCAATCACGCCTGATGTCATTAACATTGACGGATAATCGTGGTTTGGAATCAGATCAGCTCGATATTGAGTTGGATGATGCGGATGGCATGCTGATGCTGCCTCTTCGTGGCGATATTCTTACATTAGAACTGGGGTGGCATGGCCACTCTTTAACGCCGAAAGGAAAATTTGTTGTTGATGAAATTGAACATGTCGGTGCGCCAGATCGATTGACCATTCGTGCCCGCAGTGCGGATTTTCGTGGTGATCTGAATGTGAAACGGGAGGCTTCTTACCATAAATGCACTTTAGGCAGTATTGTCAGTACCATCGCTGCCAGAAATAAATTGGAGTTTAAGATTAGCTCAGAGTTAGAAAATATCTCTATGCATATCGATCAAACAAATGAATCTGACGTCAGCTTTTTGACTCGATTGGCAAAACAAGAAGGCGCAATCGCTTCAGTCAAAAATGGCGAATTATTGTTTGTTCAGCAAGGGCAGAATAAAACGGCGAGTGGTAAGCATATTCCGCCTGTACTGATTACGCGTAACTCAGGGGATAGTCACAGATTTTCTCTGTCCGATCGTGAGGCTTATACTGGTGTGGCTGCTCAGTGGATGGATACACGTACAGCGACTAAACAGACGGTTAAACTGAGGCGAAAGGAATCAGAAGAAGGAAAAGTTGAACTTATCGTTGAATATGAAAGCAGTAGTAGCCAATCATCAGACAAGGATTCTTCTCAAAAAGACAAAAACGCCACTAAAAAAAAGGGGGGGACTTCCAGGCAAAAGCAACCACAATCCACTAAAAAGGGAAAAGATCTTAAACCTAAACCTCCTGCACCTGGCAAAGTTAATTTGGCGAAGAAAAACCCAAAAACTAAAGGTCGTGGAAAGCCGACTTATATTAAAAAGGGGAGTAAAAAGAAAAACAAAGGTAACGGCAGTATCGAGATAGAAGCAAATTTCGATATTGAAGCAAGCATATCTTATGAAGAACAGCGTGAATCAACGGTTGAACACCATCAAACAACTACAGTACAGCAAGAATCTGCAAGCTATTTGGTGGGAACTCAGGAGAATATTCTGACGCTTTCGCGCATTTATTCTAACAAAGAAAGTGCAGAGCGTGCTGCTATCGCCGTTTGGAAAAAAATGCAACGAGGAGCTGCGCAGTTCTCTATCACATTAGCATTGGGGCGTGCTGATATTTATCCTGAAACTCCCATCCAGTTAGAGGGTTTTAAGTCAGAAATTGATGAAACTGACTGGACTTTGGTCAAAGTCACTCACACGCTCAATGACAGTGGTTTTACGACATCATTAGATCTCGAAATAAAAATTGACGAATTTGAAATGAGTTCTTGATCTCAATATGAGATCTTTGGTATATTGTTCACCAGACGAGATAATGTTATTTCAAGACAGTTATTTCAAGATAACGATTTCAGAAAGGTGAACAATATGATTAAGTGTCCTCTGTGTGGTCAATCAGCGCATACTCGTAGCAGCTTTGAGCATTCAAGCCAAACAAAGGAGCGCTATAACCAATGTCAGAATATCAATTGCGGAGCAACGTTCGTCAGCCATGAAACCTTTGTCCGTTTCATTTCTAAGCCAGGTGAAGTCCAAAACGTGACGCCACATCCAAGGGCAAAAACCAAGAGACAACCTCGCCAGAAAGCGGCTGCCGTACAATAAATAACGAAAAAATTATTGCTCCAGCTTTTTGCCACCGTTATGGTGGCTTTTTTTGGATGTTAGGTTGAAGTGAGTTCTCTATTCGAGAACTTCTTGTGACGCCCACTCGTCAACAAAGTAGGCGTCAAAACCATTTGGCTGATTTACTTCTGGCTCTGATATTGTTCCTGCAAAATCCTTTGCATTTCATCTTTGATGTGTAGTTTTTCTTTTTTCAGGCGCACAACTTTATCGTTGTAACCCGCACCATTTGGGCCTTCAAGTTGGGTTATCTCGTGGTCAAGTCGGTTATGTTTTTCAAACAGGGATTGGAAGCGGGGATGAGATTCTTTCAGGTTGGATACTAAATCACGATATTCTGGAAACATAAGACCTCCTATACGAAATTCACTACTACACTCAGTGAGTGTAGTAGGTCATTTTAATATCAGATTTGAGAAATATCACATAAAAAAGAACTGGTAGAACCTGTTAGTTTGTTGATGATAAATAAAATTTGACATTGATTATGAGTGGATAGATTTTTCCATATCTAATGCCTTTAAGAATCAGTGCCTTGCCAAAAAACATAATTTACCCCTGTCTTTTTGTTGTTATTATCTAGTCTCCTTTTTAAATATATTCAGAGGTGATATATGAAAAAATATCTATTCCCTTTAGCTGCACTGATGGTATCAACTTCGGTTTTTGCCGACAAAAAACTTGAAGATATCGCCCCTTATCCTGCGCCTTCTGAGAAAATGGCTCGTAGCGTGATTGAATTGCCTCAGAAAGAACATGAAAACGGCTATATGGTTGAGTTGGTGATTGGCAAGGATATGAAAGTGGATTGTAACCATCACTGGTTTGGCGGTAAGTTGGAGACTAAAATCCTGGAAGGGTGGGGATATGACTATTATGTGCTAAATAATGTGACTGGTCCCGCTTCAACAAAAATGGCTTGTCCAAATGAAGAAAAAACAGTGCGTTTTGTTCAGGTTCAGTTAGGTAAGGATGCTTTTATCCGTTATAACAGTAAATTACCTATCGTAGTATATACGCCAAAATCGTTGACAGTTAAATATCGTATTTGGCAAGCTTCGGATGAGGTAAAGAAAGCTGTTATCAAATAAGTTATTGATTAACTAAATAAACAACCTGAGTTGTTATATTAAACTCAGGTTGTTTTAGAAATGCATTTCGTCGTTGCTTATTGTTAAGTTAACAATAAATAAATTTATATTGGTGATATTGGTTTTTTCTTTATTTTTCTGTCTGTGATTCCTTGCCCATAATTAAAAACACTAACTAAACTATTTTTGGATTCTTTTGCATTCATGCAAATATCATTGAGGAATCGTCGAATGTTTAAAAAGTTATCGGCAGAGTTTTTAGGTACTTTTTGGTTGGTGTTTGGTGGATGTGGTAGTGCTGTTTTAGCTGCAGCATTTCCACAGCTGGGGATTGGTTTTGTGGGTGTATCTCTGGCTTTTGGTTTAACTGTGGTAACAATGGCCTATGCGGTAGGGAATATTTCAGGAGGGCATTTTAATCCGGCAGTAACATTGGGCTTGTTCGCTGGCGGGCGTATTTCTGCTAAAGAGGTTATTCCTTATATTATTGCCCAAGTGATTGGAGGAATTGCGGCAGCTGCGGTACTGTACCTTATCGCCAGCGGTAAAAGTGGTTTTGATGCAACGGCAAGTGGTTTTGCATCTAATGG
Source organism: Xenorhabdus sp. TS4 (assembly GCF_014467265.1). Taxonomy (NCBI): domain Bacteria; kingdom Pseudomonadati; phylum Pseudomonadota; class Gammaproteobacteria; order Enterobacterales; family Morganellaceae; genus Xenorhabdus; species Xenorhabdus sp. TS4. The sequence goes on along the minus strand of NZ_NKHQ01000024.1, from coordinate 18,979 downwards.
CTATGGTGAACATTCTCCCGGTGGTTTTTCATTACGAGCTGCAATTATTATTGAATTAATATTAACCGGATTTTTCTTAATTGTCATTCTTGGAGCAACAGACAAAAATGCACCAGCAGGTTTTGCACCATTGGCTATCGGCTTAGCATTGACACTGATTCACTTAATCAGTATTCCAGTAACAAATACATCAGTTAACCCAGCAAGAAGTACCGCGGTTGCTATTTTCCAGGGGACCTGGGCCTTGGAGCAGCTTTGGGTATTTTGGTTGATTCCATTAATTGGTGGTGCTATCGGCGGGTTGATATACCGGACACTCTTACAGAAAGGTAATTCATCCATTAATTAATATCTCCTTCATTTTGATAAGCCATGTTATAGCATGGCTTTTTTTACTCCTTTTTATGGTAGATTTATTCACATTTCAATCTTTTCTTAAAAGGAGGAATAATGGAGAAAAATATAACATGGGAACGAGGTGAATATTGGATTACAACGGATAAGAGTAAGATTGATATTCATTTCGTACATAGTGAATTAACGCAATTATTTTGGGCGCGTGGCGTTGAGTTTGAAAAAGTCAAAATTGCAATAGAAAATAGTTTATGTTTTGCATTATTTCATTGTGATAAAGAAATTGGATTTGCAAGATTAGTGACTGATTTTTCAATGTTTTCATATCTTTCAGATGTATTTATTATCGATGAATATCAGAAGAAAGGGCTGGGACGTTGGTTGGTCGAATGTGTTTTACAGCATCCGATTATTCCTCATGTAAAACATGTGATGTTGGTGACTTCTAATGCAGGTTGGCTTTATCAGAAACTAGGATTTTCACCTGTCGTAGAACAGGATTTTGTATGGACATTAGACAAAGAGAAAATACCTGGAGTACCTCAATAAATGCTGAGAAAGCAGGCGGCTATTATTAGTATTTGGATAATTCCGCCTGTGTTATTAGCCAATAAGGCTCATAAGTTCATCAATATTCATGCAATTCATCCCAATGATGAATGATCTGCCCAATAATACCGTAATCACGGGCTTCTTCTGGTTCCATCCAGTAATTCCGATCGGTATCTTTTGCGGCCTTATCAAGGGATTGATTGGTTGCTTTACTGATCAGTCGATTTATTCGGTTGCGAATTTTTATTATTTCTTTGGCTTCGATTTCGATATCGGAAGCGCGTCCTTGAACACCGCCTAATGGTTGGTGGATCATAAAACGGGTATTTGGTAGTGAGTAACGGTTTTCTTTATTGGCTGCAAGGAAGATGGTAATGCCAGCACTTGCTACCCAACCCGTACCAATCATTATAACCTTGGGTTTGATAAATTTGATCATGTCATGCAGAGTATCACCTGCTTCAACGTGTCCACCTTGGCTATTGATAAATATTTTTATTGGGTCATTACTGATTTCCTGCAAAATTATCAGTTGTGTCATTACATTTTCAGCGAGCGGCTGATTAATTTCCCCGGAAATAATAACAGATCGTGATTTAATGAGTTGATTTTGAGTAGATGAGATTGCTGTTGTTTCTTTTTCTGATCTATTTGTCAATTCGCAATGCATTATTTTTTTCTCCTGTGATAAATAATGTTGGATATATAAAAAATATAGCTTTAAAAAATAATATTTTCTAAAAACTTTGAACTTTGTTTCAGTTTTGTAACATCATCAAAAAAATTGAATTATTTTTTTAAAAAAATTTAATTTATTTGTGAAATTATAATGATATATATTTATGTCCATGATTTCTTAGAGTTTTACAGTATGTGTAATAAAATAAGATAAAATAAAAAACTCAGTATATTTATAGTTAGGTTTGGTTGTATATTGTAACTTTCCTGCTGTAAGTTTTATTTCGATATTTATATATTCAAAAGCATGTGAGTTAATGTTTTTATACTCAGCAATATCTGCATATTGCTAACTGTATTAATTGGCTGTGATGTAAATGTAATAAATTAGGAATGAATTATGGAACGTCTTGACATAGAAGAAGTGTCTAACAAAATTCTACATGAATTATTGCAGTATCGACGTCGTTTCCCTGAGTCTGAACACTCACTTCAATATGAAGAAAAAAAGGTTTCTGAGGTTCAACTGCCTCGTATCCGTGCATTTGTGGAGCAAGGGAAACCTATCGAATGTATTTTACCTGCATTTCCGACAAAATCCCCCAACCCTAGAAAAGTATTGGGTAAAATGCCAGATATGGCAGAAAAATTATCACTGATTTTTCTAAATTCCCTTTGTCAGCGTATTCAGCTTTATTATCCACCTGGGGCAAATATTGTTATTTGTTCTGATGGACATGTTTTTAGTGATCTTATTCTTGTCGATGATGACACAATTACCCATTATCAGTTAGAAATTGAAAAGTTGTTGCATGAACTGGGCGCGACTCATCTTTCAGTTTTTAATCTTGGTAACGTTGAATCACTAACGCAATATACTAATGATTACGATCAACTGCGTGAATTATTGGTCAGTCGTTATGCCTCTTCGATAGAGGAGATTAAGGTAGAACTCAAAAAAACCGAAGAGGGTGTTCAATTATATCGGGCGATTACTCGTTTTCTTTATGAAGATAGCTTATTGCCAGAATATACAGGTTCAAAAAATGCGTTGCAAAAAGATGCCCGTCAGCGCTCGGCTGGGGTTATCCAACGTAGTTGGGCGTGGGGTAATTTACTAGCAGAGCAGTTCCCCTTGGCGATCCGTCTTTCTATTCACCCGCAACCCGTGGACAGTATTAAAATTGGTATTCATATGATGCCGACTCGGGATGATTGGTTAACGCCGTGGCACGGTGTGGCGGCCAACATTAACGGCCAGTTTTTACTGATGAAAAGTGATGAAGTGAAAAAGATGAATGGAAAGCTGATCGAAATTCGGGGTGTTCCAAGCCATTACTTGATTGAAACGCCATCTGAAGAAAACCCGCAAACAGAATTCCAAACGGCGACAGCATAAGCAGAATAACCACGTGGTATACCGTATTTTAGAGAGAAAAATCATGAATACCTATGAACTTGATTGTCATATTGAGGCGATGAAACCTTTTGGCGTATTTATTACTCCCAATTACCCTGATCAGGATATTACCACACTGTCAGTTGATGCTTTGCGTGAATTAGCTCGTACTCATCTGTTGGTTGTATTGCGTGGCTTTCAATCCGGTTTTACGGATAAAGAGAAATTGGCGGAATATTCTGGCCGTTGGGGTGAAATCATGATGTGGCCATTTGGTGCTGTATTGGATGTTATGGAGCACCCGGAACCGTCTGATCATGTTATGGACAGTGGTAATTTGCCGTTGCATTGGGATGGAATGTATAGAGAAACAATTCCTGAATTTCAGCTATTTCACTGTGTTTCTGCTCCCGAAGCGGCTCAAGGAGGGCGCACCACGTTTGTCAACACTGAACAATTGATTATTGATGCCAGTGATGATGAGCGTAATACATGGAAAAATACCACCATTACTTATCGTACAAGCCGAGTAACACATTATGGCGGTGAAGTGACTTCACCATTGGTTTGTTCTCACCCCGACGGCAAAAAATGGGTGATGCGTTACAATGAGCCAATGGGTAAAGAAGATGTGAAGTATGCTGATCATCACGCCTTGAAGATAGATGGCATGTCACAGGAAGAGCAACAAGCCCTTAAGGAAACACTGTATAACCGATTGTATGATCCGCGTTATTTCTACGCTCATCAATGGCAGTCTGGTGACATTGCGATTTGTGATAACTTCACTTTATTACATGGACGGGAAGCTTTTATTTCCCGTTCTCCTCGCCATATTCAACGGGTGCATATCCATGGCGTGCCTGTGTGTAAAAATCAAAGCTTCCGCACTATTTCTGTTTCCAGTGCCGATTGAGTAGAAGTTGCCTTGAAGGAGGCTTGATTAATGTCTCGTATTGTTTTAGCTGCTATTGCAACTCCTGGCCATGTTTTTCCAATATTCACTATTGCGGAACATTTAATAGGGCAGGGACATGATGTCACCATATTCAGTGGGTCCCTGTTTCAACAACAAACGGAAGCATTGGGGGCCACTTTTGTTCCCTTCGATGAGAAAGTGGATATTGATTACCGTTGTTTGGAAAAATATTTTCCTGAACGGGCAGAACTCCCGCCGGGAAATGCCCAGATGGCGCTGGCGTTAAGGCAATTTTTTGCCGCACCTATTCCTGTGTTATCGAAACAATTGCTGCAAGTTATCGATGAGGGACAAGCTGATCTGCTGATTATCGATAATACTTTTTATGCCGCGCTGCCGTTATTGCAGAAACCAGCTGAAAAACGTATCCCGGTCATTGCTATTGGTGTTACTCCATTGGCGTGGTCAGCAAGGGATGCCATATTCTGGGGGGCTCGGATACCACCTGAATTATTGCCTGCTGATTTGACACGCGAGCAATTGGTCGATGAGGAAACGGACCAATTAATTGAGCAGGTCAGGGCAGCATTCAATCAGTCGCTTGCGGCGGTGGATTGTCCCCCACTGACAACGGATCACAATGATGCTTTAATGGGCGGAGTTGATCGTTTCTTACAACTGGCAACTCAATCATTTGAATTTTCTCGTGATGATTTACCTGAAACGGTGGATTTTATCGGATCGCTGCCGGTGAAAGTGGAAGATGATAAAACGCAAATCAGTTGGCCGGATGAAAGCCTGCCGTTGATCTTGGTGACTCAGGGAACGCTGGCTAATGTTGATTTTAGCCAATTGATCTTGCCCACATTGCGTGGATTGGCAACTTTGCCGGTTCGGGTATTGGCGATTACAGGCGGTCGTTCTATCGATGTCCTGGGCAACGATCTTCCAGAGAATGCCAGGGTGGTCGAGTATCTCAATTTTGAACACTGGCTTCCCAGAGCATCAATTTTTATTACTAATGGTGGTTATGGTTCTTTGAATTCAGCCATTCGTCATGGAGTACCTTTGGTGGTCGCGGGAACAGGAGATGGTAAATTGGAAGCTGTCGCTCGTGTTATCTGGTCACGTTGTGGAATCAGTTTGCATACTGATACGCCAAATGAGCAGCAATTATATCAGGCAGTGACAAGGATATTATCTTTCCCGATATGGCGCCAGCAGTCACAGATCATTAAGGCAGATTATGATGCCCATAATGCTTTGGCACTAATAACGCATCACGTTAATGAACTAATTGCCCAATAGATATTATGTCTGTCTAAAACAGGGTAAATGGAGCGCGGTACGTTTTTCTTACCGCGTTCTTTTATGATTAGGTGTAGCGACTCGCAATCAGCGCCAATTTCGACTCACATTAACTGCAAATAAACCCCGTCGCCGCCAACATCCTGTCACGCCGCTCTGCCGTCAGGATCAGACGGATTGCTGAAGAACACCTATATTACACTTCAGTCATATTACTTAGTGTTTCCCTCAGGTTGCTCAAATTCTCTTTATGAATTGTGAATCGTAATTTTATACCTACGCGTCTTGCCACTCGCCGAATCCGGTAGGTGCTGTCAGGAATGTCGGTCCAAGATCTGCCTCCATCCTTGCTTTGCTGGTAGGTTTGGGTTACTACCAGCTCAAGCTCACCGGGATCGTGAAACTCCAGTATCTTGGGTGAAAATGGTCCCATCGCCGCGTGGGTATCTCGAGCCAGACCTATATTGCTGGGCGTATAGACAGCATTACCTAGACCAAAGTGGCCCCTCTCTGACGGTAATCATTGATCACATAGGACCGTATCGTGTATCTGTCGTTCTGGCCGGTCATCCAAAACTGCGTAATGACCTGCGTTGTCCGACGGTGGCGGAAATTGGTTATCGTACCGATATTTTCACACTAGACGGGATCACCGGCAGTCAGCGCGAGTATATTCAGTGGTTGTTGAAGATCAGCACCGGTAAGGGTAAATCGGAAGATATTCTGACAACCGAAGCGTTCGACCTGTTGGCGATGAAACTGCGTACACCGCTGCAAGTACAGTTGCACCTGACACTGGCAATGGAAGCAGGATACCAGACAGGTGAAAAACCGATTACCGCCCCGCTGGTTGAGTCCGTGCTGTCACGTCAGTTGGATGACCTTGAGCCGACACTCACGCGGCATGGTTATCGGCTAAAAGATATGGTGGAGCAGTTTGATGCAAAACCGGCTGAAATCAGGGCATTATTTAACAATCAGTTGGATCCAGCTCGTACTGCTGAACTGCGCGACAAAATGTTGGCTGTCGGTTTACCGATATGACGATGTTTATTTGCAGTTATTGTGAGCCCGGTGGAATAGATTGCGAGCCGGGCAGGATAAATGCGAGCCGCTACAATTAGGCTTTTTCTCGCACGCCTTCAACGGAAATGATCAGTTCGACTTCCTGAGATTTTGGCCCCAGATCTTCTTTGATATTAAAGTCTTTTAATTTGAGTTTGCCTGTCGCCTCAAAACCAGCACGGTATCCACCCCACGGGTCGTTTCCTGCATTGATCAATTTTGCGTCCAGTGTGACAGGTTTGGTCACACCATTTAATGAGAGATCTCCGGTAATAAAGTAATGTTCACCTTCTTTCTTAACATTCGTTGATGTGAATTTAGCTTCAGGATATTTATTACTGTTCAAAAAGTTAGGTCCACGTAAATGCTTATCTCGTTCGGCATGTTTGGTATCTACACTATCGGTTTTGATAACCACATTCACTTTATCGTTTGCTGGATTTTGCGGATCAAAAGTAAAGTTACCATCGAAATCTTTAAAACCACCATAAAGCCAGCTAAATCCTAAATGTTGAATACGAAATTCAATAAAGGCATGTTGGCCTATTTTATCGAACTTATAATCAGCAGCGAGTGCGTTTCCTGTACTTATGAGCCATCCCCCAACGGTCAGGGCTACTAGCGTCTTTTTCAGCATAATAATTCTCCAAAAGTTATTTTAGTTTGGTTTGTAACCAAACATTCTTTTTAAGGTGGTATCACGATCAATAAAGTGATGTTTCAGTGCAGCAAGCCCATGTAATAGGGAGAGCACCACAACAGTCCAAGCAAGATAAAGATGAATAACGCCCGCCGTATCAGCCTGTATGCCTTGACCTGTTAAGGTTGCAGGGATTTCAAACCAGCCAAAAATGCTGATAGGTTGCCCATCGGCTGTAGAAATGAGATATCCACTAAATAGAATACCAAATAAGGCGATATAGAGAATGAGTTGCATTAGTTGTGAACTGATGCGTATAAAGAGACCGTAGCTTGCCAAGGGTTTTGGTGGCGGCGAAATAAATCGCCATATTACCCGAATAATCATGATAATAAATAATAAACTACCTATACTTTTATGCAGTTCAGGAGCACGATGATACCAGTTATCGTAATAACTTAATGTGACCATCCATAATCCAAGTGCAAACATACCATAAACAGCGAGCGCTACTAGCCAGTGAATTAAAATAGAAATATGGCCGAAGCTGGTGGAAGTGTTTTTGAGTGACATATTATATCCTTATTTTTAATATAAAGATGTTTCTACAATATAGACGAGAGTTTTTAAAGTGCATAGTGAATTAATTTCTTTATTTTATGTGCTATTTATTTTTATAAATCTTTGTTTTAATGATAAGAATTTTTATAATGGACAACCCTTACTTTATAAGGGGGGTATTTTATAGGATTAACTGGCTTACTATTTTAATATGAAAATATAATGTGATTATGTAATCACTCTATTTTATCATTATAGCGAGAAAGACGATGTATACATTGTGGATAGCCAATAAAAATCTACGGGTTTGGTTCCTTGTTTGATTGATGGTGAGATTACTGTTTGGGATTCTCTGGCAATTGTTGAATATATTGCTGAGATTCATGTTCAAGTTTGGCCATCAGATAAAACAGCCAGAGCGTGGGCGAGAAGTGCTGCTGCGGAAATGCACTCTGGTTTTGCGACATTACGTCAGCTTTGCACGATGAATTGTTCTGCTCGCACTGAGTTAAATGAAATAACTCCAGAATTGAAGCTTTCTGCAATCAGCCAGAAGTGGGTTAATCGTATGTTAAAACACCCAGCAATGATGGAATGGGCTGAGTCTGCACTAAAAGAACCTAAAATAGCACATTAATTCACATCTTATGAATGAAATTATGATTCAGGGTGCTTTGTGTGCCCTGATTTAATAATCTATTTTTATAGTTAACGATACGATTTGTTTTTTATTTATCAGATTTATAACTTAGGTGATTATTTAAGTTTTTTTAAAATCATTTAAATAAATCAGTGTTTATTTATCCATTTTTATACATAATGTTTACTTTCATTTTCTATAACGGAAAGGGTAACAGATGGATTGAGAACACATTGTTTTTAATCGTATTTTGTTTGTTCCTGATAAAGAGATTCTTGCTCATGTGCAATTGGTTATAAAACAGATGGAGTTTTTGCAGAAAGAAAGTGCTGAAAAATGCCTTTGGTTTGTTCTTCCAGATATAAACAGAGATATTTATGATATTTTGGAATTATCAAAATTGTTTCCAAAGGATTTGTATAACCAACGGCTTAGATCTGATAGGGAGATGATTATTGCCTCTTATAGTGAGAAGCAGTATCAATCCTCAGCCGAGGATGATGTTCTTGCTTTACAAGATATAGAAACAATCATGGTTGATATGGTGCATAAATATGGGGAAGATATTACCTTGTTGGAATCTTCTCAGAGTGCCAATACGAATAAAGAGAAAAGCTGCCAGATACTTATTGATATAAATAAAAGATTTATTGTATTACCTCCAGAGAAATCTGCTCGCTTATATCGTTATTTGATGCGTCAGATGCAATAGAATATAAACGATTTTTTTACTATTCAATTTAGTGAGTCCATAATGGCTGTTAATATTTTTCTAATTCATATTAACAGCTATTTAATTAAATATAATTACCATTCTAATTTAAAAATAAACGAACGAAAGTGTTAATCTATTTATTTAGATAAAAAAAGCTCCGTATAGGAACGGAGCTGGAATGGGTAAAAGTAGCTGGGAAAATGTAGTACAAAGGTATGATAACTCTGCGACATTAAATGCGGATTAAACAAAGAAGAGATGAGTATATGATTGCTTAATGGGAAATTGCATCCCGAATGGCTTCCAATGAAGCGGGGTTTTCAATCAGGGCAATATCGCTTGGCTCACGTCCTTCACAAATGGCCTGCATGGTACGGCGCAACATTTTTCCTGAACGGGTTTTCGGTAATTGCGTTACAAAATAGACTCGCGCCGGACGTCCAATGTTGCCGATTTTTTTATCTACCAATTCCATTAATGCTTTCTCCAATGTGGCAAAATGGTCAGCACTCTGGATTGCTCGTCCTTCTTTGAGGACAGCAAATGCCACGGCGGCTTGTCCCTTTATTTCATCCTTGATACCAATAACGGCAACTTCGGCAACATCTGCGTGGCTGGCAATGCACTCTTCAATTTCCCGCGTTCCTAAACGATGGCCGGAAACGTTAATCACATCATCCGAACGTCCCAGAATAAAATAGTAACCATCACTGTCACGTATCCCCCAGTCAAATGTCGAATACACTTGCTGGTCAAAGTGACGCCAGTAAGTATTAATGAAACGGGGATCGTCACCATAGATAGTCTGGATGCAACCTGGCGGTAAAGGGCCTTTGATGACCAGCATGCCTTTTTCATTATTACCACATTCCTGACCAGTCAGTTCGTTGAGCAGTTTGACGTTAAAACCGTACATGGGAAAGCCTGTACTACCAAAACGGCCTGGCCTGTCATCCAGACTACGTGCAATTGCCATAATGGGCCAGCCGGTTTCAGTTTGCCAGTAATTATCAATGACAGGCACATTAATGGCTTCGGCAACCCAACGGGCAGTATGTTCATCAAGGGGTTCTCCCGCTAAATAGAGTGTTTCAAGCGATGAGATATCATATTTGGCGATACAATCCGTAGGATATTTTTTCAGGACGCGAATTGCCGTAGGGGCAGAAAACATTCTGGTGACACGATATTTTTCGACAATTTGCCACCAAATGCCAGCATCCGGGCGTATCGGGAGACCTTCATACATGATCGTTGCCATGCCGGCGATCAAGGGAGCATAGACAATATAAGAGTGCCCGACGACCCAGCCAATATCCGATGTGCAGAAAAACACGCCTCTTGCCTTACCACCAAAAATAACATCCATTGATGTCGCCAGCGCCACGGCATAACCGCCGACATCGCGTTGAACCCCTTTCGGTGTTCCGGTTGTGCCTGATGTATAGAGCACACAAGAAGTTTCATTGGATTCGAGCCATGTGACAGGAACTTCTGCATCAAAATGTTTCTGCCGTAATGTGGCAAAATCTACATCCCTGCCATTCACCCAATTAATATCAGACAGTCCACGATCTACCATTAAAACATGGTGTGGCGTGTGCTTGGCTAACGCAATAGCTTCATCAAGCAGAGGCTTATAGGGGATGATTTTCCCCCCCCGTGAACCAGCATCCGCTGAGACGACTAAAACCGGTTCGGCGTTATCCAATCGGGTAGCGAGACTGTGGGAAGCAAAACCTCCAAATACGACGGAATGGATTGCCCCAATGCGGGCACAGGCCAGTAAAATAAACAGGGCTTCGGCCACCATTGGCATATAAACAACGACACGATCGCCTTTTTTTACGCCAAGCGACAACATGATAGCGGCGGCCCGGTTCACTTCCCGATGTAATTCTTTATAGGTGAAAACTCGCTCGCTATTGGTTTTAGTTTCCGTTGAAATGGCAATCAGTGCCCTGGCATCGGGTTGGCTTTCCAGCCAGCGGTCTAGTGCGTTGTAGCAGAGATTAGTTTTTCCTCCACAAAACCAACGGGCAAACGGAGGATGGCTATGATCCAGCGTTTGTTCAAAAGGCTGCTGCCAGTGAATGCGTTTGGCCTGTTCTGCCCAGAAAGTATCGGGATCATCAATTGAATGCTGATAGAAATCTTGGAATGACATAATCTCTCCTACATTCATCTCTCAAGGGTATACAAATTATATGACATACAAATCAAGGTATTCGTTTACCGGGATGTCTTTCAATGACATCAGGTCAAGAGATACCGCTAAAATTTTCTGTTGTTGCTCTTGCGGGAAACGACGCGCCAGATTGATTTTGAATTTCTCCTCTAATAGCGGAATACCATCTTTACGACGACGAGCGTGTCCAATCGGGAATTCGATTTTAACTTCGTCTAATTGAGTGCCATCGGTGAATGTCAAAGTCAGCGCATTGGCGATGGAGCGTTTTTCGGGGTCATGATAGTCACGGGTGAAATCGGGGTTTTCGACGCAGACTATTTTTTCCCGCAAGGCGTCAATGCGTGGATCGGCAGCAATATCATCTTCGTAATCCGCAGCTGTCAGACGACCAAAAATCAGTGGAATGGCAATCATATATTGGATGCAGTGATCCCTGTCTGCGGGATTATTCAATGGTCCCTGTTTATCAATGATTCTGATACAGGCTTCATGGGTACGGATAGTGATTTGAGCAATATCTTCAATACCTTTGCCGTGTTCTTTCAGTTGCTGATGCAAGATCATTGCTGCTTCTACGGCAGTTTGTGAGTGGAATTCTGCTGGAAAAGAGATTTTGAACAGCACATTTTCCATGACATAAGAACCATAAGGGCGCTGGAATTTGAATGGCTGACCATTAAACAGGACGTCGTAAAATCCCCAGGTTTTGGCAGTCAATACGGAGGGGTAGCCCATTTCGCCTGTTTGGGCTATCAGAGCCAGACGTACGGCACGTGCAGTTGCATCTCCCGCAGCCCAGGATTTGCGAGAGCCGGTATTGGGGGCATGGCGATAGGTTCTCAAGGATTGTCCGTCAACCCAGGCCAATGAAACCGCACTTAATATTTCTTCACGTTTCAGCCCTAACATTTGGGCAACAACTGCCGTAGAAGCTATTTTGACTAAAACGACATGATCCAAACCAACTTTATTGAAAGCATTTTCCAATGCCAGACAGCCTTGAATTTCATGCGCCTTAATCATCGCAGCCAGAACATCCCACATGGTGAGTGGTTTTTCTCCGCGGGCAATTGCATTTCTTGATAGCCAGTCGGCGGTGGCAAGTATTCCGCCAAGATTATCAGAAGGATGTCCCCATTCGGCCGCCAGCCAGGTGTCATTGAAATCAAGCCAGCGAATCATGGCACCAATGTTAAATGCAGCCTGAACAGGATCGAGCTGGAATTGGGTTCCTGGTACGCGCGCGCCATTAGGCACTGTTGTTCCCGATACAATTGGCCCTAATAGTTTTGTGCAGGCGGGATATTCCAGCGCTTCTAATCCGCAACCCAGGGTATCTATCAGGCAGTGGTGGGCTGTGGCGTAAGCAATTGGGGATGTTATGGTGTAGTCCATGACATAATCCACAATATCTACAATCACCTGATCGTAATCAGGTCGGTTGTTAACAACAGAGGTAGACATAATCAATCCTTAAATCGTGTTATTTGTAAATCAGATTATTAACGTTGTTCAATCGGTATAAATGCCAAATTTTCAGGGCCAATATAGTTAGCTGATGGACGGATGATTTTGTTATCAATACGTTGTTCAATAATGTGAGCGGCCCAACCAGAAGTACGGGCAATCACAAACAGCGGGGTAAACATGGTAGTAGGTACTCCCATCATGTGATAGGAAACCGCCGAGAACCAATCGAGATTCGGGAACATTTTCTTGTTATCCCACATCATGGATTCAATCCGATCAGCAATGTCATACATCTGAGTCGTACCTGCTTCTTGGGAAAGTTGCAGGGCAATTTCTTTAATGACTTTATGGCGGGGATCGGAGACAGTATAAACCGGATGGCCAAAACCAATGATGACTTCTTTTCTTTCCAAACGAGCCAGAATATCGGCTTCGGCTTGCGCGGGAGTGTCATAGCGTTGCTGGATTTCGAATGAAACTTCATTGGCCCCCCCATGCTTTGGTCCACGCAAGGCACCAATCCCGCCGATAATGGCAGAGTAAATATCCGATCCCGTGCCCGCAATCACTCGGCTGGTAAAGGTAGAAGCATTAAATTCATGTTCGGCGTACAGGATCAAGGAAGTTTGCATGGCTTTTTCCCATGATACCCGTGACTTTTGACCATGCAAGAGATGGAGAAAGTGCCCGCCAATGGAATCATCATCGGTTTCAACTTCAATGCGGCGGCCATTATGGCTGTAGTGATACCAATAAAGCAGTATTGAACTGAGAGAGGCGAGTAAGCGATCAGCAATATCGCGGGCACCAGCCAGGTTATGATCTTCTTTTTCTGGCAAAGTACAACCCAGTACAGAAACACCAGTACGCATGACATCCATAGGATGTGCTATCGCAGGCAGTGCTTCCAATGCGGCTTTGACGCTGCTAGGCAGGCCACGTAAGGATTTCAATTTGTTCTTGTAGGAAGTTAATTCTGCGTGGGAAGGGAGCTTGCCGTGGATGAGAAGATAAGCTATCTCTTCAAACTCGCAATGGGTGGCCAAATCGAAAATATCATAGCCACGGTAATGTAAATCATTGCCATTTTTGCCAACGGTACAGAGCGCTGTATTGCCTGCTGTAACACCGGACAGTGCAACTGATTTTTTGGGTTTAAATGGTGTAGATTCAGAGACTCCTATTGCCGTATTTTGCTTACTCATTAGTATCACCTCTGCTATTTTTCTGGGAAAACAGGACATCCAGTTTTCGTTCAAAATCGTAGTAGTTGATGCTTTCATAAAGTTCATTACGGGTTTGCATCGTATTGATGACATTTTTCTGTGTGCCATCTCGACGCAAAGCGGTATATACCTGTTCGGCCGCCTTATTCATAGCTCTAAATGCCGATAGAGGGTAAAGGGCAATGGCGACGTTTACACTCCTTAATTCTTCGACTGTAAAGAGCGGCGTCGCACCGAACTCGGTAATATTCGCTAAAACAGGAACCTGCGTTTTGGACGCGAATTCCTGATACATGTGCAGCTCGGTGATCGCTTCAGGGAACAGCATATCGGCGCCAGCTTCGATATAAGCTGCGGCCCTGTCCAGTGCTGCATCTAACCCTTCTACTGCCAGTGCGTCCGTGCGGGCCATAATGACAAAATGCTCATCGGTGCGGGCGTCAACAGCAGCCTTGATGCGATCTACCATTTCCTGCTTGGAAACAATTTCTTTATTTGGACGATGGCCACAACGTTTGGCACCGACCTGATCTTCAATATGAACACCTGCGGCTCCTGCCTTTATAATAGACCGAATTGTGCGGGCGACATTAAACGCTGAGGAACCGAAACCAATATCGGCATCGACAAGCAATGGTAAGTCACAAACATCAGTAATGCGGCGGACATCAATCAACACATCATCCAGTGTAGAGATCCCCAAATCGGGTAGCCCCAGCGAACCCGCAGAAACACCACCACCTGAAAGGTAAATCGCCTTGTAGCCTGCCTGTTTTGCCAGTAATGCATGGTTTGCATTGATGGTTCCGACGACTTGTAACGGAGATTCGTCCTCTATTGCCTGACGAAAAGCAAAACCAGCGGAAGAAAATGCCATACATAACCCCATTGTTACTAAAATGAAACCGATTTGTATTTGATTGTTACTATGGAAAGGTTTCTAGCAAGGTCTATGCCAATACTTAAAAAGTGGGAAGGTGAGTCAGTGGGGATATAACAAATGTATTGTTTTTATTATCTAAATTAATTTGGTGAATAGGTTTGGGGTGATAAGTGGTTACTGTTTAGCTATTGGCTATAATGTACATTTGTTTCATCTTGAATCAATTGTGTTTCATTTTTGTTTCATGATTTGGTGATGAAACAGTATACAAGAAATAGGGGAGGAGATATGACATCAACAAACGCAGGTGAACGTGATAACAATAGACCGGTGATCTGGACAGTCTCTGTTTCCAGGCTTTTTGATCTGTTTCGTGATATTACGCCGGAATTTGATCATCAGGCTAATATCACACCGATTCAGTTGGGTTTTGAGCGTGCGGTTCAACATATTCGCAAACAGCTAGAAACCGAACACTGTGATGCTGTGATTTGCGCGGGGTCTAATGGGGCCTATTTAAAAAGCCGTTTATCTGTGCCGGTGATTATTGCCAAAGCCAGCGGATTTGATTTTATGCAGGCATTGGCTCGTGCCCGACAAATTAGCTCCCGAATTGGTGTCATTACCTACCAGAATACTTTGCCTGTATTAGAAGAATTTCAGCAGCGTTTCAATTTGCGTATTGAACAACGCAGTTATGTCACAGAGGAAGATGCCAGGACGCAGGTCAATGCTTTGAAGGCGATGGGTATCAAAGTGATAGTAGGGGCAGGATTGATTACCGATCTTGCTTATGAAGCTGAGTTAGTGGGGGTTTTTGTCTATTCAGCGGATTCTATTCGGCAGGCATTTCGAGATGCTTTGGAGATGGCTCGAATGAGCAAACTCAATCAAGCTGTGATTTCTCCTTATCCTACAGAAGACAAACTACGCACACGGCATACAATCAACGATATCAGAGGCAATTCTGTTGCGGTAGAACATGTGCGCAATACTATTATGCTGTACTCCCGCTCGACGGCAACAGTTTTAATTCAGGGAGAAAGTGGTACAGGAAAAGAGTTGGTGGCGCAGGCTATTCATCATGAATATACCTTGCGATATGGGCCGTTAGCGGGTAAGCATCCACGGCCGTTTGTGGCGGTTAACTGTGGCGCGATTACCGAGTCTTTGCTGGAGGCTGAATTATTTGGCTATGAGGAAGGTGCTTTCACCGGTTCACGACGTGGTGGGCGAGCGGGGTTATTTGAAATTGCACACAGAGGGACGTTATTTCTGGATGAAATCGGTGAAATGCCGTTGCCTTTGCAAACGCGGTTATTAAGGGTATTGGAAGAAAAATCTGTTGTCAGGGTTGGTGGATATCGTCCGATTGCCGTCGATGTACGGATCATCTGTGCTACACATTGTGATTTGGATACTTGGGTTAGAGAAGGGCGTTTTCGGGCAGATTTGTTCTACCGTTTAAGTGTATTGCGGATCAACGTACCAGCATTAAGGGAGAGGGGAAATGATATTGGTTTGTTGGCAATAGAGTACTTACAACGGGCTTTTGCGGTACTTAACTTACCCGTTTTTGCATTGAGGATACAGGAGCTTGCTGGGTGTCATGATGTGTTGCACGCTTATCATTGGCCGGGAAATGTACGTGAACTACGTAACTTAATGGAACGGATAGCGCTTTATTTAAGTGCTCATCCAGAACAGGCGTTAACCTCCGCATTGATATTATCACTTTCACCTGAGCGCCAGATTGGCACCAATACCATTAACAGCAGTATGAAATCCGCCCAAATTGCATTCCCTTCTTTTATTGAAAACACGCCTTCAGTACACGGTATTTCATTACATGGTATTGTGGCGAGATTTTCAGGTAATCGGCGTGCGGCAGCAGAATATCTGGGAATTAGCCGCACAACGTTATGGCGGAAGTTAAAGAAGGAGCAGAAAAAAGCTAAGTAGAAACATTTTCCACATTTTTATCATGCTAATCGGGTCTTTTAATTATTAGACAATGAATGCTAGTTAGATCTTGTTTGCTAACAAATGTGCATATCGTTTTATATCAATATTTCCGCCACTCAAGATAATTCCGATACGTTGCCCTTTCAATTGTTCCCGCATTGCTTTTGCCGCAGCAAACCCCAAACAACCAGTAGGCTCGACAATGGTTTTCATTCGCTCTGCCAAAAAGTACATGGCATCAATTAATTGATCATCTGACGCAGTAAGAATACCTTTGACAAGGTGGCGAATGATGGCAAAAGTATGTTGCCCCAAGTGCTGTGTTTGAGCACCATCTGCGATTGTTTTTGGGGTATCTATATGAACTATTTCACCTTTTTTAAAAGATTGCTGACCATCATTACCGGCTGCTGGCTCGACACCAAAAACCTGACATGTAGGGGATAAGTGAGCAGCGGCAAGCGCAGAGCCAGACAATAAACCACCACCGCCAAGAGGTATAAACAGAGCATCCAACTCACCGATTTCTTCCAACAGCTCCTTAGCCGCAGTGCCTTGACCAGCAATGATATGTGGATGATCGAAAGGCGGAATGAGTGTCATACCGTGTTTTTCCGCCAGTTTCCGCCCAATTTCTTCGCGATCTTCAGTATATCTGTCATAAAAAACGACTTTACCACCATAGCCTTTGGTTGCAGTTATCTTGGCCTGGGGAGCATCGTGTGGCATGACAATGGTGGCAGAAATATTCAGTAACTTAGCTGCCAGCGCAATTGCCTGTGCATGATTGCCTGATGAAAAAGCAATAACCCCTGCTTTTTTCTGCTCATCACTAAACTGGCATAGAGCATTCATGGCTCCGCGGAATTTGAATGCTCCCATTTTTTGATAGTTTTCACACTTGAAATAGACTTGGGCGTCAAAGAGTTCATTGACAGTTGTTGATGTGAATACAGGAGTCTTATTGATATAGGGTTTAATACGAGAATGTGCTGCATGGATATGATTATAATCGGGAATAAACTTCATTACTTTAGTCTCCTTTGCTCAGTAACGTATCCCATTAATACTATTGAATACCTTGATAATAAGAGGGTAGTGTAATCACAATATTGTGGTTAATACTGGGGTGGCTGTATCATTATGGTATATTAGAATTTATATATTCCAGAGGGAGCCAGCCTGCTTCCCCTGAGTCTTTATATGCCCAATACCAACCATTTAATACCTGATCCAGATACAGATATTCTCCCGCTTTTACTGTTAACTCGTGAGCCGTATAATCTTCCTTACATATTGCGTTATCAGGATAAATGAGGTACAGAATTTGTTGGGGAACCCAGCCGCTGACATTTAAAGAGTTTGTCGTCCAAATCCAGTAAGGGTATTCAATATCGCTATGGCTGATCGAAACAATATCTCCAGCTTGTAATTTGATCGGATTTGGATAAGCGCTAACATAATCGTGAATTACAATACCTTTTCTCATTATTTTTTACTCCTCATTGATAGTTATGGTCAGGATATTACAACACAAAGATACAGAGATAATTATGTGCTATAGCTAATGGTGCCCCATAAATTGCCTGAAATAGGTTCATCAATATTGGAAAATGCAATGTGTCTAATTAAGTTTAGTTGGTGAGTTGTATGTTTTGGTGGCAATGGTCGTATAGTCTTATCAGATCAAAGTAAGTATAAAAGAACACAAGATCACTACACGTTTGGCAGCTATCGAGTACTTCTTAGTCGAGGCAGAAATGGGTTGATCATTAAGAGTGATGATGATGAGACCTTTGATTACCTTAAATCTTGTGGGATGCATATATTGTCAAGTGAGGTGACCGCCTAGATGGTCACCTCTGAGAAAGGCATTTACACAAAATGCAGTACAGGCTCTACAGAAACACACCCGTTCAGAGAGGGACTTTGGGTCGTGAATTTTTCGAATTTGTTGTTGTAATGTTGACTTGTAGTCATTCAGACATAGAAATATCCGATAGACACTCCCGCAATAGTAACAAGACTTCATCACTGTGCTCAGTGCGTTGCATCATAGTGATGGCACCTTCGATAAGTAAAGCAAATTTCTGTGCTAGGCGTTTTCCACTAAGTTCTGAGGGGAGAGAAAACGCAATGACCTGTTCCATTTGCTTTTTATGCTCCTGAATAAGAGGAATAACTTGTGGTTGCTCCTTTCCTATTTCGATGACTGTATTGATGAATGCACAACCTCTGAATTCATTAGAGTTGAACCACTCAGCTAACGTTTCTGTCAGAGCTTCAATCGGTGAACTATAACGGTTTATGTTGTCGTCGAGTAGCGAGCACGTATTACTACGCACCCGCCCTCTAAGAACCGTACGAGCGACTTTCACCGCATACGGCTCAAGCCTTTATAAACCTGCTTAGC